>JBCKUK010000019.1:0-24359 GCA_038924905.1 Methylophilaceae bacterium | reverse complement strand
AACGCTGTACTACTGGGGAATCGTAAATCTCAATTGCTTGATGCGAATTGAGTGCTGCCAAAAATACTGCAATAGACGCTGATGGTAGACCCACGGAGCCTGCGTGGCTGGAACAATACGGGCAATGCTCGAAATGCATGCCAATGTCACTTTGCACTGGCTTGCTTTGTGTGGACGCATCAGATTGACCAGCCACATTGCTGGCAATCAGTTTAGTGCCTTGCGCGGTACAAAGCTCCTGCCAGAGTGTTTGTGATGCATTTTTTGCTGCAAATGCGTGAGAGATGCCGGGTGCAAGCGATGCAAAGAGCATTGCAGCAATGGCAATCCAACTAACAGCTTTATTGTGTGCTCGCTTAAACATGCGCCTATATTACCTGCCCCAAACTTTGAGCTCAACTCTCATTAGTGGATTTTTTAAAACTATCCAGTAGAAGCAGGGCAACCCCGCAGCTAATAGCCGAATCTGCCACATTGAAAGCTGGCCAATAGTAATCCTGGTAGTGGAAATACAGGAAGTCCACCACATAGCCCAAGGTAAGGCGATCGTACAGATTGCCCAGCGCCCCGCCTAAAACCAGAGCCAACGCAAAACAAAAGAGTTTCTGATTTGAGTATTTACGTAATAGATAAACAATCACCACTGAAGCAATCAGCGCAACTACACTAAAGAAAATCCGCTGCCAACCGCCAGCATTGCTGAGAAAACTAAATGCCGCGCCTTCGTTATGGAATAAAACCAAATCAAAAAATGACGTGATTTGTAAGTGCTCACTATAAGCAAAAGCAGCTGTTACCAAGTGTTTGGTGTACAGGTCTAACGCAATAACAACCGCACTGATGCCAAGCCAGCGATAAAAAGAAGCCGTCATCACACACCACCATTCCCGCGTAGGCGGGAATCCAGTCTAAGTCGAACAGTAGTGATGCGTATAACATCTATAGCGCTAAGCATGATGGTTGCCTGGATTCCCGCCTACGCGGGAATGACGAACTTAGAAGATTTA
This sequence comes from Methylophilaceae bacterium, assembly GCA_038924905.1. Taxonomy (GTDB): domain Bacteria; phylum Pseudomonadota; class Gammaproteobacteria; order Burkholderiales; family Methylophilaceae; genus JBCKUK01. Next base: position 23,352 of record JBCKUK010000019.1, on the reverse strand, counting down.
AGCATATTTTCTGGGCTCGCCAGTATCAAACAGATTGCTCACGCAACGGCCACAAATGGTTGGATGGTCTGCGTGAGAGCCGACATCAGCGCGGTAGTGCCAGCAACGGTCGCATTTGGAGTGTATCGAAGCTACGGCCAAAACGCCTATATTTTCCAAATCCGAGGACGATGAACTGTTAAGTTCAGAAGCTGCGTGTAAAGTTGCTTTTGATGTTATCAGCACAAAACGCAGATCTTCACCAATTTCTTTTAAAGAATCATAGGTACTTTCACCCACGCTTATATCAACTTCAGCTTGCAAGGATGATCCAATCTTGCCTTCCGTCCGGAGGTCTTCAAGAAATTTCAGGGTAACAGAACGAATTTTGCGCAAATTACTCCAGCGAATATGTAGCGCAACTTGATTGTTAACTTCTGGAAACGCGTGCCACCCATGAAGTAAAACATGATCATCAGGATCGTTTGTAACCAAGTTCCAAGCCTCATCTGCAGTGAAGGATATTATTGGTGCAAAGAGCTTGGTTAATGATTGCATGATGTGCCACAAAACAGTTTGAGCAGAGCGGCGGGCTTGAGATACCTCTCCAGCGGTGTAAAGCCTATCCTTCAGGATATCTAGATAAAATGCGCCGAGTTCCTCCGAGCAAAAGTGATGCAACTTCTGCACGGCAAGATGAAAATCGTAATTTTCATAATCTGCGCGGACTTCATTTTGTAAATCTTGCACAAGCACCAGTGCGTAACGGTCTATTTCCAACCACTGTTCAACCGGCAGCATATCTTTCGCAGCATCAAAGTCCGCCAGGTTTGCCAACAGGAAACGCAGCGTATTACGGATGCGGCGATAGCTTTCTGCTACACGTTTCAGAATTTCATCAGAGATCGTCAGCTCGCCAGAGTAATCGGTAGAGGCGACCCAGAGGCGCAAGATGTCTGCACCATAAGTATCCATCACCTTTTGTGGCGCAACCACATTGCCCTTGGATTTGCTCATCTTCTTGCCACTGCCATCCACCACAAAGCCATGCGTTAACAAGGCCTCATACGGCGCACGGCCTTCAATGGCACAGCCAGTTAGTAGCGAACTTTGGAACCAGCCACGATGCTGGTCAGAGCCTTCCAGATACAAGCTCGCCGGAAATTGCAGTTCTGAACGTTGCTTGAGCACGGTTGCGTGTGTTACGCCGGAATCAAACCAAACATCCAGTGTATCGGTAACCTTTTTATACTTTGTGGCGTCCACTTCTGGGAAGTGTTTAATATCCAAACCAAACCAGGCTTCAATGCCTTGTTTCTCTACCAGTAACGCAACTTTTTCCAGCAACGCCAAAGTATCCGGATGTGGTTCGCCGGTTTCTTTATGCACAAACAGCGGCATCGGCACACCCCAGTTACGTTGGCGCGAGATGCACCAGTCAGGGCGGTTCTTGATCATGGCTTCGAGCCGTGCTTGTCCCCATGCTGGGAAGAATTCAGTGCGACCAACTGCATATTCAGCAACGTCTCGCAACGTTTCTTTACCTATTTTTTCACCCATATACCATTTATCAGTTTCAAGATCCATACCGATGAACCATTGATGCGTCGCGCGGAAAATCACTGGTGTCCTATGACGCCAGCAATGCGGATAGCTATGGGTGATACGTGCTGCTGGAGCCATGAGATTACCGCTGGCGGCGAGCGCTTCGATGATGGTCTTGTTTGCATCCCATACACTCTGCCCGCCGACCAGTGGAATCTTTGCGTAAAACTTGCCGTCGTCCCCAACGGGGTTATCCACCGGCAAGTTGTAACGCATACCGACCGCATAATCGTCCAGACCGTGCGCTGGAGCAGTGTGAACGGCACCAGTGCCTGCTTCAGCGGTTACATGTTCACCAAGAATTATTGGTACTTTACGTTCTAGGTAAAATGGATGTTGTAAAACAACTTTCTCCAAATTCGTACCTAAGAAATTAGTAAATATATTAATGCTACTGTCAGCTAAATGGTCTAACCCATATCTCTTTAGAGCTGCATCACGTAAATCTCTAGCCAGCACAATATATTGATCGGAAGTTTGAATTATCTCGTAATCCATTTCTGGATTAAGGCATACCGCCTCGTTAGCTGGCAACGTCCAAGGAGTAGTGGTCCAGACAACAAAATAAACTGGCTTACTTTCATCACCACGCCGAACTGAGAGTGGAATTCTTTCACCATCGGCAAAAACTCGGCCTGTTACCTTGTTCCAAAAATCCTTTCTATCTACCACTTCAAACTTGACATCAATTGCCGGTGAATCCTTGTCCTCGTATTCAACTTCAGCCTCAGCCAACGCAGAGCCGCAATCCACGCACCAGTGCACCGGCTTGCTGCCTTGATACACATAGCCATTTTCATAAATCTTGCCGAGGGCACGCATGATGTCGGCTTCGGTTTTGAAATCCATGGTTAGGTAGGAATGATCCCAATCGCCCAGCACGCCCAAGCGTATGAAATCGGCTTTCTGGCGCTCTATCTGCTCGGCAGCATAAGTACGGCACAGCTCACGGAACTTGGCTGGCGGAATATCTTTGCCGTGGGTTTTTTCCACCATCAATTCAATCGGCAGGCCGTGGCAATCCCAGCCCGGCACATAAGGCGCATCAAAGCCTGACATGGTTTTGGCTTTAACAATGATGTCCTTAAGAATCTTGTTAACTGCGTGGCCGATATGAATGTCACCGTTGGCATACGGTGGGCCGTCATGCAGGATGAACTTACCTTTTGGAGAATCCTTGCGCGCTTTGCGAATACGCTCGTAGATCTTTTTATCCTGCCATGCCTTGACCCAGGCAGGCTCGCGCTTGGCGAGGTCGCCCCGCATGGGGAAGGGCGTCTCGGGCAGGTTTAATTTGTATTTTGTATTTTTATAGTCTGTCATTTTGAGTTTTTAATTTATTAGTTTCTAAAATATTCTCTTGCCACCCGCTCATCGGCAATCATCCATTGCCTGAGCGTTTCCACATTGGCAAACTTCATTTCGTCGCGGATTTTGTGCAAGAATTTTACGCGCACATGGGCACCATAAATATCTTGATTAAAATCGAACAAATGCACTTCCAGCGTGGGTTTGCCGTCACGCTTCACGGTTGGCCTGAGACCCAAACTGGCTACACCCGGCAATTCACCACCCGCCAAGCCTTCCAATTTTACCGCATAGATGCCTAGGAGCGGCGGCCTGTCGTGCCGGATGTGCACATTGGCAGTGGGGTAACCCAGCTCACGCCCTAATTTATCGCCATGCACCACCTTGCCACTGATGCTGTAAGACCGGCCAAGCAATGTAGCGGCCGTGACCAGATTGCCCGTGGCGAGCGCCTTACGTACTGCCGTGCTGGAAACGCGCTGGCCGTCATGCTCAATATTGGGTAGGCTGATCAAATCAAATCCGGCGGTTTTAAAATCTGCAATTGTGCCCTTACGTCCGGCACCAAACCGGAAATCCTCGCCCGCCAGCACAGCACGTGTATTGAGCGAGCCTCGTAAAATATCCTGCATAAAAGCCTCAGCCGTCACCTTGGCAAAGCGGCTGGTAAAACGGCAAACGTACACTTGCTCAACCCCCGCTTCAGCAAACAACTCCAGTTTTTCTCGTAACGATGTCAGCCTGGTCGGCGCCTGGTCTGGCGTGAAAAACTCACGCGGATGCGGCTCTAAGGTCATCACTGCGGACTTTAAATTTTTCGCCTGCGCAGTTGCCAGGAGGCCTTTCAATAGAGCCTGATGGCCCAAATGCATGCCATCGAAATTACCAATGGCGAGGGCGACAGGGTGCGCAACTTGCTGAGGAAAATGACGGAAAACTTGCATTGCTTTAACTATGATTTCGCTAAACAACGACGCGCCGCATAAAATCTTTTACGCGTATACCCAGTAACCACAAAACACCAAAATTGGTAACGGCGCCAAGTGCTACCAAGCCGGCAAGATGCAGTAGCTTTTGTGCGACCTTATACTGTAACCAGGCCTCGCTCGAACCTGTAGCCACATATAAAACTGCGGCCATCGCCGTTACCGCGACCAGTAGTTTAAGCATAAACATAGTCCAGCCCGGCTGTGGCTTGTAGACATCAGCTTTGCGCAAATGGTAATACAGCAGCCCGGCATTGATGCAAGCGCCAAGACCAATGGAAAGTGCCAGTCCGGCATGCTCAAGGTCAACTCCAAACACAAAAACAATATTCATGAGCTGCGTAGCGCATAGGGTAAAAATTGCAATTTTCACCGGGGTCTTGATGTTTTGCCGTGAGTAGAAAGCCGGTGCCAGCACTTTAACCAGAATCAAACCCAACAAACCCAGGCTGTAAGCCATCAAGGCTTGCCGCGTCATCCACATATCATGCTCGGTAAATGCCCCATAGTGAAACAAACTAGTGACTAGCGGCACAGCCAGTACAGCCAGCGCCACAGCCGCAGGCAAGGCCAGGATAAAGGTCAGGCGCAAGCCCCAATCCAGCAGTTCGGAGTATTCACCGTCGGCCTTATCAGCAAACGATTTGGACAAGCTTGGCAATAAAATCGTCCCCAGCGCCACGCCCAGCATGCCAGCGGGAAACTCCATTAAACGGTCGGCATAATACAGCCAGGACACGCTGCCGGAAGCCAGGAACGAAGCAAAAATGGTATTAATGAGAAGCGATATTTGCGAGATGGAAACACCGAATACGGCTGGCCCCATGAGCTTCAGAATCCGCCAAACACCTTCGTCATGCAGATTTAAACTGAATTTTGGAACGAGGCCAATTTTGACCAGAAACGGCACCTGAAAAGCGAGCTGCAACACCCCGCCAACAAACACTGCCCACGCCAACACCATAATCGGCTGGTTAAAATAATCGGCAAAAAACAGTGCGGCGACAATGAACGAGAGATTGAGCCAAACCGGCGTAAAAGCTGGCACCGAAAAACGATTATAAGTATTGAGTACGCCGCCCGCCAACGACACCAGCGAGATGAAGAAAATGTAGGGGAAAATGATGCGCAGCATATCGATGGTGAGTGCTAACTTTTCTGGCTCTGCTGCAAAGCCAGGCGCACTGATATAAGCAACAAGAGGCGCGGCAAGAATGCCTAGCAGCGTGACCACCATGAGTGCCAGGCCGAGTAGTGTGGCAACATGATTGATTAGGGCGTGGGTATCATCATGCCCACGACGATTCTTGTACTCTGCCAGCACCGGCACAAAAGCCTGGGAAAATGCACCCTCTGCGAACAGCCGACGTAACAAATTGGGAATTTTGAAAGCCACAAAAAAAGCGTCAGTATAAAGGCCTGCACCGAATACTCGCGCAATCAGCGTATCACGCACGAACCCCAATATGCGAGAGAGAAAAGTCATGCTACCAACGGTAGCCAGGGCTTTTAAGAGATTCATGGGTCTTTTGGCGGCTTCATCAATTAATATTATGCAATAGAGAGAAAAGACGGCTTAAATTTTAAGCGGCATTTTAACATGTCGGTCTTAAGCAAGCCGCATTCTGTCTTGCATTAATTGTGGTTTATGGCTAGAATCGCGGCCTTAGAATTATTTATTCACCAAGGATTCAGCATGGCAAACACCATACAGGCGAGAAAACGTGCTCGTCAGGCAGTAAAAACAAATGCGCATAACGCCAGCCTGCGCACTATGCTGCGCTCTGCAGTCAAGAAAATCACCAAGGCTGTAGAAGCCGGTGACAAGAAGGCAGCAGCTGCATCTTTCGCTGAAAACGTCAGTGTGATTGACCGTATCGCTGATAAAAAAATCATACACAAGAACAAGGCTGCACGTCATAAAAGCCGCCTGAACGCTGCAATCAAGGCAATGGCATAAGTTCTTAAGAATTTCTTATAAAAAAGCCGCGTAGATCGCGGCTTTTTTATTCTTCTCGCTCATCACCAATTCTGCTCCAGCCCTATACCAAGCTCGCGACGCGCTTGCATCGCCAACGCAACGACTGTTTCAACATCCTTGCCCAACATGGTGAAATGCCCCATTTTGCGGCCCGCACGCGCCTCATGTTTACCATAAAGATGCAGTTTTAATTGCGGATGCGCCAGAATCTTATTCCAGGCTGGCTCACCACCCTTCCAGATATCGCCCAGTATATTCACCATGACCGCATAGCTATGCATGCGTGGATCGCCCAGAGGCAAGCCGACCAAAGCCCGCACCTGCTGCTCGAACTGGTTGGTGGCACATGCGTCTATCGTGTAATGGCCTGAGTTGTGAGGGCGTGGTGCAATCTCATTCACAAAAAGTCGGCCTTCACTGACAAAAAATTCGACTGCCATCACCCCGACATAATCAAGCGTCTCGGCAATGCCCATTGCCAGCTCATGGGCTTCTTCGTGCAGCGCTTCAGGAGCGCGAGCCGGCGCAATACTGACATCAAGAATACCGTTTGAGTGGCTGTTTTCAGCAGTGGGGAAAGTAGTAATGTCACCCTCGACGTCGCGAGCCAGTATGACGGAAACCTCGTAATCCAGTGTCAGCATTTGCTCCAGTACGCACGCTTCACTGCCAAAACTAGCGAATGCGGCCTGCGCCTCTGCAAGGCTGGCGACACGAGCTTGCCCCTTGCCATCGTAGCCAAAGCGCGCCACCTTGAGAATGCCGTGGTATAGAGTATTGCCGGACTCCGGAAGCTCTTGTGCGGCGTGAACAACTGCATAGGGGACGACGGGGAAACCCGCATCTCGCAAGAAGTTTTTTTCCAAAACACGGTTTTGCACGATGGCTACCGCTTTTGCGGACGGCCTGACCGTGATGGTTTGCGCAAGATATTCCAGTGACGCCGCCGGAACATTCTCAAACTCTGTGGTCACTGCCTCACAGCTGCTTGCCATTTCGCTCAGCGCCTTTGCATCGTCAAAAGCAGCGCACAGGTACACGTCGGCAATCTTGACTGCTGGACTGTTTTTATCGGGGTCCAGCACTGTCACTTTGTAGCCCATCTCATGCGCGGCGATCACGAAAAAGCGGCCTAGCTGGCCGCCGCCTAACATGCCCAGCATTGCGGGCGGGAGAATTGTCTTATCTAAACTCAAGGTTGCTCCGGCAACTGCATGGCGTGAACTTTTTCCACCTGCGCAGCGCGAAAGGCGTTAAGTTTTTTTGCCAGTGCCGCATCATGGTTCGCCAGCACCGAAACCGCGAACAAACCGGCATTGGCTGCGCCTGTTTCGCCAATGGCAAAGGTGGCAACCGGGATGCCCCTAGGCATTTGTACGATGGAAAGCAGAGAGTCCTGCCCTTGTAAATGCTTGGAAGGCACGGGCACGCCAAGCACAGGCAAGGTAGTCTTGGAAGCCACCATGCCGGGCAGGTGCGCGGCACCGCCGGCACCGGCAATAATTACCTGAAAGCCATCCTTGGCTGCATTTTCGGCAAACTTGAACATCAAATCTGGCGTGCGGTGAGCAGACACGACGCGCGCGTCATATTCAACCCCAAAGTCTGCCAATATCTGGGCAGCGGCCTTCATCACCGGCCAATCACTATCCGAGCCCATGATGATGGCAACTAGTGGTTTATTAGCTGTTTTTTGCTTCTTTGGCTGTTTGTTGGACATGCTATCTCCGATGTCTTTAGGCGCTAATTTTAACGTAAAACCAGGTTGTCACGGTGTATCAGTTCTGCCGCATCCACATAGCCAAGAATGGCTTCAATTTCCGTGCTTTTACGGCGCAAAATACGCGCGGTTTCTGCCGCACTGTAATTCACCAGACCACGTGCAATTTCGCGCCCTTCCGCATCCACACAAGCGACCACATCGCCGCGCTCAAACTCGCCTTGCACGGTGGTTACGCCAATCGGTAACAGGCTTTTGCCGTCTTCCAGCAAGGCTTTTATTGCGCCGGCATCCAGCACTACCTGGCCGCCAAGGCGCAAGTGGTCTGCCAGCCATTGTTTTTTGGCAAGCGTCTTGATTTGTTCGGCGTGCAAATGCGTGCCCAATAGCTCACCCGCTGCCAGCCTTAGCAGCACATCTTTTTCACGGCCTGAGGCAATCACCGTATGCGCACCGCTGCGCGCTGCGCGCTTGGCAGCCAGCACTTTGGTCAGCATACCGCCGCTACCAATCGTGCTGCCAACACCACCCGCCATGTTCTCCAGTTCTAATGCCCCTGCGGTGGCATGTTGGATAAATTTTGCGTCTTTATTTTTACGTGGGTCGGCTGAGTACAGGCCAGGCTGGTCGGTCAAAATTACCAGCACATCGGCTTCAATCAGGTTAGCCACCAGGGAAGCCAGTGTGTCGTTGTCGCCAAAGCGGATTTCATCGGTCACCACCGTGTCATTCTCATTAATGATGGGGATGACTTTCAAATCCAGCAGGGTGCGTAACGTACTGCGGGCATTAAGGTAGCGCTTACGGTCAGTAAGGTCGTCATGCGTGAGCAATACCTGCGCGGTGTGCAGGCTATGCTCGCTAAAACAGGATTCATACATCTGCACCAAGCCCATCTGGCCCACTGCTGCTGCGGCTTGCAGTTCATTGATTGCGGTTGGGCGTTTTTTCCAGCCCAGGCGCTGCATGCCCTCGGCCACGGCGCCGCTGGAAACCAGCACGACCTGTTTTTTTTCTTTAACCAGGCGGGCAATTTGCCCAACCCACGCGGCAATCGCAGCCCGATCCAGGCCCTCACCGTTATTGGTGACCAAGCTGGAGCCAACTTTAACCACCAGGCATTTAGCATCAAGCACTAGGGATTGGGTATTCATTGCCGAGTTCGTCATTTTGTTTTGTTGATTTATCTTCTGCTGCTCTGGCGCTTTCAAGATGCTCCATGAGGGCATAAGTCAGCTCTTTACAGCCTATGCCATTGATTGCCGAAATGGCAAAAACGCGATCCTTCCAGCCAAACGCTTTTACAAACTTGCTCACGTGCGTTTCCACATCGGACAGCATATCCACTTTATTCAGCACAAGCCAACGTGGCTTATTGTAAAGTTCTTCGTCGTATTTCTTCAGCTCTTGGACAATCGCTTTCGCCTCTTTCACCGGATTGGTTGCCTCGTCAAACGGCGCAATATCCACCAGATGCAACAAAAGTCGGGTGCGCTGTAAATGGCGTAAAAACTGGTGCCCAAGACCGGCGCCTTCTGCGGCGCCTTCAATCAGGCCCGGTACATCAGCAATCACAAAACTACGGTTGGTATCTACGCGCACCACGCCCAAATTAGGGCGCAGGGTAGTAAATGGGTAATCGGCTACTTTTGGTTTGGCCGCAGATACAGCGCGGATAAAGGTTGATTTGCCTGCGTTTGGCATACCCAGCAGACCCACATCGGCCAATACTTTTAGCTCCAGATAAAGCTCAAACTCCTCGCCCGGCTCACCTTTGGTGCATTGACGAGGCGCACGGTTGACACTGGATTTGAAATGGATATTGCCCAAGCCATGGGCACCGCCTTTGGCCAGCAATACTTTTTCACCGTCTTCGGCCAAATCAGCAATGATTTGCCCGCTGCTTTTATCTAAAATCACCGTACCCACCGGTACGCGAAGCAGCATATCTTCACCGCGCGCGCCATAACAATCGGCACTGCGTCCGTTTTCGCCGCGTTGCGCGCGAAAAACACGCGTGTAGCGGTAATCAACCAGGGTGTTGATATTGCGGTCGGCGATTGCATAAATAGAACCTCCGCGCGCGCCGTCGCCGCCACTGGGGCCGCCCATTGGCTCATATTTCTCGCGTCGGAACGTGGCTACGCCGTTGCCGCCATCGCCAGCGTACACCTTTATCGTCGCTTCATCAATAAATTTCATATCTAAAATGGCTGCGCTCGCAAACCTAAACTTGCGCAGTGCTCATATCCTCCAATGCACTCAAATTTGCTATTCGTCATTGTGCTCCGTGCGCGTTTGATTTTGCATCGCTCGCACATTTTAGAAGCACAATTTTCGTAAAACGTAAATATTAAACCCACAAACAAAAAAGCCCTATCTAAGACAGGGCTTTTTAATTAGTGCAATTCGCTTTTAAACTGGAACGATATTGACCAGTGTGCGACGCAGTGCGCCTTTAACACTAAATGTCACTTTACCATTTACCTTTGCAAATAGCGTGTGATCTTTGCCCATGCCTACATTGTCACCAGGATGCATTTTGGTGCCGCGTTGGCGGACAATAATGCTGCCTGCTGAAACCACTTCCTCACCAAAGGCTTTAACGCCCAATCGTTGTGAGTGTGAATCGCGACCATTGCGGGAACTCCCGCCTGCTTTTTTGTGTGCCATGTTTTATTCCTTTTTAGCTGCTTTGGCTGACTTGGCTGCCTTCGCCTTGACTGAGGCAGCCTTTGCCTTAACTGGAGCTGCTTTTGCCTTGACTGGTGCCTTGGCTTTCGCCGGAGCGGCTTCGGCTTTAACTGTTGCAACTTTTTCCGGTGCAGCTTCAGCTTTCACTGGAGCAACTTTAGCTTTAGCTGAGCCACTACCGAAGTCGCCGATTTCAATTTCAGTATAGCTTTGACGATGGCCTTGCGTTTTGCGATAGTGCTTACGGCGGCGGAATTTAAAAATCATTATCTTGTCGCCACGGCCTTGTGAAATCACTGTAGCCGGTACCGTAACGCCTGCAATCAATGGCGCGCCGATGGTGACCTTGTCGCCATCAGCCATTACCAATACTTTATCCAGGGTAACGTTGCTACCGACTTCGCCAGGTAACTTCTCTACTTTTAATTTTGCACCGGGGGTTATGCGATACTGCTTACCGCCGGTTTTAATGACTGCATACATTGTTAAGCCTCGTTGCTGCGCATTCAAATGAATCGCGCATTATACGGAAAAATCTGGCCAAGGCAAAGCACAATCTTCAAGTCGCATAACATGCCAGGGCCGCACTAGGGAAGCCCTGAACAGGTCCGCCATGAGCCACGTTGCCAACATAAACGGGATGATCGCAAGGCGCACGACGCAGGTCGTACTTGACGTACGAAGCCAAGGAGTGCAACACAGCGAGCGCCCGTTTATGTTGCAACCCGCATGGGCACTGGCTTTGCTGGCGGACTTCTGTGTCAGGCTCCTCGCTAAGGGAGTGGCCATTACCTTCGTCGCCTTTCGTGCATTCCATCCCGCAAAGCCGAGTGCGTGGCCATGTGGGACTGGTTCAGGGCTTCCTAAGCGCTATGCTAAAATGCGTTTAATTATTTTTGGTTATGACACGTGCCCCTAGTATCCATTCAATCTTGCATCGCCGATGATATGCTCGCAGTTGATGCGGTCATCCATAGGGTGCTACATTCTGAAGTCCCTCTAATTAACCAAGTGGCGGATTATATCGTCAACAGTGGCGGCAAGCGCCTGCGGCCCGCTTTGGTGCTGCTCTCTGCCGGTGTATTCAGCAAGGTTAATGCACAACATCACGAATTAGCCGCGGTGGTTGAATTCATACACACCGCGACCTTGCTGCATGACGATGTAGTAGACGAATCCACCATGCGGCGCGGCAGGGCAACGGCCAATACCTTGTTCGGCAATGCGGCCAGCGTTTTGGTGGGCGATTTCATCTATTCACGCGCTTTTCAGATGATGGTGACAGTGCAAAATATGCGCGTGCTGGAAGTGCTGGCCGAAGCCACCAACATCATCGCTGAAGGCGAGGTGTTGCAGCTGCTTAATATGCATGACGCCAATATTACAGATGAGGCCTATCTCAAAATCATTCACTACAAAACGGCAAAACTGTTTGAGGCCGCCACCCGCCTGGGTGCTATTGTCTGCCAGGCATCCGAGCGAGACGAGCAGGCCATGGCCACTTATGGCCTGCATCTTGGCACGGCATTTCAATTGATTGACGATGTGCTGGATTTAAGCGGTGACAGTGATAAAATTGGCAAAAATCTGGGTGACGATCTGGCCGAGGGCAAACCCACACTGCCGCTGTTATTTGCCATGCGTCACGGCACCGAGCAGCAGCGCAAAATTATTCATCATGCGATTGAAAAGGGTGGCCTCGATGAATTGCCGGCCGTCATGCGTGCTGTGACAGACACCGGCGCCCTGGAGCACGTACGAAAAATAGCTCAGAATGAAGCAGATATTGGCTGTGCCGCCATTGCACATTTACCACACTCGCCCCATCACCAAGCCTTACTCAAATTAGCCGAGTTTGCGGTAAATCGCAACTTTTAGCCTGCCTCGCGGGGCAGAGCCTCCTATAAAATTATCTCAGGCCCGCAAGCTCAAGCAAATGATTGTAGGCGGTGGCCAAGTCAGCATCGAGCCACGGCGGTGTAATCATTTTGCTTTTGTCGCCGCCCATTGATGCCAGCAGCGCCTGAGCCGTTTCACGCATTTCATCCTCCCTGCCCAGCAAAGCGTAAGTAGTACATAAATAGGCATGATTAGGTGGGAAAGTCTCGCTTAATTCGCGCCCCCGTTTAAACGCAGCGATGGCCTTCTCGTAGTCTTCGAGCACGAAATAGGCCTGTCCCAGCGTGAACTCGTAAAAAGCCGAGGAATGCGGATTAAGCCTGCGGCCTTTTTCGATGTAATACAACGCTTCCTCGCCCATGCCCGCAGATGACAAACACATGGAGAGGAACAAATGCGCCTCGGCATTGTTAGGGTCGAGCGCCACCGCCTTGCGGCAAGCCGTGATAGCGGGCTCGCGCCGTTTATGCCACAAATGCGCCCAGCCCAACACCGATAGCGCATAAGACAAATTCCCACCGAGCTCGACGGCACGCTGGGCATGGTCATAGGCCAATTCCCGCAAACGGTCGTCAGCATCCCATTTCATGATCCACTGGAACAGCAGCGTACGCGCCAGCCAGGCATGTGCAGCGGCGTAAGCAGGATCGAGCTCAATTGCCCGCGTGAAATGCCGACGCGCTTCAACGATGAACTTGGGTGCGTATTTCCAGTGGCGCTGGCTGTCAGCCGTGATCGCCATATTGAGCGCTGAACATACCAAGCTTGCCCGCATATGTGATGCTAGTGCCCAGCCTACAATTTTACGGGCATATAAATCCATCACCGCAGCCAAGTAAAGCCAGCCACTTTGTGTGCGGATGTAGGTAATGTCCGCCACCCACACTTTATTCTTTCGTGTGACTTTAAAGTCTTGTTGCAATAAGTTAGGCGCAATACGTCCAGTGTGCCTGCTATCCGTGGTGCGTACAAACTTGCGTTTCCACACCGGCACAAGCTGTGCGGATTTCATCATGCGACGCACGCGATAACGACCGATAGTAAATCCTTGATGACGCATTGTTTGCACTAAACGGCGACTACCGTAGGTCTGACCACTTGCCATAAAGCTGGCTTTAAGTGCAATTTGCTCAGGCTTAATGACGGCAGGGATAGCCTGTCGTGCCTTAATGGCATAATAACTAGACGTATTTAATCCAATGAGCTTACAGTAGCGTTGAGTTGAATAAGTTTTATTGCTGACTGCTGAACCATGAGGTGCCTTTTGTTGCCAAGTATTCACCAAATTCACTTTCATTTTTGGTGTCTGGCAAAAAAGGCCGACGCTTTTTTAACAGAAGATTATCCTCACGCAACTGACGATTCTCAATCTCTAGGGACGCGCATGCGTTGTTGCTCTGGGGTCATTGGATGTTCGATACTTGGCTGACCATGCATTTCAGCACGATATTGCTTTACCCATCTAGCAACGGCTGAAGATCCAATCGTTAAATCTTTACAGACCTGTGAAATAGCCAGTCCTTGGGCAACTACCATTTTTGCAACTTCTAACTTATAACTGGTTTCGTAAAACGGTCTAGCTTTTTTCATTTAGCACTCCTTCAAGATGAGTTTAGCATCCGATCGGAGTGTCCAGTTTTATTAAGCCACTACACTCGAATATGGCACGGTTGCCGTGAATACTTTCCCCGGCCTGTCATTTGTCTTTGCGTCAGCGCCATGGGGCGCATACCCGGGCTCTACACTTGATAACATTCAAAGTGGCAGCGGTTTCGTGCACAACACGCCCATGCTCGAAGGCATCGCCAAAGCTGTGATTCGCGCATCGCTGACCACATTCCCCAAGCCCGGTTTTTTCCCCAGCCACCGCATGGGTCATACTGTCATGCGGCGCATGGTGGCCATGGAAGAGAAAGCCAGCTGGGCCAAAGTACCGGGCATCGTCTGGGCTGCGATGCGGGGATGATGGTCAATACGGGTGTTCAGATTGAATAAACTTAGCGCTGCGTTCACGGCCAACAACAGGTCATGTATGCAGCGCTAATGTTGCGGGCTAATATTGCGAACTATGGCTAACTCAGCGTATTAGTTCAAGGTAATGGGCTTACCGCTTTCGGCATGGTAATAGCTCAAATGTGCCCAATCGCTGGTAGCTAAAGTGAGCGCACCATCAAATAAAGCCTGGCCATCAACATCAACCACTGCATAGCCATTGTGATACAACGTCACCTCTGCTTGCTGCCCACCTTGGCGCATGGCATAGCTCATGTAGTTTTCGTCTCCTTCTTCGTCAATCACTTCCCAGTTGGCACGCCCGGTCAGTTGCTCCAACCAGCCCGGCAAATTAACCTCGACACAGCAGATGACGGGGGCGTCCCAGGCGCTTCGTGCTTTAATTTGTGTGACTTGATCCTGTTCCATATTGGTTTACGCTCGCATTCCAGTTTCATGTGAGTTCAATTTGGCGGCTTTAATACAAAATTCAATAGCTGGATTTTAAATATTTAAAAGATTTAAGCCTGTTGTCATAGCTGTATAACGATGGGATGATGCGCTAAGTTTACCGAAAGCCTAGATTATGTTTAATTCTTTTGCTGCCATTTCTTACTTCATGAGCCAGCATTCTGTGTTTTTCATCACGGTCTCAGTGATATTCGGCCTGATAGTTGGCAACTTTTTAAATGTGGTCATTTACCGCCTGCCCAAAATGATGGAGCGCGAATGGCGCCGTCATTGTCAGGAGCTTAAAGGTGAGGAAGTGGCAACAGAAACCACCTACAGCCTTGTTGTTCCGCGTTCAGCTTGCCCGAAATGCGCCCATAAAATTAGCGCTTTAGAAAACATCCCCGTTATTAGCTTTCTGTTTTTACGCGGCAAATGCTCAGGCTGCAAAACCCCTATCAGTGTGCGCTATCCGCTCGTCGAAGCTTTGACTGGCGCCCTTGCCGGCCTGGTCGCGTGGCAATTTGGCTATTCCTCATTGACCGTCGCCGCATGGGTTTTCACTTTTGCACTGATTGCGCTAACTTTTATTGATTTTGATACTTTTCTATTGCCCGACGACATCACCTTGCCGCTGCTCTGGCTGGGGCTATTGTATAACCTGAATGGCGGATTTACCCTAATACAATCTGCTGTGATAGGTGCGGTGGCTGGCTACCTTATTCTGTGGTCTGTCTATTGGCTATTTAAGCTGGTAACTGGCAAGGAAGGTATGGGCTATGGCGATTTCAAGCTGCTGGCAGCCATAGGCGCATGGGTTGGCTGGCAATTGCTGCCGGCTGTTATTTTGCTGTCTTCCCTGATTGGCTCAATTATTGGTATCGGCCTGATTATCCTCGCCAAACGCGGGCGCAATGTACCCATGCCATTTGGTCCCTATCTGGCATTGGGCGGCATTGCAGCATTATTCTGGGGGCCACAGCTTGCGCGTTTCTACATGGCGGGTTAGGGAACCTCTGATTAAATGTTTATTGTCGGCCTGACTGGAGGTATCGGCAGCGGTAAAAGCGAGGCCGCGCGGATGTTTGCGGCACTCGGCGTGCCGATTGTAGATGTTGATGTCATTGCCCATCAGTTAACGGATGCCGGGTCTGTTGCCAATCAGACTATCCTACTGAAAATCAGCGACACTTTTGGCAAGGCTTTTCTAGGCTCTGATGGCGGTCTTGATCGTGCGGCGTTGCGCGAAAAAATATTCTCGGACACTGCCGCGCGCAAACAACTCGAAGCCATTCTGCATCCAGCGATTCATCAGCAAGCCTTGCTAGAGCTCAATAAGAATTGTGCAGCGCCTTATCAAATTTTAGTCCTACCGCTAC
This sequence comes from Methylophilaceae bacterium, assembly GCA_038924905.1. GTDB lineage: Bacteria > Pseudomonadota > Gammaproteobacteria > Burkholderiales > Methylophilaceae > JBCKUK01. Next base: position 7,359 of record JBCKUK010000019.1, on the reverse strand, counting down.
TGTTTGAGGGCAGCCGTTACCAGGGCATTATCAATCGTATACTGGTGATTGACTGCGATGAATCGCTACAAATCGCCCGCAGCATGGAGCGTAGCGGATTATCTGAACAGGCCGTCAGCGCGATTATGCACGCTCAAGTTTCACGCAAAAAGCGTTTAGCGCTGGCCGATGATGTGATTGAGAACAATAGCAGTCTGCAAGAATTAGGCAAAAAGGTCTCAAGGATTCATAAAAAATACATGCATACTTGCATAGTTAGCGAATAAATCTCATAATTCACCGCAACATTTTACGGTGGCGAATTGATTAGCTAAAAAAGTCCATGCCTAGCTACGATTACCCTTTCAACGAACGTATTCGGACGCTGTTGCGGCTGGAAGATTTGTTCAGCAATGTGCTGCACAACGTAGCCGGTGAAAGTGAGCTCAATCATCACAGCGCATTGCTATCATTATTTCAAATTCTCGATGTCATTGACCGTGCCGAGTTAAAAAATGACCTGCTACAGGAACTTGATCGTCAAAAAATCGTATTGAATAATTTGCGTGGCAATCCCGAAATTGCCGAGACAGTTCTATCCAATGTCATCGATGACATTGAAGTCACAGCACACAGCTTGCGTACGGATATCATCAAGTTGGGACAAACGCTGCGCGATAACGAATGGCTGATGAGTATCAAGCAGCGTGCTGGCATTCCGGGCGGCGTATGTGAGTTTGATGTGCCGTCTTACCATTATTGGCTTGGTCTTGGTGCAACGCGTCGCGCAGAAGACTTTGGTGTTTGGCTGAGGCCTTTGATGCCCGTCAATGATGCCATTCGTATTATTCTACATATCCTCAGAGGCAGTGGTGGCACCACTGAATTGGTAGCCCTGAACGGAAGCTACCAGCAGATGCTGGGCGGCGCCAAGCCTGCACAGATGCTGCGAATTGAGATGGATGATGATTTGGCATGCTTCCCAGAAGTGAGCGCCAACAAATATGCCATCAATGTGCGGTTTAACAGCCTGGAAACTGCACAGAGGCCACGGCCATGCGACTTTGATGTACCATTCTCGCTTACGCTTTGCAATCTTTAAGGTCGCTAAATATCCTGCAAGCCAAGAAAAAACGTCTGGTTGCTTGCCCACAATGCAATGCACTGTCTGAATACAGCGCTGATAATGCATTTCGCCCTTTCTGTTCCGAGCGCTGCCGCTTGACTGATTTAGGCCTATGGGCGAGCGAAACCTATCGTATTCCAGAGCCCATCAAACCCGACGATTTAACTGACGAATAAGGTTTACCATGAACATTTGCCGAATACTTGGCTCTTCTCTAATTGCCCTACTTATCAGCTGCACCCAAGCTGACAACGAGGTAAAAATCAGTAATGCCTGGGTGAGATCTACTGCTCCCGGGCAAGAGGTGGGCGCTGCTTACATGACGCTGCAAAGTGCGCGTGATATTACGCTCATCAAGACTGAAAGCTCCGCAGCGGGCAGCGTAGAAATACACAGCATGACCATGAATAATGGCGTGATGCAAATGCGCAGGATGGACGCCCTGCCTTTGGCCGCAGGCAAGCCGACCGAGCTTGCGCCAGGCGGCTTTCATCTAATGCTGTTTGATTTAAAAAAACCACTGAAAGCTAGCGAGCAAGTCGAATTTACCCTGCATTTTAAAGATGGTGCGGGCAAAACCAGCGTCATGAAATTATTCGCACCGATTAAAGCCGGTAGCGACTAAAGACTCAGCATCACCAAACAGCGCGCTGCATTGCAATGCCGTGTGCACCATTTTTCCAGGCCGTGACCAAATCTTGTGGCTCTAAACCGCCCAACGCGTAAACCGGCAGAGGGTAATCCTGAATAAGCCGAGTGAAATTTTGCCAACCCAACGGCTCAACTTCTGGATGGCTTTTGCTAGGCATCACCGGTGCCAGCACAACAAAGTCTAAATTCAAGTTTTTGGCCTTTGCCAATTCAGCTGCGTTATGGCAAGAAGCCCCGCAAAGCATCCCTTCTGGCTTCGACTGTAGAGCCATCAGCTGACTCGCGGGCAGATGCACGCCATCTGCGTTCAGTTCTCGCGCCAGGGCAATATCAGCGTTAATCATCACCTTTGCGCCATAAGGCTGGGACAGCGCTATAACGCGCTTTGCGAAGCTTTTCAATGCGTGCGCGTTCAACTGTTTTTCTCGCACCTGGATTAACTTTAAACCAGCATCCAATGCAGTTTTTAAGCGCTCAAAAAAAACATCTTCTTCCGTTTCAGCCAAATTGGTAATCGCATAAACCGGCGGCAAAGTGAGCGCACCAAAAATTGGCGCATTGGCTGGTAACATAGGGTCAACCGTCAAGTTCGCAGGATTTTGCCAAGATAGCTGCTGGCCTTCTTTGCCATGTGGTTCGGCCACCCAGCGACGCACCATAAAGAAATGCAGCTTCACGCTGCGCTCGGGGTAATCAAAACTGCGGGTCAGCCATGGGTAAGCCTCGATTGCACTGGTACCAAGCTCTTCCTGCAATTCGCGTTGTAGCGCTTCAATTGCGCTTTCGCCGTCTTCTATTTTGCCGCCGGGGAATTCCCACCAGCCAGCCCAGGACTTATCCGCTGGCCGCTGGCCGAGCAGCACCTGCCCATCTTCTCGCAGCAAAACAGCGACTGCGGCATCTGTTACCTGAGTGCTGGTCATGAGCTATTTCGCGTTATCGTTTCGAGGATAACGCGGAGCGGCCTGCATAGTCGCGGGCGAACTGATAGGCAATCCGTCCGCTTCTGGAGCCGCGCGCAAGCGAAAACTGCAATGCAGCTCGGCGTATATCATCCGTCATTTTTTTAATGCCGTAATGTTTTAGCCATTGCTCTGCCACTTTCAGATATTCATCCTGATCAAAAGGATAAAACGAAAGCCACAAGCCAAAACGTTCCGAGAGCGATATTTTTTCCTCGGTCGTGTCGCCGGGGCGAATTTCCTCGCCTAAATACTGCGTTTCCAGATTCTCGGCCATATATTCCGGCATCAGATGACGGCGATTAGAAGTGGCATAGACCAGCACATTGTCAGATGTCGCAGCGACCGATCCATCCAAAACCACCTTCAAGGCTTTGTAGCCCGGCTCGCCCGTTTCAAAAGAGAGATCATCGCAAAATACAATGAAGTGCTCCGGTCTGTTTCTTATCAAAGCAACAATTTCTGGCAGCGCTACTAAATCCTGCTTTTCTACCTCGACCAGACGTAAACCTTGCTTGGCAAAATCACCAAGTAGCGCCTTGATTAAGGAAGATTTTCCGGTGCCGCGTGCGCCTGTAAGCAGTACATTATTGGCCGGCAGGTTTTGCAGAAATTGTCGCGTATTGCGCACAATCTCGGCTTTTTGCTCATCTATATTGTGCAAATCTTTCAAACCGATGCGATGCGGGTGCGGCACGGTCACCAAGTGGCCACGACCATGCTGCTGTTGCCAGCGCCAGGCGACGGCAGACCAATCAGGCTCGCTAACTGCGAGTGGAAGCAAGCCCTCCAGTCTTGCCAGAAGCGCTTCAGCGCGGGTAATCAAACTTTCAAAATCTGTCATGCTTCTCAAACCTAACTTCTATAATCTGCGTTAATTTTTACGTAGTCGTAGGAGAAATCGCAGGTCCAGATCGTCACCCCGGCCTTGCCCCTGCCGAGCACAACCTGCACCGTGATTTCTGGCTGTTTCATCACCGCTGCACCTTGCGCCTCCTCATAACTTTTTGCGCGACCGCCATTTTCAGCCACCAGCACATCGCCCAGATAAAGCTTGAGCCTGTTCACATCGAGGTCGTCAATACCAGCGTAACCAATGGCAGCCAATATGCGGCCCAGATTTGGGTCTGAGCCGAAAAACGCGGTTTTGATCAGCGGTGAATGCGCGATGGCGTAAGCCACCTTGCGGCACTCTGCTTCGTCCTTGCCACCCTCCACTTTGACCGTCATAAACTTGGTGGCGCCTTCGCCGTCACGCACGATGGCTTGCGCTAGCAGCATGGCAACTTCGGTTAACGCATCACGTAGCGCAGCATAATCCGGGCTATCGACGCCAACTTCAGCCGCGCCTGATTGGCCTGTTGCCATCAGCACCAGCGAATCATTGGTCGAGGTATCGCCATCCACCGTGATGCAATTAAACGAACGATTCACCGCGTGATGAATAATGCTCTCCAGTGCCGCCTGGCTAACGGTAGCATCCGTTGCGATATAGCCCAGCATGGTCGCCATATTCGGGTGAATCATGCCGGAGCCTTTGGCGATGCCGGTAATCGTCACGGCTTTTCCGCCCCAGCTAATCTGGCGCGAAACGCCCTTGGCGACAATATCCGTAGTCATGATGGCCTCGGCGGCATTGAGCCAATTATCTTCACTCAAATTACTGATGCAGTCGAGCAAGCCCGCAATGACTTTATCTACCGGCAGCGGCTCTAAAATCACACCAGTGGAGAACGGCAAAACCTGCTCTGGCTTGCAGCCCAGCAAACCCGCCAAGGCATCACAGGTCTGGCGCGCACGCTGCATGCCATCCTCGCCAGTACCGGCATTCGCATTGCCGGTGTTGACCACCAGCGCGCGAATTTCATGGTTATCCGCTAAGTGTTCTTTGCACAGGACAACAGGCGCGGCACAAAAGCGGTTTTGTGTGAACACGCCCGCCACACGGCTGCCTGCGCTCAGCTTTATCACCAGCACATCTTTGCGGTTGGGCCTTCGCACATTGGCCTCAGCAGTGCCAAGTTGAATACCCTTCACTGGCTGTAACGTATGCGCTGCGGGCGCAGATAAATTGACGGGCATTTAAAGAGCTTTCAGAAACTGTCAGATGCAGGATTTTACCGCATTCAGTCCGACTAAAAGCGGCCGAGCTTACGAATTGACTTTGGTCAATTGACTTTAGCACCTGCTGTGATAGTCTGGAGATTATCAAAAAATCAAGTCGTGCAAGAGGTTAACTTGCATCTCATCCCACAAAGCCGCTGTCGCGGCCATGTGGGACTTAATCAGAGATTCCATTATGAATAATCCAGAGATGGTTCATGACCGAAGAGCCGCCAGCTTAGCCGAGCTGGGCAATAAGCTTGCCTTCACCAAGAAGCTGCAAGCGGTTACCAACAGGATCCACGCGGCACGCAATATTGACGAGATTATCATTGAAGTCAGTCAGGAAATTCGCAATCTATTTGAGGCAGAGCACCTGACGCTTTACATAACCAGCGAAGACAACAGCTCGATCATCTCAAAAGTAAAGACTGGCCTCAATGAATTCAAAGAGCTGAAGCTGGCCATCAACCAGCAAAGCATTGCTGGCTATGTTGCCTTTAATAAGGCCATGGTCAAAATTGCTGACGTTTACGACGATGCCGAGCTGGGCAGTATCAGCCCGGGAATTCGTTTTTTGAAAGAAGCTGACAAGAAAACCGGCTTCCATACCAAACAAATGCTGGTTTTTCCTATTATCGAGCAAGAAGATAGTAGCTTGATGGGTGTGGTGCAGGTGATTAACACCATGTCCGGCTTACCCTTTCCGCTGATGGCGGAGGAAGGTGCGCCGGAACTAGCCAAGACACTCGCTATCGCGCTGAGCCAACGGAAAACACCGATGGGTGGCGCAGTCAAAACAAAATTCGATATGCTAATAACTGAGGGCATTATTTCCAACGCTGAGCTGCAACTGGCGCAGCACTCAACCCGCAAAAAGAATAAGGATCTGGAAGATGTGCTGATAGAAGAGTTTCAGGTAAAACCGGCGGATATTGGCAAATCTCTTTCCGCTTACTTCGGCGTACCATTTGAACCCTATAAGTCAGACCGCGTCAAGCCCATGGGTTTACTGAGTAACCTGAAACTGGATTATGTGCGGGCCAACGGTTGGTTGCCGATAGGCGAGACCCAAGAAGAAGGCCTGATCATCCTCACAGCAGACCCTGAAAAAATCAAAAGCTCTCACATCGTCAGCAATATTTTTCCGCGCCACACAAAAATCACTTACAAAGTCTGCCTGCACCGCGATTTCACAAATTTCGTTACGCTATTTTATGGGGCTGCCGGCATGTCTGGCAATATCGACGACATTCTCTCCAGCATGGATGATGATGAGGATAGTGGCGGCATAGCAGCTAAGGATATCTCCGCTATCGCTGATAACGAACTGGTCAAACTCGTCAATAAAATCATCATTGATGCCTATAACCAGGGCGCTTCTGATATCCACATTGAGCCTTACCCAGATAAAGGTAAAACCGAAATACGTTTCCGCAAGGATGGCACGCTGGTCAACTACATCGAAGTGCCATCGAGTTACCGCAACGCCCTCACTACGCGTATCAAGATCATGTGCGATCTCGATATCTCGGAAAAGCGCAAACCGCAGGATGGAAAAATCAAGTTCAAGAAATTCGGCCCTATCGATATTGAGCTGCGCGTCGCCACCATCCCCACTGCAGCGGGCATGGAAGATATCGTCATGCGGATTTTGTCGAGTGGCAAACCAATCCCGCTGGATAAACTCGGGCTTTCAGAGCACAACAATAAAAAACTCAAAGAGCTGGTCGCCAAGCCCTATGGTTTATTCTTCGTCTGCGGCCCTACCGGCTCCGGTAAAACCACCACGCTGCACTCTGCATTGGGCTATATCAACACGCCCGAGACCAAAATATGGACGGTAGAGGACCCGGTAGAAATTACACAAAAAGGGTTGCGGCAGGTGCAGGTCAACAAAAAAGCCGGGCTGGATTTTTCCATGGTCATGAAGGCCTTTCTGCGCGCAGACCCAGATGTGATTATGGTGGGTGAAATGCGCGATAAAGAAACAGTTTCAACCGGTATTGAAGCCTCGCTCACCGGCCATTTGGTATTTGCCACACTGCACACCAACAGCGCACCAGAATCCATCGTGCGCTTGCTGGATATGGGCATGGATCCTTTCAACTTCTCTGACGCGATAATCGGCATCCTGGCTCAACGGCTCAGCAAACGCCTGTGCGAATGCAAAAAGCCTTATACGCCGAGCCCTGAGGAAGTCAAAAGCATGCTCAATGAATATTGCGAAGAACTTAAAAACACCAGCAGCTGGAAAAAAGATTCGGAAGGTTCCTACAAAGCCATCTACCAGAACTGGATCAAAAGTTTTGGAAATACTAAAGGCGAGCTCACGCTTTACAAAGCTACCGGCTGCGACAAGTGCAATAACTTGGGCTACAAAGGCCGTGTGGGCTTGCACGAGTTGCTGGAAGGTACCGCTGCCATCAAAAAGAATATCCAGGAACACGCCTGTGTGGCTGAAATGTTTGCCACCGCGCTGGAAGATGGCATGAGCACATTGAAGATGGATGGCATAGAAAAAGTGTTACAAGGCGT
>JBCKUK010000018.1:0-26224 GCA_038924905.1 Methylophilaceae bacterium | reverse complement strand
GCGCGTAAATTGTTCAAGGAGTTTGGTCACATTAACTTGCTTGTTTTTAATTATATTTCATGTAATTCCCTGATTGACATGAAGCATATCGTAAAATTTATTGATTTAATAGCATGAATTGCCAGCAGACTGCATCAACAAAAGAGCTTTATGGAGGAAACTCTCATTTGAGTGACGATTATGGCCATACAAACAACCATACAAACATTAGAGACGCTTGAGATTTCCGGTACCGGCAATATCGATTCCAGTGTTATCTGGCTGCATGGTCTGGGCGCAGATGGCCATGATTTTGAGCCATTTGTGCGTGAGCTACAATTGCCGCATACGCGCTTCATCCTGCCGCACGCAGCCTATAGGCCAGTGACCATCAATGGCGGCTATGTCATGCGTGCCTGGTATGATATTTTCGGGCTGGGATTAGGTAGCAAGCAGGACGAGCAAGGCATACGGCAAGCACAACTTCAGATTGAAGCACTCATTGCCCAAGAACGGGCACGCGGCATTGTTTCCAACCGCATAGTCCTCGCTGGCTTCTCACAGGGGGGCGCCATTGCGCTGCACACGGCATTGCGCTATTCACAGCGTCTGGCTGGCATGCTGGCGCTATCGACTTACCTGCCGCTGCAATCAGAACTGGCGGGCGAAGCACACGAGGCTAATCGCCAATTGCCTATTTTTATGGCCCACGGCCGTTTTGATGAGGTGATTGGTTTGGCCGTGTGCAAAGCCTCGCTCAATATATTAAATCGGCAAGGCTATGTCGTTGATTGGCATGAATACGCAATAGGACACACGGTCTGCGAGGAAGAACTGCGAGACATTCGTGCATTTCTATGCAGCATACTTAACTAAATCTGCTCCCAATAAGCACTGCTTTGAATCTAAGCGCCCTTATCCATCATATTTATTTGGGCTCGGATCCAGTCATGCTGCTGCTTAACCACATCACCCAGCTTCACCCGATAAGCCTGCTGCTGTGTGCGCAATTGGTAAACACCGGATTCTATAAATTGAAAGCTGGGCATCACTAGCGCGGCTAGCTGGTCTCGTTCATCATCCTTTGCCAAGATATAGTGCGGGGAAAGGCTCTGCGCCATCTGTCGCCAAATCCATTTCGCTGTCATCCATGTGCTGCAAACGCACGTAGCTTGGCGTATGGGGCAAGACCTCAATGCCTGCGTAGCAAATGTTCTCAGACTGCTGCTGAATGCTGCGCACAACGCCAACCACTGTCAGATCAGGATTAAGCTCGTAATCCAACGCAATCAAACGCCCCGGTTTTAACCATAAATTTAAATCGGCTTTTACCACCGCGCCGAAGCCAAATTTGCTCTCATTCTCAATAATCCAGCTATTTTCTTCACTTTTGCCTGCTGTAAAATCAACGCCGCCCTCATTGTAAACTGGGGCTGGCGACAGGCTGGCAAAAGCGCTGTTTTTAACACGCTGGCACACATTAAAAATGCCATGCACTACCTGCGCCGATTTGGATACGCCGTCCCTGTCCTCAACGCGACGTTGTCGGCGATAATCCGTACGCGACCACTCGGCCAGTAAATGCTCAATATGGCGCATGGCGTTAGGGATTACGTTATATCCTTCAAAATCCGGCGGTAATATATCGCCCTCCAGTTGTTGTTGCATGCGCTCAAGCGCACTAGTCATATTGTCTACATGCCAATATCGGTAGCTGGGCTTGGGTGTAAAATCACGCATACGGCGCGCCCCGTTATTTTCAAGCAGGTCAACAAAAAATAGATGTTGCTCTTCATCATATTCTTTAGCCAGCGACAAGTCCTGACACCAGCCCTCCAGCCATTTATTAACCAACGCAATTTCCCACTTGAGCATATTGGTGCAATTGACGGTTCCCAGCATCAGCGTTTGTACATAAGACGCAACGCAACCACTGCTTGTAGTCCCGGTGGCATCCATCGCCTTTTCGGCCATTTGATAAGCAGCATTTAGTTTTTGCCAGAAATCATCCGGTAGCGGCTGATAACGTAAGTAATGGCTCAGTGCAAGCAACGCCGAGTTATTTAACCTATGCATAAATACTCTGCCAAGTAGCTCGCTATCTTGTTGCAACGTTTTACCTTGCAGAACAGAGGTGTAGGCGTCATCGAGCTGTTGCAGATAAGCCTCTAGCGTTTGCCATAATTGTTCTTCAAATTCTGCATTGGATTCTGGCGTGTGTACGTATTGGTCAATGAGTGCATTTGCATGAGGACGACTGGACTGATCAATTTCTACCAATGTGGCCAACTCTAGAGGCTTGGCCGGATTAGCCAGGCGCGTGACAGCAGCTCTCAAAGCAGCAAAGTTATCGCCGCTAGTCATGGGTTAGGGCCATAGTTTCAGGGCTATTCATACTTTAAAAGTTACCCTACCTTTAGTTGGTATCTTGTAGCACAATAAGTTTATCTTTTTTCTTGGCTCACCAACACCTGAACTATGATATATTTTGTTGAAATAGCCAGCTCTAGCAGCCTGTCGGAATTGAAGAATCGAAGCGATAATTCGGCTGGGCGAAATCTGCACCGGCCAGACGGATTTGCAGCCGATTTCCTTTAAGTCTGATAGGCTGCTGGTTGACTAGTCGGGAGTTTTCTGCGATTGACCAGATGCTCCGATTTTGTTAGGGTTCAGTCCCTTCCGTGGTGATTCCCATGAGTAAAATTACACAAGCAAAAATTACCTTTGAAAGCGCACTAAAAGAGCTTGAATCCATTGTCGGTCAGATGGAATCAGGCCAACTGCCCCTGGAGCAATCGCTTACCGCCTATAAACGCGGCGCTGAATTATTACAATTCTGCCAAAAATCATTAACCGATGCGGAGCAGCAGGTGCGCCTGTTAAATAGCGCCAATCAATTGCAGGCTTTTGACACTGCAGATGACTGATTTCCAAAACTGGATGCTCAATATCCAGAGCCGCATGGAGCTGGTGTTGAACAAGCTGCTACCGCCTGCTGATATTGCTCCGCAACGTCTGCACCAAGCCATGCGTTATGCCGTGCTTGGCGGCGGTAAGCGCGTACGCGCCCTGCTCACCCATGCGGCTGGCGAAATGCGTGGTGCCAGCCTGCCAAAGCTGGAGTTTGCAGCAGCTGCGGTTGAGCTGATTCATGCCTATTCTCTGGTGCACGATGACATGCCCTGTATGGACGACGACGACTTGCGCCGCGGTAAGCCTTCATGTCACAAACAATATGATGACGCAACAGCACTCTTGGTTGGTGACGCATTGCAAAGTCTGGCTTTTCAGGCTATTGCCCAGCCCAGCCTTTTTACGCACGCGGCACGCCAGCTTGAAATGGTCAATCTGCTCGCAACAGCGAGCGGATCGCGTGGCATGGCTGGCGGCCAGGCAATAGACCTCGCCAGCGTCGGCCAAAATCTGAATCAGGCAGAACTGGAATATATGCACATCCAGAAAACCGGCGCCTTAATTCGTGCGGCCGCATTAATGGGCGCTTATTGCGCAGACAGCAAAGATGCTGACACTGATCGCAGCCAGGCCATTGATCGTTATGCGCAGTGCATTGGACTCGCTTTCCAGGTAGTGGACGATATTCTGGATGCTGAAGCCGACACCGCCACACTAGGCAAAACTGTAGGCAAAGACGCACAAAGCAACAAGCCAACCTATGTCACTATTCTGGGTCTTAGTCGCGCCAAACAACTTGCTATAGAATTGCATGAGAATGCTATTGAGCCTATCTCTGCTTATGGTGCGGAAGCAGGTCGCCTAATCCAGCTAGCTGCGTTTATTACCCAGCGTAACTTTTGAAATACCTGAATATGTATCCCTTGCTCGACACCATCAATTCTCCCGACCAATTGCGCGAACTGGATCGCAAGCTGTTACCTGAGCTGGCCGAAGAGCTGCGCGCATTTCTAATTGATAGCGTCTCACAAACCGGTGGTCATCTGGCATCCAATCTCGGTGTCGTGGAGCTTACCATTGCGCTGCATTATGTATTTAACACGCCGGATGACAGACTGGTATGGGATGTAGGCCATCAAACTTATCCGCACAAGATTCTCACCGGGCGCCGTAGTGCCATGAACAGCCTGCGTGGGCCGAGTGGTATTGCTGGCTTTCCGCGCCGTAGCGAGAGTGAGCACGATACCTTTGGCACCGGTCACTCCAGCACCTCAATTTCTGCGGCGCTTGGCATGGCAATCGCTGCCCGGCACACAGGCTCCAAGCGCCGCGCAGTAGCGATTATCGGTGATGGCGCCATGACCGCCGGCATGGCGTTTGAAGCACTCAACAATGCAGGTGATATGGACGCTAATTTACTGGTGATACTCAATGATAATGACATGTCGATCTCACCCAACGTAGGCGCATTGCAAAACTATCTGGCGAAGCTCCTGTCTGGCCGTTTTTACGACAGCGTGCGTCATTCCGGCAAAAAGGTATTGAGTGTCATGCCGCCGGTGCTGGAGTTTGCCAGACAAGCGGAAGAACACGTCAAGGGCATGGTCACACCGGGCACGCTGTTTGAAGAATTCGGCTTTAATTATATTGGTCCGATTGATGGCCATGATCTTGATGTGCTGGTCACCACGCTCCACAATATCCGCCAACTCAAAGGCCCGCAATTCCTCCATATAGTCACGCAAAAAGGCCATGGTTACCAGCCGGCCGAGGATAACCCGAACAAGTTTCATGGCGTAGCCAAGTTCGACCCCAGTAATGGCTTTGCGGTTACTGCCAGCGGCAGCAAAACCTACACGCAGGTTTTCAGTGAGTGGTTGGTAGATATGGCAGTGATAGACGAACGTCTGTGCGGCATTACACCAGCAATGTCTGATGGTTCCGGACTGAATGATTTTGCAGAAAAATATCCTGCACGTTTTTTTGATGTTGGCATTGCCGAGCAACACGCACTCACTTTTGCCGCTGGTATGGCTTGCGATGGCCTGAAACCAGTGGTGGCGATTTATTCCACTTTTCTGCAGCGCGCTTACGATCAGCTTATTCACGATATTGCCTTGCAAAATCTGCCGGTGATGTTTGCCATTGACCGCGCGGGCTTGGTAGGAGCAGACGGCCCCACCCACGCCGGCAGCTTTGATTTGAGTTATCTCCGATGCATTCCCAACATGGTAGTCATGGCGCCCAGTGATGAAAACGAATGTCGCCAAATGCTCTACACCGCGTTTCAGCACAATGGGCCTGCCGCTGTCAGGTATCCACGCGGCTGCGGGCCAGGTGCAACAATCTCAAAGTTAATGGCCGCATTACCCATAGGCCGTGGGCAAATCGTACGTGAGGGACTGAAGCAAGAAGGCAAAAAAGTTGCCATTCTGGCTTTTGGCAGTATGCTGGCAGCCTCGCTGGCAGCCGGAGAAAATCTGGATGCCACGGTAGTCAATATGCGCTTTATCAAGCCACTGGATATTGCGCTTATCACACAGCTGGCAGCAGAGCACGATTTAATTGTGACTGTAGAAGAAAACACTGTGATGGGTGGCGCCGGTACAGCGGTAGTGGAAGCGCTACAGGGCGTAACCCAGCCTGTCGCCACATTATGCTTGGGCCTGCCCGATACATTCATTGAGCATGGGGTGCATGAAACCATGTTGGCCAATTGCGGTCTCAATGCTGCTGGCATTATTGCCTCGATTGAGAAAAGATTAGGGGCTGTAGTAGATTAGCATAAATGTTATGCTAATCTACTACAGCCCCAAAGATTAACCTAGTGATAAACTCAAGTATTAGACTTGCTTATTAAATTAGGCTCATCCGTTATGAGCCACTGGAAAATCCCATGAATCAGCCCAATATACCAATAGAAGACGTACAGAACACGCTCGACATACGTCATCTATCCATCAATAGGGTTGGTATAAAATCCATACGCCATCCGGTCAAGGTTAAGGATAAGAGCGGTGGTGTGCAGCATACCGTTGCCGTGTTCAATATGTACGTGCATCTGCCTCATAATTTTAAAGGCACGCACATGTCGCGCTTTGTTGAGGTTCTCAACATGCATGAGCGGGAAATTTCGATTGAATCATTTGAGACCATTCTGCGCGAAATGGTCAAGCGCCTGGAGGCTGAATCCGGCTATGTGGAAATGACATTCCCTTACTTCGTCAACAAGGCTGCGCCCATCTCAGGTGTGCAAAGTTTGCTGGATTATGACGTCACCTTTATTGGCGAAATTAATCATGGTAAATTTGATATCACGGTCAAGGTGCTGGTGCCTGTCACCAGCCTCTGCCCCTGCTCCAAGAAAATATCGGACTATGGTGCGCACAATCAGCGTTCGCACGTCACCGTGACCGCCCGCATTAATGATTTTATCTGGGTAGAAGACATCATTGGCATGGTTGAAAGCCAGGCCTCCTGCGAGCTTTATGGCTTGCTTAAGCGCCCTGACGAGAAATTCGTCACCGAACGCGCCTATGACAATCCAAAATTTGTCGAGGATATGGTGCGTGATGTCGCCGCGCAACTTAACGCCGAGCCGCGTATTGACTCTTATGTGGTGGAGTCAGAGAACTTCGAGTCCATCCACAACCACTCGGCCTATGCACAGATTGAGAATGACAAGTGCAAAATGGCAAAGAACAAAATGATCAAGGAGCGATGATGAGTCAGCTTGAGTCATCACCACCGGATAAGCCGTTACCCATAAAGCGAGCAACCGCATTTCAGATCACCAATGCGATAGCATGGAGCTTTCTTGGTGTACACAAGCTGCAAAGCTACGAGGATGACATCGCTAGAATAACGCCCATACAGGCGATAATAGGTGGCATCATCGGCGTGGCGTTGTTCATCACAACGGTATTGGTTTTAGTAAATCTCGCGATAAAATACCTGAGTTAGGGCGGGCCAAGATAGAGCTGTCCTAGTATTTCTTGGTTAGGGGTAGGGATATCCCGTCACGTTTCATTTCCAGTCTGTTCAGCGCACTCATTCCGAGCAAAACTATCGGCGGTGAACTGCCCTCCAGTACAACCCCATCTACCTGGTTCATCACCACGCTGCCTAATTTTAAGGTGCTGATAACTACACGGTAGGCTGTAACAACCCCGTTGGCTGCTTGTATCTGTACCTTTTCGCCTTTTTTGTAGTCGATGCCAGCATATTTGGCATCACCGCTATTCATTGCTATGCTAGTGGCTCCTGTATCAACCAGAAACTTCAAGGTGACACCATTGATCTGCCCTTGAGTAATATGATGACCAAGTGAATCTGCGTATAATGTCACGCTACCAGACTCAGAATTTGCGTTGCCTGCAACAACGGCAGCCTGACCCATCCCCAGCTCGCGACGCTTGCCCTCAATTTCCAGCACCGCCTTTGTACTATCGGCCGCAATCAGTTTTACGCCCTCCAAGCTTTGGCCTATAGATAGGGTTTTGGGTCTGCCACTATTAATCACCAGTACCGCCTTACCAGTGAATAGCCCCACCACATTGACCTGCGTATCGGCCAGCACAGATGTCGCAAATAACAGGCTGGCGGCAATCAATATAATGTGGCGAATCAATCGCATATGTATTGTCTTTGGATAAGATCAATGTGCAGCATGGCGCAACTTTAGCCAGAGCGCAACCACCGCAAAACCGACCAATGGATAGATTGCAGCCAGCAGAAAGGTGGTCTCGCCACCCAAGTATTGCAAGGCGTAACCGCCGGAAATGCCGCCTATGGTACCACCCAGGCCGTAACCTACACTGCTGTAGATTGCCTGACCTTTGGCTTGATGCCTACCTTTGAAATATTCATTGATAATAGCTACAGAAGCCGCGTGAAAGCTGCCAAAGGTGGCCGCATGCAGTGTCTGCGCCAGCACCAGAACCAATAGTGAAGAGACGCCAAGTCCTATCATTGAAAAACGCAAAACCGCCAGACTTAAACTCACCAGCAAAATCTGCTTCAGACTGAATTTTGCAGTCAGCCGAGGCATGACAATGAATATCATAATCTCGCAAATCACACCGATGGCCCAAAGCGTGCCTATCCACGATTTGCTATAACCATGCGCTTCAAGATAAATCGAATAAAAGATGTAATACACGCTGTGCGCACTGACCATGAGGCAGCAGCCAATTAAAAGCGCGAGTACTTCGGGGCGGCGGACAATCTTCCAGATCGAAAGATGATCGGTATGGTGCGGTGGCACGTGCGGCTCAGGAATGTAAAACGACAGTGCAAACAGGCTGACCTGCACTGCCAGCAAGAACCAGAGCAGGCTGGTGATTTTGCTAAAATCGAGCACAATGCCCAGACCCACCGCTGCTACAATAAAGCCAATGGAGCCCCATACGCGTATGGGGCCATAGGGTTGATTGGCGGGCTCGATGTGTGCCATGGTGACAGCTTCGGCCAGCGGCAGGGTTGAACTGGTAAAGATACTGAGCGCCGCCATCACAAAAAACAGCCAGATAAAACTTGTGCCGAAAAATACCCCGATATAGCCCATCAGGCCCAGTAACGCAGTGAGCTTAATCCAGATAACGCGTCTATTGGTATGATCGGCCAGCCAACCCCAGAAGCTAGGTGAGAAAATTCGGCTGACCTGGAACAGAGACAGCAAAATACCAATCTCCACCGCCGAAAAATCGACCGACTTAAGATACAGTCCCCAGTAGGGCACAAAGGCGCCTGCAAACATGTAGTAAGCGAAGTAGAAACTGGATAGCCGCCAGTAAAGGATGCGGTGCATGTCAGACGCTATTCTGGGTAATTTAGGCGGTTAAATCTTTGGAGTGCTGCTGACTACATCTCCGCACTGGGCGCGGTGGCGCAGCGCATGATCCATCAGCACCAAAGCCAGCATGGCCTCTGCTATAGGCGTGGCACGAATGCCTACGCACGGGTCATGTCGGCCTGTTGTTTGCACAGTGACATCCTTGCCAGCTTTATCAATCGAACGCCTCTCCAGAGGAATGCTGGAAGTCGGCTTGAGCGCCACCTGCACCAGTACATCCTGCCCGCTGGAAATGCCGCCGAGTATGCCGCCTGCGTTATTGCTGGCAAATCCTTTTGAGGTTAATTCATCGCCGTGCACGGAACCCCGCTGTGCCACGCTGGCAAAACCAGCGCCAATCTCTACGCCCTTCACAGCGTTAATACTCATCATGGCAAAGGCAATCGCTGCATCCAGCCGGTCATACACCGGCTCACCCCAGCCCACGGGAACGCCCTGCGCCACAACGCAGATACGTGCACCGACAGAATCACGCTCATTGCGGATGCCATCCAGATAAGTTTCAAGCTCTGGCACAATGCCGCGATTAGGCGCAAAAAACGCGTTCTCGCTCACCGCATCCCAGGTTTCAAAGGGGATATTGATTTCGCCTAATTGACTCATATAGCCACGAATCACTACGCCATGGCGCTCATGCAGCCACTTCTTGGCAATTGCGCCGGCGGCCACACGCACAGCGGTCTCGCGTGCGCTGGAGCGGCCACCGCCACGATAATCGCGAATGCCGTACTTCTGCCAATAGGTGTAGTCGGCGTGGCCAGGACGAAAAGTGTCCATGATGTTGCTGTAATCCTGGCTGCGCTGATCCTCATTACGGATAAGCAGCCCAATAGGCGCGCCTGTGGTTTTGCCTTCAAATACGCCGGACAAAATTTCTACCGTATCCGACTCTTTGCGCTGGGTCACATGGCGCGAAGTGCCCGGTTTGCGTCTATCCAGATCGTGCTGCAAGTCGGCAGCACAAAGCTCCAACCCTGGCGGGCAGCCGTCAACAATGCCGCCTATTGCCGGCCCGTGCGATTCGCCGAAGGAGGTGAGTGTGAATAAAGTGCCTATGGTATTACCAGACATAAGAGTCTCTTAATCTATTGATGCCAATTAATCAGCCTGAAGTTTACCATATTCAACATTGAGAATTGGCCGAGACAGACGGCTTCATTACGCCTTCAGGCCACTTATCCAGCGCTCATATACTGGTCTGGCCGTGGCGTTAAGCGCCATCACCCGCGCCTCAAGATTGTCTTGTATCGCAGAAATCTGCTGTACGCCCGGGCTGGCTGACGACTGAGCTATTTCGTCCGCACCCACTTCGCACCAGGCTTTAACCATATCAGCCGTCATCTCGATATGGCATTGAAAAGCCAGATGTTTGCCGATTACGTAGGCCTGATTCTGGCAACAAACACTTGAAAGCAGGTGTGTGGCGCCCGCTGGCAAAGTGAAGGTCTCGCCATGCCAATGAAATACCTGCAAAGTTCTTAGACTGCCAAACCAATGCCTAGCCTCGGCATTGCCATCTACATTCACCTCGCCCCAGCCGATTTCCTTGACAGGATTTTGCGTTACAACAGCGCCCAGCGCCTTGCTCATCAACTGTCCACCAAGACAGTGCCCCAGCACCGGAATATCTGTCTTGACTGCTTCGCGAATTAGCGCCAGCAAAGGCGCAATCCAGGGCAGATCATCATTAACGCTCATCGGGCCGCCCATCAACACCGCCCCGCTAAAACCAAGCGCCGAATCAGGTAGTGCTTCACCTTCATCAATTTTAATTAGTCGCCAGGGGATATTCTTTTCGGTTAAAAATGACCCCAGAAAGCCCGGGCCTTCGGTCGCTGCATGGCGAAAAATGACAACTGGCTTCATGTAATGAATACCCCAAGGGAATAACCACTCATAACTGCTTCCATGCCCCTGGCGCCAAACCGTCCAAAGTGTAATTACCGATGGCATAACGGATAAGTCGCAAAGTAGGGGAACCTATTTTAGCCGTCATCCGCCGCACCTGGCGACTTTTCCCCTCAGCAATAATAACTTCCAGCCAGGTGGTGGGAATAGCCTTGCGCTCACGTATTGGCGGATTCCTGGGCCACAGATTTTGTGGCTCTTCAATGATTCGCGCTTGCGCCGGCTGCGTAATAAAATCGCCAAGATCAATCCCTTGTCTTATTGGCGTCAAATCTGCTTCAGTCGGATTGCCTTCTACTTGCGCCCAATAGATTTTGTATTCTTTATGCTTGGGATGACTAAGACTGTGTTGCAGGGTGCCATCATCGGTTAAAATGAGTAGCCCTTCGCTATCCGTATCTAGCCGTCCGGCAGCATACACATCTGGCACTGGAATGTAGTCTTTTAGCGTTGGATGCGCCTTATGCGCACTGAATTGGCACACCACGCCATAAGGCTTGTTAAATAAAATTAGCATTTTGTGAATAGGATTATGAGTATGTCTAGCAAAATTAATGTGCCAAAACACGGCAAAAAAATTACTGTGAATGCTGATAATTCCCTGAATGTACCAGACCATCCGATTATCCCATTTATTGAAGGCGATGGCATCGGCGTTGATATTACCCCGCCGATGATCAAGGTGGTGGATGTCGCTGTTGTCAAGGCATACAAGGGTAAGCGTGCTATTGCCTGGATGGAAATATTTGCCGGTGAAAAATCGGTCGGGATTTATGGTAAGGATATGTGGCTACCGAAAGAAACCATGAAGGCGGTCAAAGACTACGTCATTTCAATCAAAGGCCCCCTGACCACACCCGTCGGCGGAGGTATGCGCTCGCTCAACGTGACCTTGCGCCAGGAACTTGATCTTTACGTCTGTCTGCGCCCTATCCAGTATTTTGAGGGCGTTCCCAGCCCACTCAAACATCCGGAAAAAACCAATATGGTAATTTTTCGCGAAAATACTGAAGACATTTATGCCGGTATTGAATGGGCGGCTGGTAGCAATGAAGTAAAAAAAGTGATTACCTTCCTGAGCGATATGGGCGCACGCAAAAAAATCCGCTTCCCGGAATCTTCGGCGATTGGCATCAAACCAGTCTCCATAGAGGGCAGCAAGCGCCTTATGCGCAAGGCTATCCAATACACCATAGCTACCGGTCGCAAGTCACTGACTATTGTGCACAAGGGCAACATCATGAAATTCACTGAAGGTGGCTTCAAAAACTGGGGCTACGAAATTGCCAGGGAAGAATTCGGCGCGGTGGAAATAGATGGTGGGCCTTGGTGCAAACTGCCGAACGGGGCGATTATCAAGGATTGCATCGCCGATGCGTTTTTACAGGAAATTTTATTGCGCCCGCAAGATCATGCCGTAGTCGCTACCTTGAATCTTAATGGCGACTACATTTCAGATGCGCTAGCGGCGCAAGTCGGTGGTATTGGCATTGCTCCAGGAGCTAATTTATCAGACACAACCGCCATGTTTGAAGCCACGCACGGCACTGCCCCCAAAATTGCCGGCAAAAACATTGCCAACCCCAGTTCGCTGATTCTTTCAGCGGAGATGATGTTGCGCCACATGGGGTGGACGGAGGCTGCGGACTTGGTATTAAAAGGCGTAAGCAAGGCGATAAGCGCAAAGCGCGTGACCCATGACTTTTCATCGGAAATGAAGGATGCAACACAAGTGAGTAGCGCTCAATTTGGCGAAGAAATAATCGCCCGGATGTAATTGTTGTTTTACATACTGCAACAAAAATGGCTCGCCAAGCGAGCCATTTCAATGAAGACCACGTTACTTAAAAGTAGTGCAGAAAGTTTAAGGCCTTGCTGACAAATCTTAAGCCTTCTTGATATTGGAGGCTTGCTTGCCTTTCGGGCCTTCAGTCACGTCAAAGCTTACACGTTCACCTTCC
This sequence comes from Methylophilaceae bacterium, assembly GCA_038924905.1. Lineage (GTDB taxonomy): Bacteria > Pseudomonadota > Gammaproteobacteria > Burkholderiales > Methylophilaceae > JBCKUK01. The sequence continues at coordinate 13,609 of JBCKUK010000018.1, read as the reverse complement.
TTCAGGCTCTTGTAGCCCTCTTCTACGATTGCGGAGAAGTGTGCGAATAAATCGTCGCCGCCTTCGTCCGGGGTAATGAAACCAAAACCTTTAGAGTCATTGAACCATTTTACGATACCAGTTGCCATTTCTTACATCCCTACCAAAAACTGGGGGCAGCCCAGAAAAGTCTGTAATTCAGGCACTTAAAGTCTTATAGTGCCAGCTAGAAATAACCCGAAGTCCAAGACGCCTGCTCGCGTTTTTACGTTGGTTAACGCAATATGTCAAGCTCTTTGACCTAAAGTGGATAATTATTTCAAAATCCTGACAGTCATGAATAAACACGTTGTCTTTACAAAACAAAGGCTAACGTGCATCATCTACTCCACGCTATGCAAACGCACGATATTCATGTTTAACACTTATCAAGAACACGCTGAAAGTTAAATGGTCACCGCGACTCTACCAAGTAAACTGGGCGGACTTGCTCGCATGTTAGTGCAAGACAAGCTGTTGTCGGATGATGAAGCCATGGCTATCCAAGCTTCAGCAAATACACACCAGCTGCCCTTCATTTCACAGCTCGTATCCAGTAAAAAACTTGCCGCCATGAAGGTGGCTGAAACGACAGCCACTGCCTTTGGATTCCCACTTTTTGATCTCAACTCCCTCAATGCGGACTATTTACCAGCCAAAGGAATTGAGGCAAAGTTAATGCAAAGCAGCCGGGTAATGGCTTTGCAAAGTCGCGGCAATACGCTTTTTGTTGCGCTTTCTGACCCAACCAATTTACACGCACTGGATGACGTGCAATTCCAGACCGGCATGACGCTATCGCCGGTGGTGGTAGAAGATGACAAACTCAGTAAATGGATTGATAAAATTGCAGAAGCAAGTGACACCAGTTTGCAATCCATTGCGGTTGATGAGGACTTCAACCTTGATATGGAAGGTGAAGAACAGACGCAAGAAGCTGAGGCGCAGACACTCGAGATCGATGATGCGCCAGTTGTTAAATACTTGCAGAAGATTTTGATGGATGCCATCAATATGGGGGCATCCGACCTGCACTTTGAACCTTACGAAAAATTCTACCGTATCCGCTATCGGGTGGACGGTATGCTACGTGAAATTGCCCAGCCGCCGCTTGCTATCAAAGAAAAACTTGCTTCACGCCTTAAAATTATTTCCAACCTGGATATTTCAGAAAAACGCATTCCGCAAGATGGCAAAATGCAGTTGATATTATCCAAGACGCGCACGATTGATTTTCGGGTCAGCACCTTACCTACTGTGAATGGCGAAAAGATCGTCATGCGGATTCTTGATCCGGCAAGCGCCAAGCTGGGCATTGAAGCTTTAGGTTATGAACCGGAACAGAAAGAAGCCTTGCTTAGTGCGGTAAGCCGACCCTACGGCCTGGTGCTGGTTACCGGCCCAACTGGTTCAGGTAAAACAGTTTCGCTATATACCTGTCTTAACATTCTAAACAACCCGGGTGTAAACATCGCAACAGCGGAAGATCCGTGTGAAATACCTATGGCTGGCATCAATCAAGTCAACGTGAACGATAAACAAGGATTGACTTTTGCTGCAGCGCTGAAATCCTTTCTGCGCCAGGATCCGGACATCATCATGATTGGTGAAATCCGCGACCTGGAAACAGCCGATATGGCAATCAAGGCCGCATCAACCTGGCATATGGTGCTCTCCACTCTGCATACCAACGATGCGCCTTCTACGCTTACTCGCCTGCTGAATATGGGCGTAGCACATTTTAATATCGCCTCCGCAGTCTCACTGATTACTGCACAGCGTTTGGCGCGTAAATTATGTCCGAACTGTAAGGTGCCACTGTGGATGTACCAAAAGAAGCTTTATTGAGCGTAGGATTCGTTGACGCTGATCTGGATGGCAATTGGCAGCTATACGGCCACAAGTGATGGGGGCTGTGATATGTGCAATGGGGGCTATAAAGGACGTGTGGGCATTTATCAGGTGATGCCAGTGACTGACGCAATCAGCCGCATTATCATGAAAAACGGCACGGCGCACGACATCAATGACCAGGCAAAGTTGGAAGGCGTAAGAGACCTGCGCCAATCTGGCTTGCTCAAGGTAAAACAGGGATTAACCTCAATAGAAGAAGTTGAAGCAGTCACTAACGAATAACTCACTAACAAATATCCACAGAGATCAATTATGGCCGCCAAAACTACCACCGAAATTAATTACGCATGGGAAGGAACGGACAAAAAAGGTAAACGCATCAATGGCGTGATGAAAGCCAGTGGCGAGGTGTTTGTCAATGTCACCCTACGTCGGCAAGGTATTAATGTTATCAAGGTAAAAAAACAGGGTGGTTTTAAAAGTGGCGGAAAAGTTACTGACAAAGATGTCACACTTTTTACTCGTCAACTCGCCACCATGATGAAGGCTGGCGTGCCATTACTACAGTCTTTTGATATTGTCGGTAAAGGCCACAGCAACCCGGCTGTGGCAAAACTGTTGAGCAACATTAAGGCTGATGTAGAAACAGGTAGCAGTTTAAGTCAGGCTTTCCGTAAGTATCCCCTGTATTTCGATGCACTGTTTTGCAACCTGATAGGAGCAGGTGAGCAAGCTGGTATCCTCGATGCATTGCTCGACAGATTAGCTACTTACAAAGAAAAAATCCTCGCTATTAAAGGCAAGATTAAATCCGCGCTCTTCTACCCGGTTTCCATCATTATTGTAGCCTTTGTAATTACCGCGGTAATCATGATCTTTGTCATCCCCGCCTTCAAAGAACTTTTTACTAGCTTTGGTGCTGACTTACCCGCGCCCACCAAAGTTGTCATGGCGATTTCTGATTACTTCGTTGCTTATTGGTGGGCGATATTTGGCTCCATTGGCGGCGCATTATGGTTCTTCTTCTACACTTGGAAACGCTCCGAAAAAATGCAGGATACCATGGACAGACTGCTGCTAAAACTGCCCATTTTTGGTCATCTCATCAGAATTGCAACCATAGCGCGATTTGCCAGAACCTTATCTACCATGTTCGCAGCCGGTGTACCCTTGGTTGAAGCGCTGGATTCCGTCGCTGGCGCTTCTGGCAACCGCGTTTATTACGATGCAACCAAGAGAATTCAAAGTGCAATCAGCACCGGCACCAGCCTCACGGTTGCCATGCAGAATTCCGGGGTCTTCCCCAATATGGTGTTGCAAATGGTGGCCATTGGTGAGGAGTCAGGCACGCTGGATTCCATGCTATCAAAAGTAGCGGACTTCTTTGAAGGCGAAGTAGACGATGCAGTAGGGGCGCTCTCCAGCCTGATGGAGCCAGTTATTATGGTGGTTTTGGGCGTATTGATTGGCGGCCTGGTTGTCGCTATGTACCTGCCCATCTTCAAGATGGGTCAGGCGGTGGGCTAGCACCTATTTTGTGTTTATTTCCTGGTCGCTGGCGAAGCGTTTAATGCTTTCTCGATTTCCTTCGACGGGTAAGCACCCAGGATGCGTTTGCCACTGGTAAAAATGAGTGTAGGGGTGCTGGTAATGCCTAATTTCCTGCCCAAATCAGCCACCTTGTCCAGCGACGTATCGCAGCTAGCGGCTCCCTCAGGTAACTTTCCATTCATTACCCAGTCCGTCCAGGCCTTGGCACGGTCAGGCGCACACCAGATAGCCTTGGATTTTTTTCCCGCATCTGGATGCAATTGCTCAAGCGGATAAAGGAACGTATAAATCGTCACATCGGTAATATTCACTAATTCATTCTGCTCCAGGCGCTTGCAATAAGGGCAGTCCGGGTCGGAGAAAACAACCATTTTCTTGCTGCCGTTGCCTTTTACTATTTTAATCGCCTGATCAAGCGGTAATGCTGCAAAATCAACCTTGGTCAGTTCATCCATGCGCTCGCCAGTGATGTCACGCTTGGTTTTTGGATCCACCAATCGGCCTTCAGCAATCAAAAAACTGAATTTCTTATCGGTATAAACAATTTGCCCATCAAGAAAAATTTCATACAAACCAGCGTAAGGGGTTTTGGTGATATTTTCTATACGCACCTTGGGATAAGCTGCTTCTATCGCCTTGCGCAGGCTGGCCTCATCGGCTAACGCGCAGCTAGCAAAAAGGGTTGCAAACAAAATCCCGGCTATTTTTTTCATCATCTGATTCCTAAATTAACCTGCTGTTAAATCCATGCCTAAATAGTGGCTTGTTTAATTAAATATTTCTTGAGTAAAGGCTGTTGATTTGTTAACGACAAACCCCAATTCCGCAGTTTGGTTACCTCAGGCCGCTGATCCGCAAACAGACCCTGCAAGCCATGCGTCACGTACTGCATCGCCATCACATCAGTCTTTCGCGCACGCTCATAGCGCCGCAGCAGCATAATATCGCCTACTCCCTGCGCAGGCCTGTGCGCCGCCAATGTTTGGGTAAGTGCGATCGCATCGCGAAACCCCAGGTTCATACCCTGACCTGCCAGTGGATGCACTACGTGCGCCGCATCACCAATCAGGGCAAGACGCGATTTAACAAGCTGTTGTGCCGTTTGTAAAGCCAGCGGGAATGCAGCTGGCGGTGTAATTAAGCGCATCTCTCCCAGCACCTGCTTGCCTGCCTTGGCAACTTCGCTCGCCAGGACTTTTGCTTTCAAACCCAGTAAATATTCAGCATGCGTGTCGGGAGTAGACCACACGATTGAAATTCGGTTGCCCGCTAGTGGTAGCCAAGCCAGTATGCCATCAGCACCAAACCATTGCCTGGCAATACCATGATGCGGTAGCTCGGTCTCGAAAGTGGCAACCACACCCATCTGCTCGTATGGATGCGTTTGCACCGCTATTCCGGCTTGCGCACGTGTCCATGAATTGGCACCATCGGCGGCAACAATCAGCTTGGCCGTTAAACAGCCGCCATCGGCAAGATGCATATTCGCCTGGTCTTGCTGCCAATCGATCGAGGTTGCCATGACCCCGGTAATAACCTCAACCCCCGACCCAACCAAACGCAACCAGAGACTTCGCTGTAATTGTTTATTCTCAACAACAAAACCGAGGCTGGCTGTATTAGCCTCGTAAGCGTTGAATTGTAATTCGGCCTTATCGTCGTCACCCCAGATATGCATGTTTGTGATGGGGCAGATTCTGCCTGAATCCACCAGACCCCACGCGCCCAACGCCTTGAGCCATTCGACATTGCCGAGACTGATTGCATAAACGCGGCTGTCCCAATTATCTGACTGGGTGCCTGCTACATGTTTGCTCGCCTCTAGCAAGGCTACTTTCCGACCACTTTGTGCCAGCGCATTGGCACAAGAGCTGCCGGCCAGGCCGCCCCCTACCACAATAATATCGAAATCATGGTGCATCCTGGCGCCCTCAGCCACGCGCGCCGAAACTCATTTTATTCACCAGGTGATTTTTTGCTGGCTGAGCAATATCCAGCAAACCAAGACCTATACCGCGTAGCTTGGAAAGCCCGACAATATCGTTGGTGAATATATTGACCAAAAAATCGGTAAACAAAAGGCCGTTTTTACTATCTGCTATGCGGCCTTCCCGATAAATCTTCAGCATAGACTCTGCGCCCCATGCCGATGACTCGCTTGCGCCAACAATATCGGCAAGCTCCCAGGCATCACGCAGACCTACATTAAGGCCCTGTCCAGCCACTGGATGCATAGTCTGTGCAGCGTTACCAATGACCACAAGATGTGGCGCTGTTACAGAATTAAGATGGGACAGCTTGAGCGGAAAGCTGATGCGCTTGCCGACACCAAGAAAACGTCCCACACGATCGCCAAAATGCTGATGCAAGGCGGTGAGAAATTCTGCCTCATCCAGGTTAAGCAAGTCATTAACCACTTCATGCTTACCGGTCCAAACCAGCGAAAAATCTCGTTCGCCATTCGGCAATAATGCCACCGGACCCGCTGGTGTAAAACGCTCGTAGGCAATATTGTCGTGCGCCAATTCGCACTGCACTCTGGCCGTTAACGCATCATGGCCATATTCTTTGGTTTCACGATTCAGTCCAGACACATTGGGGCTACGGCCGCCGTCTGCAAGCACAGCCAGCTGGCTACGCAAAATTTGCTTAATGCCTTCATGCTTGAATGTGACTGACGCATGGCTCTGACTTGGCTCGACTACTGTCACTTCGGCGCTGTTAATCACTTTTACCTCGGGCATGGCATCCAATGCACGATCCAGTGCAACGCTCAAAGCACCATAAGCCAGCACATAACCTAGTGCCGACTGTCCGTGGTCTTTAGCCTGCAGCAGCGTTCTGCCAAAACTGCCGCGTTGCGAAATATGGACGGTATTGATGGCGGTAGCTTGAGGTTCTAATTCCGCCCAAAGCCCAAGACGCTGCAGAATCAATCGGCTGCCATAGGAAAGCGCCAGGGCGCGCTGATCCTGGTGCGATGCACCCTTCTCACGCGCTTCCAGCATCGTGACAGTGATGCCCTTGGCCTGCAAGGCAAGTGCCAAGGTAGCGCCTACAGGGCCTCCGCCCACGATTAAAATATTGGAATCCGACTTCATCGCTGCGCCATCAAGGCCTCAATCTCGGCCACGCTCTTGATTGCTGCTGCAGTCAAGATTTCACAGCCATTGGCTGTCACCAGCGCATCGTCTTCAATACGAATGCCGATATTCCAGAAATGTTTCGGTACGTTGTCGGCTGTCCGCACATAACAACCCGGCTCCACAGTCAACGTCATACCGAGCGCCAATTTACGCCACTCGCCATCACACTTGTACTCACCGACATCATGCACATCCAGCCCCAGCCAATGCCCGGTGCGGTGCATATAAAAACGCCGGTAATCGCCGGATTCCAGTATCGATTCCGGGCTGCCCTTGCACAAGCCAAAATCAATAAAGCCACGAATTAACACGTCCAAAGCCGCCTCATGCGGCTCATTCCAGTGGCAGCCCGGGCGAATTTTATCAATGGCTGCGGCTTGCGCTGCCAGCACCAGCTCATACAAATCTTTTTGCGCCGCGCTGAATTTTCCATTCACCGGAAAAGTGCGTGTGATGTCCGAAGCGTAGCCATCCAATTCACAGCCAGCATCTATCAGCAATAAGTCACCATCTTTCAGCTGTGCGTTATTGGCGGTGTAATGTAGCGTGCAGGCGTTGGCACCGCTCGCAACAATCGACGGATAAGCCGGCGAGTGGGAACCATGTCGATAAAACTCATGTAGAAATTCTGCTTCAATTTCGTATTCCATCATATCGGGACGAGCAATCTGCATCGCACGCATATGCGCTGCCGTTGAAATACTGGCTGCGCGGCGCATCGCATTTAACTCATAATCCGATTTAAAAAGCCGCATTTCATCCACCAGCGAGCGCACATCAACCACTTCGCCCGGTGCATTAACGCCGCTACGACCCTGCTCGCGCAGCCCATTCAACCATTGTGTTATCCGTGCGTCCCATGTTGCATCTGCGCCCAGGCTATAAAAAAGTTTCTGTTGGTTTGCCAATAACTTTGATGCCAATTCGTCCAGCTGCGCTATGGAATACGCCTCGTCAAAACCAAACTCAGCAAGCGCGCCAGCCGTGCCATGACGAAAGCCGTCCCATATTTCGCGTTCCATATCTTTCTCGCGGCAAAACAAGATGGCTTTGGGCTTTGTACCGGCGACGAGTAATAGCGCTGCACCCGGCTCCTGAAAGCCTGTTAGATAGTAAAAGTAACTATCGAAACGATAGGGATAATGGCTGTCGTGATTACGTATGACATCTGGCGCAGTTGGGATAACCGCCACGCCCGAGCCCATGCGTTCCATCAGCGCCAATCGGCGCGCTTTAAATTGTTCGGCTTCAAACATGCTTGGCTTTCAATTGCCTATCCAGATCCTGTAAACGTTGCGGAGTGCCAACATCATGCCACACACCAGTATAGTGCTGTGCGCTGGCCTGATGGTTGTTGATGGCAGCATGCAGCAATGGCACCAGCTTTGCCGATTGACCACGCGGCACTTCAGAGAAAAGTGCGGGGTGATAAACGCCCACCCCGGAAAAGGTCAGCCTGTGCTCACCAGCCAATGTTATTGCGCCATTATCAAATCCGAAATCCCCGTTGGGATGTTGTGGTGGATTATTCACCAACACCAGGTGCGCGTGTTTACTAGGCTGCAGGGCAGTTCTTAATTGGCTGAAATCAACTTCTGTATAGATATCACCATTAACCACCAAAAACGGCTTTTCCCCCAGCAACGATAAGGCATTAGCGATGCCGCCTGCGGTTTCCAGCGCAGTACCTTCCCTGGAATATTTAATAGACAAACCCCACTGTGACCCGTCCAGCGCTGCTTCAATCTGCTCACCCAAGTGAGCATGATTGATCACCACATCAGAAAAACCTGCAGCGGCTAAACGCTCCAGATGCCACACTATCAATAGCTTGCCGCCCACAGTTAGCAATGGTTTAGGTGTATGGTCAGTCAGCGGACGCATACGTTCGCCACGGCCGGCAGCCAATATCATCGCCCTCATAAATTAATTTTATGGGCGATTCGCTTTGTTGCGTGCTCGCTCATTCCTCGCCTATAAACGCTATATGTAGTTTCGGCCACTTCGTTTAACTCCCGCTACGCGGGGTTAGCCTACACTGAAACTTTGTTTTCTTCGTCATTCGCTGCGCGGCGCCTTGCGCCTCATCCCATAAAAAGAATTTCTACTAGTCAAAAAGTGTAGCCAACTTGCGGTTGTTTATTTTCCAGCTCATTGAGCAACTTCAACATCGGTCTTAACTCAACGTAGCGGGCGCAAACACGGCGTAAGTATTCCATCACCAGTGGCATATCTTTCAAATAGCCTTCCTTGCCATCACGGTAATAGAGTCTGGCAAAAATGCCCAGTATCTTGATGTGACGCTGCGCGCCCACCCACTCAAAATCGCGGTAAAACTCGGAAAAATCCTGCGGCACCGGCAAGCTGGCCTTTTTTGCCATTTGCCAATAGCGTACCGCCCAGTCGATGACCTGTTCTTCCTCCCAATAAATATAAGCGTCCTTGAGTAGAGAAACCAGGTCGTAGGTAATCGCGCCGTATACCGCACCCTGAAAATCCAGTACGCCGGGATTTGATCCATGAGCCTCGTCGCACACCATCAGGTTGCGCGAGTGATAATCGCGATGCACATACACTTGGGATTGCGCCAGAATATTTTGCACAAGAATGGCAAATGTGTCGTCCAGCACCTTGTTTTGCGTATCGTCCAATTCAACCTGCAGGTGCTTCGCCGCATACCAATCAGGGAACAGCTGCATTTCGCGCATTAGCAACGTTTCGTCATAGGCAGGGAGTACGTCTTTTTTACTTGCGGATTGCATCTGCACCAATGCCTTGCAGGCATCGCGGTATAAGTCACCCGCGGTATTTTCATTCAGCGCACTCAAGTAAGTAGTGTCGCCCAAATCAGTCAATAACAAAAAACCCTGCTCAATATCTTTCTCGAGAACATGCGGCACATTAAGGCCAGCATTGGCGAACACCTCGGCTGCGCGTACAAACGGCGCGCAGCTCTCCTGCGACGGTGGCGCGTCCATTGCAATTAAAGTGCGCTTATCCAGTGCCACGCGAAAATAGCGCCGAAAACTTGCATCCGCCGACGCCGGCGCCAGGGAAAAATCTGCGCCCTTTAACGCGGTAGTTAGCCAATCATTCAGTTGTTGTAGTCGCAACACAATAACACTTACCTTTGTATTTAAATTAAGACTTCGCAGCAACTCATTGGAAGCAAACAAAATCTGCCTGGAATACAATCCCGCACAAAAAAGCCGCTGCATTTATGGATTGCTTAAAGGGCGAAATTATGCGATTTTATCACCCATAAACCAACGCGTACCCACACATTTTGCAAGCCGAAAAACTACCGAAAAATACATGGTAAAAGCACTCCCAATAACACTTGCCATTATGCTGGTTTGTTTAAACTACAAATCAGCGCGCGCCGAAGAAGTACATATCGAGCCAAGCGCAACGGCTAGCGATGTTGGTACTACCAACGCTGCACCCGGCACGGTCATTATCGAGGGTGATCGTTTACAGGTCTATCTTAATCGCAAATACAAATCCGTTGGCAGCGCTGCAATACATCGTGCCAATCAGGACATTTATGGCGATATCATTGAGTATGATGCACTGGATGAAGAACTGCATGTAGTGGGTAATACCCGTATTGAAGCTGACGATATAAGTCTGTGGGGTCAAGAACTGCACTTGAAGCTTGACGATGATACAGGCGAGATGAAAGACACCTCGTTCCGTATAAAAGGGCAGGCTTTAAACTCGCCAGATGCAAAGAAGTCTGCCATCGTGTCCAGCGAGCAGGGTACGATACCAGAAGCGGAGGAGTCACTTACCAGCCAGAATATAGAAGATGGAGCTTCTTATGCGCCCAAGCTAAAGAAGCAACGTAGCGCTTCACGTGGAGATGCCAAAACCATACTGTTTGAAGGTCAGGGTAAAAAACGGCTTAAGGATGCTCGCTATACCACATGTGCGGCAGACTCTGACGACTGGTATATCAAGGCCAAGGAAATTGAACTGAACGATTACACAAAAAGCGTAACTGCAACAAATGTGCGTGTGGAATTCAAAGGCGTGCCTCTGCTTTATAGCCCCTGGATCAGTTTTTCTTTACTCAATCAGCGTAAATCCGGGTTTCTGTCGCCTACAGTAGGTACCACCAGCGGTAGTGGCTTTGAAGTGTTGTTACCATACTATTGGAATATATCACCCAACCTGGACGCTACGCTGGCGGCACGCTCTCTCAGTAAACGTGGTGTACAGATGCAAGGCGAAATGCGCTATCTGGGTGCAACTTATTCAGGTAGCGACAGTATTGAATATTTACCTAATGATGACCTTGCTCAAAATGATCGTTATTATGCCAATCTCAAGCACCAGCAAAGTTTTGGCCACGGCTGGTCGGCGGGCTACCGCTTGGAAAAGGTATCAGATGATCAGTATTTTTCTGATCTTTCTACACGCATTACCACCACCAGTCGAGTGAATCTGACACAGCAAGGCAATATTGACTATGTCGGCGACGTGTGGCGTTTTAACGGCTTGGTTCAGAAATTCCAAACGCTGGATGACGAGTCCTTTCTTTATGAACGCCTGCCCCAACTCACCTTATCCGCCGACAAGGATTGGGGCATGGTCAATACCAGCCTTTATAGCCAATGGGTAAATTTTGATCGCAATCCAAACTCGCCAAACACATTGGACACCGTGTCTGGCGGCATACTAACGACTGCGGTCACTGGCAATCGACTGACTGCTTATCCCAGTGTTAGCGTGCCGTTTGCTAGGCCTTATGGTTACATTACACCTAAATTCGGTGTTCATCACACCAGTTATCGCCTGAATAATGAATCCTTTACGCTGGATGGTGTTGATGGTGTTGCTGGCAATTATGAGTCTGACAGCCGCACGCTGCCCATATTCAGCCTTGACAGTGGACTCTATTTTGACCGTGACATGCGTGTTGTCAAAAACCATTACACACAAACACTGGAGCCGCGTCTCTATTACGCTTATATCCCCAATAAGGATCAGGACAATTTACCGGTATTCGACACTGCTGAAGCCGACTTGAATCTTGGAACGTTATTTCTGGAAAACCAATTCGTCGGCAATGACCGTGTCAATAATGCCAACCAACTAAGTCTAGCCGTCACCACGCGTATTAGAGATAGCAAAACTGGTAAGCAACGCCTGGCCGCTACCTTGGGGCAACGCTTCTACTTTACGGACCAGAAAGTTTCCATTCCAGGGTCGTCGCTACGTGACAGTAACAACTCTGACATCATCGCAGGGGTCACTGCTAGCCTCATTAACTATTGGAATGTAGATGCCAATTGGCAATACAGTACCGACAGATCGACCATGGTAAAATCTAATATCGGTGCTCGTTTTAATCCTGAACCTGGTAAAGTGCTTAACCTGAATTACAGTTATACTGAGGACCGCCTGAGCCAAATTAACGTCTCCGGTCAATGGCCACTAGGTGGTGGATGGTATAGCATGGGGCGCTGGAACTATTCCCTGCGTGAAAACGACCCTATTGAAGGGCTGGCCGGCATTGAATACGATGCCGGTTGCTGGCAAGCGCGCACGGTATTGCAACAGGTATCCACAGCAACGGCAGATTCCAACTATGCAATATTCTTCCAGCTGGAATTGGGTGGCCTGGCTTCCATCGGGTCCAATCCGATGACACTACTTAAACGCAGCATTCCAGGCTACACGAGTAGCGGACTCATGCCTGATCAATATCAGCAACAATCTTACGAGTAATATGCCTTCTAAATTTTCTGCACTTAGCTTTTTATTTCGCATCATCTTCATTGTCAGTTTTTCTTATGCCGCAGTCGCCGCTCCGACTCAGGCGGAACCACAGCAGGATAGGCGACAAGACAATGAGGTTGCCAAAATGGACCGCATTGTGGCAATTGTTGATCAGGCGGTGGTTACCGAGAATGAGCTCGTTGACCGCATTCGTACTGTCAGCGCGCAACTGGAAAAACAAGGTACGCAGCTGCCACCGCAAGAAGCACTGGGAAAACAAATTCTGGAGCGCCTCATCAATGACAGGCTGCAGCTGCAATTCGCAGCTCAGACCGGTTTACGGGTTGATGACAGCCAGCTTGAGAAAACCATTGAACGCATTGCAGAACAAAACAAATTGGCGCTGCCAGATTTTAAGGCGGCACTGGAGGCTGATGGCATCAGCTACAGTAAATTCCGCGAAGATATACGCGCCGAAATTATCCTGGCGCGCCTGCGCGAGCGCGAGGTGGAAAACCGCATTAACGTCACCGAAGCTGAAATTGACAATTTCCTTACCACACAATCTTCGCGTGGTGGCTTACAGGACGAATTTGAGATCGCGCACATTCTGATCCGTACACCCGAAGAAAGCTCCCCAGAAGCACTGCAAAAACTACGCGGCAAAGCTGAGGAAGCACTCAAACAGTTGCAGGATGGTGCTGATTTTGGGCAAGTATCCGCACGCTTCTCTGACGCGCCAAACGCGCTTGAAGGCGGCGGCCTGGGCTGGAAAACATCTACTCAAATCGCCGCGTTATTTTTGGAGGCACTAAAGCCTATACAGTCTGGCCAATTAACACCCATCCTGCGCAGTCCTAATGGGTTTCATATTTTAAAAATGCTTAACCGTCGTGGCGGCTCCTCGGTGCTAATGGTTGATCAAACCCATGCCCGCCATATCCTGATTAAACTTAGTGAAGTAGTATCAGAAGCGGATGCTAAACACCGCCTGGATACGATTAAGGAGCGCCTTGAAAACGGCAAGGATTTCGCCGAGATGGCGCGCCAATATTCTGAAGATGCCTCAGCCGCCAGGGGCGGAGACCTTGGATGGCTTAATCCCGGAGAAACTGTACCGCAATTTGAGAAAGTAATGGCTGCGCTTAAAGCAGGTGAAATCAGCGAGCCGATACGCACTCCTTTCGGTTGGCACATCATTCAAGTGCTCGAGCGTCGCCAACAGGATATGACCAAAGAGGCCGCTCGACTTAAAGCACGCCAGGAGATTCGTGCGCGCAAGGGCGAGGAAGCTTATCAAGATTGGGTGCGGG
>JBCKUK010000017.1:0-27639 GCA_038924905.1 Methylophilaceae bacterium | reverse complement strand
TGCCATTCAATTGGCTGTGGCTCCTGTTTTTCTTCTGACCGGTATCGGCGCGATTCTGGCGGTGATGGCCAACCGCCTGTCCCGCATAGTCGATCGCTTTCGGGCGTTAAACGAGTCAGGCGTTAAAAATCATCCCAAGAAAATGAAGGAAATGGAAACGCTTTTGCGCAGGTCGCGCTGGGTTCACTGGTCAATCAGCTTAAGTACCATTTCTGCACTTTTAGTCTGCATAGTCATTGCAGCTCTTTTTATGAGCTCGGAGGTTCGCTTTAACTCATCACGCGCTGTTTCACTATTGTTTATTGCAGCCATGCTGGCGCTCATCTGTGGCTTGCTTTGCTTCCTTCGCGAAATCCATCTTTCAACCGGAACCATAGAGAAACCGGAACCATAAATAGTCAGTTGCTATTCCGATTTCCTGCTTAGCCTTAACCCTCTTAAAATGACTGGCGATGAAAATGCGTATGGTTGCACTTGGGGCAGGGCGGAATATGGCCAGGCTTGTGAAAATGCAGTGGCGTAGCGCATTGGTCGCACAGCAGCGTACCTATTCCGGCTAGCTCACCGGTCGAATAACCAGCGCTTAGCGCCTGCTGCTTTATCTGCAAAAGCTCCAGCGTAGTTTTGTCTGCCGCCGCAGAAAACTTGTCCCATAAGCCGCTTTCTATCAGCGCCAGGTCAAACCCCAGCCAGTCTTTCAGCTCTTTACCCGTGCTATCCAGGTAGTTCGCCGCATCTGTCAGGTCACGCTTCACATATTCCTTGAGCAAGGCCGTTTCATCCTTGCTGAATGTATTCAAGGCAGCGATATCATCGCGCACCTCATCAATGATGTGATGCAGAACGGCGCCGCTCTGGTGCGCCTTATGCAAGGCATTGGCCAGCACTGCCTCATATGCCTCGCTGAGTTTTTTAGCAAGCTCTTGCTTTGGTGGAATGTTGTTCATGTTGATTGCTTTCACTTATCAAACACTATGGGAATCACCGCGCATGCTGCGCCTGTGTGTAATTTTATACCTTCGAAACAACATTGAGGGGAGTGTTGGTAATTAGCAACAATCTGGGTGTTATGTGCGCTACCACATAGAAGATATTCTCAGAGTTGTTGATAATGTCCTCGAAAAATACTATTATTTGCTTTAACTATTTGTGCTAACTAATTGTTATAAAATAATAATTAAAGTTAAATATTTAATGCATTCTAACCGAGGCTGCTCAATGAAAAGAAATCTCATCACTATCGCGCTTGCTGGAGTTATCAGCTTGAGTGCAACTGTTGCCTCAGCCGATGATGCCGATGCCTACCAAGGTTCGTGGTATGCATTAGCTGGAGTCAGCGCCGTGCACCCTGACAGCGGCATTGATGCAGATAACGGCATAGGCGGGTTTTTACGCCTAGGCAAGGAGCTGAGTGAACACTGGGATGTGCAGCTAGGCGGCAGCCACATCCGTGCCGGTGAAAATTTGAATGTGGCCAGCTCGGGCGGCAGATACAAGCAGACCCTGCTGGGTATGGATGCCTTGTATATGTTCAGCCGTGAGCGCTTCCGTCCATTTGTACTCGCTGGCCTGGGCCTTGCCCGCAATGACGTTGATTATCACGTAGCAGGTGCAAATGTCGGCGGTGAGAAAACCTCATGGATGGCCAACGTAGGCGTAGGTGCGCAATTCATGTTTACCAAGGCTATTGGCATGCAGGCCGACATACGCCATGTGTGGAGCCGTGCAGAAGTCCATGGCAGCCCATTTACTGCAAACCATGATGAAACCGTAGGCAATACCTACCTTAATATTGGCGCTATTTTCAAATTTGGCGCACCCAAGCAGGTAGCGGCGGCTGAACCCGAGCCAATGCCAGTAGCTGCCTCGGAACCAGCGCCTGAGCCTGCGCCAGTGGTAGAGCCGGCCCCGGCAGCATTTGAAAAAATCACTTTAGCTGCTGAAGTGTTGTTTGCATTCGATAAAGACACACTGAGGGCGGAAGGCAAGCAGGCGCTCGATACTGATGTGGTGGTGAATATGAAAGCGCATCCAGAAGTTGAGCTTGTTTTGATCTCTGGCCATACCGACCGTATCGGTAGTGCCGGTTACAATCAAAATCTTTCTGAACGCCGCGCCAATAATGTCAAGCAATACCTTGCCAGCCAGGGCATTGAAGAAAGTCGCCTGCATGCGGTGGGTAAAGGTGAGGCTGACCAAGTGGCTGATTGCAAGGGCATGCTGGGCAAGAAAGCGATTGATTGCCTGCAACCTAACCGCCGCGTGGTGGTGGAGATAGAAGAGCAACGCTAAACTGCCCATTTAGTGAGCAGAACGAAAAGCCCCCGCATCACGGGGCTTTTTATTTTTCAGGTTTACGCGCTTTCGCCTGTGGCAGATTGCATATAAAATAGGCAGCTTCCCCGCAACAGACATACAAGAAAAACTTCGTGCAAATCGGGCCATATAAACTGAAAAACAATTTAATCGTCGCGCCCATGGCGGGCGTGACGGACAGGCCTTTCCGCATACTATGCAAAAAACTGGGTGCTGGCCTGGCTGTAAGCGAGATGGTGACTTCCAACTCTTTGCTTTACGGCAGTGAAAAGACCTTGCGTCGCGCCAACCATGAGGGCGAACCTGACCCAATCTCTGTGCAGATTGCCGGTGCTGACCCCAGGATGATGGCAGAGGCAGCGAAATATAACGTGGATAACGGCGCGCAGATTATTGATATCAACATGGGCTGCCCGGCTAAAAAGATTTGTAATGTGATGGCTGGCTCGGCTTTGCTGAAGGATGAGCCATTGGTCGCGCAGATTTTACGGGCGGTGGTCAATGCAGTGGATGTGCCGGTGACATTAAAGATTCGCACCGGTTGGGACAAGCAAAACCGCAATGCGGTGGCTGTGGCAAAAATGGCAGAAGACATCGGCGTGCAGGCGCTGGCCATGCATGGCCGCACCCGGGCTTGTTTGTATATGGGCGAAGCCGAGTACGAGACTATTGCAATGGTCAAACAAGCAATTCGAATTCCTTTAATCGCGAATGGTGACATCACCACACCAGAGAAAGCCAAGTTTGTTTTAGCGCAAACTGGCGCAGATGCCGTGATGATAGGCCGTGCAGCGCAAGGCCGGCCGTGGATATTCCGCGAGATTGAGCACTTCCTCAAAACTGGCACGCACATGCTGCCACCCACCGTTACCGAGATTCACCAAGTCATGCTGGAACATTTGCATGACCTCTACGCTTTTTACGGCGACCTCACAGGCATGCGCGTTGCGCGCAAGCACATCTCCTGGTACACCAAAGGCCTGAAAGATTCTGCCAACTTTCGCCACAACATGAATCAATTGCAAACGATTGAGTTACAGCTGGCTGCGATTAATGAATTTTTTAGTGGGCTGCAACAGCAAAATGCGCGCATTCAGTACGCTACCGAGTTGCCAGAAGACTTGGAAGAGGCACTAGCCGCATGAGCCAGTGTGAATTAGCTGATAGCGTCAAACGTGCACTGGATGCTTATTTTAAAGACCTTGATGGCCAGTCACCCTGTGCGGTTTATGACATGGTATTGCAATGCGTTGAAAAACCCATGCTGGAATACGTGATGAACCGCGCTGGTGGCAACCAAAGCAAAGCCGCCGAGATCCTCGGTCTCAATCGCAATACCTTGCGTAAGAAGCTCCAGCAATACAACATTCAGTGACCCTACAAAAACAACTCCTTCATTAGTCCCCACTATGGCAATTATCAAGCGCGCATTAATCAGTGTTTCCGACAAACAGGGCATCGTCGAATTTGCCAAAACGCTAACTGGTTTTTGTGTTGAGATTCTTTCCACCGGCGGCACTGCCAAGCTACTGCGCGATAACAAGATCAAGGTCATCGAAGTTAGCGATTACACCGGCTTTCCGGAAATGCTGGATGGCCGCGTCAAAACCCTGCACCCGAAAGTGCATGGCGGCATTCTTGGCCGTCGCGATCTGCCGGAACATGTGGCGGCCATGAAGAAAGCGGATATCCCGAATATTGACATGGTGGTGGTAAATTTATATCCATTTGAAGAGACCGTCGCCAAGGCAGGCTGCACGCTGGAAGATGCCATCGAGAATATTGATATCGGTGGCCCGGCCATGGTGCGCTCTGCTGCCAAAAACTGGAAAGACGTCGCCGTGCTGACCGATGCCTCGCAATACGCTGAAGTATTGGCAGAAATGAAAAGCGCAGGCGGCGCGGTTAGCGAGGCAACCTGTTTTACTTTATCTGTTGCTGCGTTTAACCGCATCAGCAATTACGATGGGGCGATTAGCAATTATTTGTCCTCAATCAATGCTGACGGAACATGTAACCCTTTCCCAAGCCAAGTCAATGGTCACTTCGTTAAATTGCAGGACTTGCGTTACGGCGAAAACCCGCACCAGCAAGCTGCGTTCTACCGTGACCTCTACCCGGCTCCCGGCTCACTGGTCACCGCGGAGCAGCTACAAGGCAAAGAACTGTCGTATAACAACATCGCAGATGCAGATGCTGCCTGGGAGTGTGTAAAAAGCTTTGATAGCACTACCTGCGTCATCGTCAAACACGCCAACCCTTGCGGCGTTGCGCTAGGGGCAACCCCGCTGGAAGCCTATAACAAGGCGTTCAAGACTGACCCAACCTCAGCCTTTGGCGGCATTATTGCGTTTAACCAAACGGTTGATGCTACTGCTGCCGAGGCCGTATCCAAACAATTTGTCGAAGTGTTGATTGCACCAGATTTCACTGAAGAAGCCTTGGCCATCTTCAAGGCCAAAGCCAATGTGCGCGTACTGAAAATTGTGCTGCCTGCTGGCGGCGACACACCTTGGCACAAGGGTCGCAATTCGCATGACAGCAAGCGCGTTGGCTCCGGCCTGCTGATCCAGACCGCGGATAACCACGAAATCAGCCAGGCCGATCTGAAAATCGTCAGCAAAAAGCAGCCTACTCCGCAGCAGCTAAAAGATATGCTGTTTGCCTGGCGCGTAGCCAAATATGTTAAATCCAACGCCATTGTTTTCTGTGGCGATGGCATGACGCTGGGTGTGGGCGCAGGCCAGATGAGCCGCGTGGATAGCACGCGTATTGCGGTCATCAAGGCACAAAATGCCGACTTGAGCCTCAAGGGCGCGGTGGTTGCCTCCGACGCCTTCTTTCCATTCCGCGATGGCATCGACGTATTGGCCGAAGCAGGTGCAGCCTGTGTCATCCATCCCGGTGGCAGCATGCGCGATGAGGAAGTTATCAAAGCCGCCGATGAACATGGGCTGGTGATGGTAGTGACTAGCATAAGACATTTTAGGCATTAGGCAGCGAAATCATGAAGAACACACAGGCGATGGAAGCGCATCAATCTATAGTGGTAATTCGAGGCCAGCGCGTTTTGATCTCCACGGATTTGGCCGCTCTTTATGGAGTAATCCCCAAAGTATTAATACAGGCAGTAAAGCGGAATTTTGCCCGCTTCCCTGAGGATTTCATGTTCCAGCTTACCAGAGAAGAATGGAACAACTTGAAGTCACAAATTGTGATTTCAAGTTGGGGTGGTGCCAGAGTTGCGCCATATGCTTTTACCGAACAGGGTGTTGCGATGCTTTCGAGCGCTCTGAGTAGCGAGAGAGCGATCAAGGTCAATATAGAAATCATGCGTGCTTTTGTCAAACTGCACCAGTTAGTTGCCGGGCATAAAGACTTAGCACAAAGACTGGATATGTTGGAAAGCCGTTACGATGAACAATTCAAGGCGATATTTGACGCCATCCGCCAGCTGATGATTCCTCCCACTCCAGAAAAACGCCCGATTGGATTTACTGCCGACATATCAAAAACAAAAGGCAAGCAATGAAAGTTATGGTCATTGGCAGTGGTGGCCGTGAGCATGCCCTGGCGTGGAAGCTGGCGCAAAGCCCAAAGATCAGCCTCATCTACGTTGCACCGGGCAATGCTGGTACCGCGCTCAATCCGGACATGAAAAATGTGCCGATTACCGACATAGCCGAGCTGCTGGAATTTGCCGAAAAAGAACAAATCGGGATGACTATCGTTGGCCCGGAAACGCCTTTATCCCTGGGCGTAGTGGACACCTTTCGCGCTGCTGGTTTGAAGATTTTTGGCCCGACCAAAGCCGCCGCCCAACTGGAAAGCTCCAAGGATTTTGCCAAGGCTTTCATGCTGCGTCATAACATCCCCACCGCTGCTTATGCCACTTTTACCGATGCTGCCGCTGCACACGATTATGTGCGCAAACAAGGCGCGCCTATTGTTATCAAGGCCGACGGCCTGGCCGCTGGTAAAGGTGTAATAGTGGCGATGGATGAGGCTGAAGCGCATGCAGCAATTGACTCCATGCTGTCCGACAACAAGCTCGGCAGCGCAGGTGCGCGGGTAGTGATTGAAGAATTTTTAAGCGGTGAGGAGGCAAGTTTTATCGCGATGGTGGACGGCAAAAATATACTGCCGCTGGCCACCAGCCAGGATCACAAGCGACTGCTGGACGGCGACCAGGGGCCAAATACCGGCGGCATGGGCGCTTATTCTCCGGCTCCGGTAGTCACGCCGGAAGTACATGCCAAGGTGATGCGCGAAATTATCAAGCCCACCGTAGCTGGCATGGAAAAAGATGGCATCCCCTACACCGGATTTCTCTATGCCGGCCTTATGATTTCGCCCAGTGGCGAGGTCAAGACGCTGGAATTTAATTGCCGCATGGGCGACCCGGAAACCCAGCCCATCATGCTACGCTTAAAGAGTGATTTGCTGACGCTGGCAGAACACACGGTGGATGGCACACTGGATAAAGTGGAGGCAGAGTGGGACAGGCGCACCGCGCTGGGCGTGGTGATGGCTGCGGCTAATTATCCTGATAACCCGCGCACTGGCGACGTGATTAGCGGCCTGCCCAAAGATTTGCAGGATGCGTATGTATTCCACGCTGGCACCACACTGAAAGATGGCGAAGTAGTCACCAGCGGTGGCCGCGTGCTATGCGTGACCGCGCTTGGCGAGACAGTAAAATACGCCCAATCGCGCGCTTACCAAATTGCCGATGAAATTAAATTTGAAGGCAGCCAGATGCGTAAAGATATAGGCTATCGCGCGGTAAAAAGTTAAGACCGCCACCTTCACATGAGACATGCTCGTGGATTAGCGCACTACCTACGTCATGGTGGCATCATTGCTTACCCTACTGAGTCCATCTTTGGCTTGGGCTGCGATCCGCACAACCGCGAAGCGGTTAGACGCCTATTGCGGCTAAAGGGCAGGCCACAACACAAAGGCCTAATCCTGATTGCAAGCTCTATGGAACAGCTCAATCCTTTTATCGCCCCTCTTAACAAAATGCAGAAACAACAATTAGCGGCAACCTGGTCCAGGAAAAATACTAAAGCTGCGCATACCTGGCTGGTACCTGCTGCCAGGAACTGCCCGGTTTGGTTAACAGGCCGTCATAAAGCCATTGCGGTGCGTGTAACGGCACATGCCTTAAGTGCTGACTTATGCCGCAGCGCTGGTATGGCGCTGGTTTCTACCAGCGCTAACCACAGTGGCTGCAAACCAGCCAAAACCGCGCGTGAATGTTATAAACTGTTTGGCACACAGGTGAAAATGATAGCTGGCTTTGTTGGTAAAGTGCGCAAACCATCAACCATACAAGACCTTGTTAGCGGGAAAATAATTCGGCCATAATCTCATCCAATGACTCAAGAAAACCCAATCAATCCGAATGCAGTTTTAGAATACTTACAAGGTTTGCAAGGCCGCATTGTCGGGGCGCTGGAGCTGGTAGACGGCAAAAATTTTCTGCACGACAGCTGGCAGCGCACCGAGGGTGGGGGTGGTACATCCTGCCTGCTGGAAGAAGGCAATGTATTTGAGCGCGCCGGCGTTGGTTTTTCACACGTGCTGGGCAACAAACTCCCACCATCGGCCAGTGTGGCGCACCCAGAAGCCGCCGGCCGTTCCTGGCAAGCCATGGGCGTGTCGTTGGTGTTGCATCCACGCAATCCTTTTATACCAACGGTGCACATGAATATCCGCTTTTTTGTCGCGGAAAAAGCAGGCGAAGCGCCAATCTGGTGGTTTGGTGGTGGAATGGACTTGACGCCCTACTACGGTTTTGAAGAAGACGCCGTACATTTCCATCGCACTTGCCGCAATGCCCTGACATCCTTTGATAAAGGCTACTACCCAAAATTCAAGAAAGCCTGTGACGAATATTTTTACCTCAAGCATCGCCAGGAGCCGCGCGGCATAGGCGGCATATTCTTTGATGACTTTAACGAATCAGGTTTTGAGCGCAGCTTTGCCATGCTGAAGAGTGTGGGTGACGCATTCTTCAATGCTTATTTGCCCATCCTGCAGCGCCGCAAGGATACACCCTACACCGAGCAGGAACGTGACTTTCAGGCCTATCGTCGTGGACGTTATGTTGAATTTAACCTGGTTTATGACCGCGGTACGTTATTTGGTTTACAATCCAACGGCCGCACTGAATCCATCCTGATGTCGATGCCGCCCATAGCCAAATGGCGCTATGACTGGAAGCCGGAAATAGGCAGCGCCGAAGAAAAACTCTACACGGACTTTCTCACTGGCAGGGACTGGCTAGAGAAAGTTTAGATTGCGAAAGCTTATGCCGCGTGTTTGCTGTAAACTTTTACCAACTGCTTCAACTCTGGCACACATGACCCGCAGTCGGTACCGCATTTCAGCTTGGCTTGCAGCGCCTTTAAATCTCCGCCCAGGCCGACCAATTCGATAATCTCATTTTCAGCCACATCCAGACAACTGCATACAATTTTGCCGCGGCTACGCTGGCCTGTCGGCGGCGCGCTCAACGGCGCCAATGCCCATCTGCGCAATTCTTCAGTAAGCTGGCCGTTGGTCATGACTTCCTTCAGCCATTCTGCCGCCAGGTTTTCACCGATTAAACGCACACCGGTAATCTGATCTCCCTCTACCAGAATACGTTTTGAAATGCCGCGCATGGCATCGTTGTAGTTCAGCATCGGCGTTTCTTCTGTCATGCCCAGCATCTCATCCAGTTGCTGGATAATAGCCGCATCTATGCCACGCTGTTTCATCAGCAAACCTTTGGCTCGATCTATCATCTTTCGATCAGCCAACTTGGTATTCGCTTCGTCCAACTCAATACGCAGCGCGCTGAATTCTTCAAATCGCGCAATCGCTGCATCCATGATTGGTTTAATACGCTCATTCGGCAAACCGTCCACTACGTATGCGCTCACCCCTGCCCGTGTTGCTGAACGAATCTTCTCGGGGTCATTGTCATGAGTTAAACATCACAATTGGCCGAGGTGCATTCTGGCTCATCACAATCACATGTTCCAGCGTATCGCGGCTAGGAGAATCAGTATCAATAATCACCACATCGGGCTGATATCTGCGCACTTCATCATCGAGGTTTGCAATGTCATTCAGGTGAGCCACTACCTCATAGCCTGCATCAGTCAGTGACTGGTTCAGTGGGGTCGTTCTCTCGAAATGACTATCAACCAACATTACTCGAAGCATTACCTGCCCAAAATTTAATGATTCAATTACCCATAAGCAACCAGCGTGCCAAGTATAATTTTTACCGCTCAACGCTATAGTGGGCAATGAGTTATCGCTGAATGGGTTGGACACTATTGCGACATAAAGAATTAGATAAGCACATTTTGGGTGCGCATGCACCATACGCACAGCACGGCAAAGGTGTGATTTCTACTACCAGCCAATCCAAAACAGAGCGCCTTATCCAAACAGGCAAGTTTCTGGCTATAATCTGGCACACGAGTTATGTAACCTAACCGCAAGCAGATGGAGAGCCACATGACATTGCAAATTTTCCGCACCAAATCCGTTGTCGCTGACGGAACAACTGAAACCGGACTAAAAAAATGCTTGTCAGCGCTGGATCTCACTCTGCTCGGTATCGGCGCCATTATCGGTACCGGTATTTTTGTACTCACCGGCATAGCTGCCGCCAACCAGGCAGGGCCGGCAGTGGTGTTATCTTTTGTCGTGTCCGGCTTTGCCTGTGCCTTTGCGGCGCTAGCCTATGCCGAAATGGCCGCAGCGGTAGGCGGCTGTGGTAGCGCCTATGGCTACAGTTATGTAGCTTTTGGTGAACTGGTGGCGTGGATTATTGGTTAGGTGCTACTACTGGAATATGGCGTAGCAACCGCCGCCGTAGCAACAGGTTGGTCCGGCTACTTTAATAATGCACTGACGGCAATGGGCATGGGATTGCCAGAAATGCTCACCAAGGGGCCAGTCGCTGGCGGCCTGGTCAATCTGCCGGCAGCATCCATTATTCTGATTCTGATGGGTTTGCTGATCATCGGCGTAAAACAGAGCGCTCAGCTCAACGCTGCCATGGTGTTTGCAAGCTGCTTACCATTGCTGTATTTATCGGCATTGCCTCGTTCAACGTCAACCCTTCCAACTGGCACCCTTTCATACCTTTCGGCTGGTTTTCTACCCTGCCAGACGGCAAGACGGTAGGTGTGCTGGCCGGAGCTTCGCTGGTGTTCTTTGCTTACGTCGGCTTCGATGCGGTTTCCACAGCGGTGGAAGAGGCCAAAAACCCGCAGCGCGATGTACCCGTCGGCATTATCGCCTCACTGGCGATATGTACAGTTATCTACATTGTGGTTTCCGGTCTGCTAACCGGAATCGTGCCCTACACCGCACTAAACGTAGCCTCGCCCGTGGCGCATGCGCTGCAGCTGTTAGGCTATAACTGGGCATCAGCACTAATTTCAACCGGCGTCATCGCCGGTTTAACCACGGTAATGTTGGTGCTTTACTATGGCCTGACGCGCATCATATTTGCCATGTCGCGTGATGGCCTGGTCTCACCGTTTTTTTCAGAAATTCACCCAACCACTAAAACGCCAGTGCGCGTCATCGTGCTGTGCGGGGTTATTATTTCCGCCATCGCTGGCTTCATTCCTCTGGGACAGCTGGCTGAACTGGTCAACATCGGTACGCTGGCGGCTTTCGTGCTGGTGTGTGCCGGGGTGATTATGTTGCGCATCACCCAGCCGCTTCTGCACCGTCCATTCAAAAACCCCCTCAATCCGTTGTTCCCTGCGCTGGGCATGCTTTCCTGTGGAGCATTGATGGCTTTCTTGCCGAGAATTACCTGGATGCGTTTCGTTGTCTGGCTGGCGATTGGTTTGATTGTTTATTTCACCTACTCAATTCGTCACAGCAAGCTAGCCAGCAAGGCTCGCCAATAAACTGCTGGCTACAAAAATAAAAAAGGCCAGTCTTTTGAACTGGCCTTTTAAAAATCACGGGCTTCAAAACAATTACATCTTCAGAATCCACTGAACAATAGTCTTGATATCCTCATCTTTTACCTGCGGGCTGTTCCCCGGCATCGGGATTGGTCCCCATACGCCACTGCCGCCTTTTTTGATCTTATCAATCATCTTGGTCTCAGCAGTTTTGTCGCCTTTATACTTGGCCGCAACGTCTTTGAAAGACGGGCCAATTACTTTTTGTTGCACGCTATGGCAAGCCAAACAACCATTCTTTTGTGCCAGTGCTTCAGCAGCGCTTGCAGCAGCAACCGTGTCTGCCAACAGCAGTGAACCAGCAGCAACGGCTGCCGTGAATAATACTTTCATACCATCTCCTTCAATTCAATCTTTATCAAAACCCACTAGCACCCAACCAAACAACGCGTAATCATAACCAAATTTGAGTGTTCTGAATACCCTACAGCTGCTTTATCAGCTCATCCAGACGATTTATGGGTGGCAAGCACTCAACGCCTCTGCATAGCCATGCGTTGACCTTCTTTGTAATTTTCCTGGTTAAGGCTTGAGGCAGGTCAGTAAAACCGGCATTGAGCGAAAAACACAGCGTATCAGGCATATGGATTTTAGCCAGCGCGCCGCGCCATTCGGCCATGTCTGCTTTACTGCCGCGCAAAATAATGATGGTGGGCGGCTTTATATACTCTTCAAGCGCTGTCATTAAACTGGCGCAGCCGGCAGGATTGTGCTGCATGGTGCCATCAAATGCTTTTAGTGTACGCTCGGTCGCCTGTAAATAGCGCACCTCACCCAGCACATGGCCCAAGCGCTGTAGGGCAATCGCAGCAATACCATTGCCACTGGGTGTGGCGTTATCAAAGCCTTGTTTGGGGCGATGGATAAGCTTCTCATGGCCATGGCCGGTAAAATAAAAACCACCCTCAACCGATTCAAATTCTTCCAGCAATGCTTCTGCCAGATCTTCAGCAAATGTCATATCAACAGTGCGATAGTCGGCTTGCATCAATTCCAGCAACGCATCAAGCAAAAACGCGTAATCATCCAAATAAGCATTGAGATGCGCTACATCATCTTTACAAGTAGCCAGCAGACGGTCTTTCACCCACAGCTTTGCGTAAATAAAATCAATAGCTTGCTGAGCAGCAGCTATCCAGTCCGGGCGATGCAGCACGCACCCTGCTCGCGCCAAACCCTTGATAGCCAGTGCATTCCATGAAGTCAAAATTTTATCATCGCGTCCCGGGCGGATGCGTTTTTCACGCGCCTGAAATAGCTTGGCTCGCGCACTGCTTAGCAAGGCAGCATCTTCCGGCGCAGGCGGCGCGGCCAAATACGCGTGCCAGGCATGGTCTTCAAAGTTAGGGGCGCGGTCAAACCCGTAACAGGTCGCTGCCACAACAAACTCTTCCGGCGTTAGCAGCGCCTTGATTTCTTCCTGCTGCCAGACGTAAAACCTGCCTTCCTCGCCATGCCCTTGCTCATTGAGGGAATCTGCATCCAGAGATGAATAAAACGCTCCGCCTGGCGAATGCATCTCGCGCAACAGCCAATCCACCGTTTCTTCCAGCACCGTTACAAAGCGTTCGTCTTTGCTGATCTGCCAGCCATCAGCATAGAGGCAGAGCAACTGGCCATTGTCGTAGAGCATTTTCTCAAAATGTGGAATCGCCCAGCGCTCGTCTACGCTGTAGCGGCAAAATCCACCGCCAATCTGGTCGTAAATGCCGCCCGCTGCCATGCTGCGCAACATCTGCAATGCCATGGCTTCGGCTTCGGCATTGCCCGCTCTTGCACGCCGCATCAGGTAGGCTATATCAGCCGGGTTAGGGAATTTTGGTGCAGAACCAAAACCACCATGTTCAAAATCAAAGCGACTTCTTAATTGCTCAAAACCCAGCTGCAATGTATCCGCGTTAGCGTTAATTACCGGGCTGGCTGTCGGCACACTACGCGCAAAAGCCTGCATTAATTGGCTGTTTTGCGTGGCCAGATCATTTTTGCGCTCATGGTAAAAAGCGGCCGCGCGCACAGCTAAATCACCAAAGCCGGGCAAACCATAACGTGGTATTTTGGGAAAGTAAGTACCGCTGAAAAAGGGTTCCTGTTGCGGGGTGAGAAACATGGTTAATGGCCAGCCACCGCTACGCTGCGACAACATGCCATGCGCCGCCTGGTAAATCTGGTCGATATCCGGCCGCTCTTCGCGATCAACTTTGATATTGATGAAATGCTCGTTCATCAGGGCTGCGACGTCGGCATCTTCAAACGATTCGTGCGCCATGACATGGCACCAGTGACAGGCAGAGTAGCCTATGGATAACAGTATTGGCTTGTCTGATTCGCGTGCCAGAGTGAGTGCTTCCTCACCCCAGGGATGCCAGTTAACGGGGTTTCCCGCATGCTGCAGAAGGTAGGGGCTAGTCTCTTCCGCGAGGCAATTCTGCATCCCTGCCTACATTGTCTCTACGAAATACTCAGCGCTGATAACGTGCGTGCGGCCTGGATTAATCACCACCATATTCTCCAGTGCATTGGTAGTTTCCACGCATACCGCTTTGCGCCACTCGTCGGGCGCCCCCATATCGCTCATCTGTGCCGCTTTTTCAGCCCCTGGATTCCACACTACCGTAGTATCGCTACCAGATTTTGAAACATGAATGATACGGTTAAAGCCCTTGTCATATACTGAACAATCGCTACTGTGGTTGATAAACACGCGGTCAAACTCGCCGTCGCCGAAGGTGAGTGCATCGTGCTCGACGTAGCGCTGATAGTTAAGCAGTTTGTCCGCATACACGCAATCTTGCATGCCGGAGATTCTAACGTTAGCAATATCGCTCACATTCAAATAGGTATGAAATGCCTCGCCAATCATAAAGGGGTGATTTGCCTTATTTGTTGTGGACATATCAATGCGAAATCTTCTGCCAATCGTAATAGTGACAGTAAGCGTATATGGATAAGACAGTTGGCGCTTCGCCTCAGGTGTATCAAGCATCTCCAAAACAACACGGGTGGCGCCAGTAGGTGTTGCATCTACATCCACAACCCGCCAAGGGATAACCCGGGCAAAACCATGCATACAAAACGTACTGTCTGTCGGATGCGCACCAAACCAGGGCCAACAGATAGGCACGCCGCCACGAATCGAGCGTGCTTTCACAAAACGCGCATTGCTCGAAAGCCACAGCACCGGCTGGGTTTTAAATTTTGGTTGCCAGTCGATAACGTGCGCACCTTGCAAGGCAATTTTTCCGCTTCCTAGCAGATTATCAATTTCCAGATACTCCAAGCCATTTTCATCTGACGTCCGCACTACGTGATGATGAAGTTTTAACCGTTTATTCGTCACTGGTAAATTCTTTTCTGCTGTAGCTTCCATGTCCATCATCTATCAGCCTTAACGTTCAATTTGAGAAACATCGCGCACCGCGCCACGCGACGCACTGGTAGTCATTGCTGCGTAGGCGCGCAAAGCAGGCGACACAATGCGGTTCCGTTTCACTGGTTTCCAGGCTTTGCTACCCTTGGCTTCCATTGCGGTGCGGCGTTTTGCCAAAGTCCCTTCACTAACAGCAAGGTGAATTTTCCGATTGGGTATGTCTATCTCTATCGTATCGCCTTCTTCTATCAGCCCAATCGCGCCGCCCTCGGCTGCTTCCGGTGAAGCATGGCCTATGCTCAGGCCAGACGTGCCACCTGAAAAGCGCCCATCTGTAAATAAAGCACAAACCTTGCCCAAGTCTTTAGCTTTTAGATAACTGGTCGGGTAAAGCATTTCCTGCATACCCGGTCCGCCGCGTGGGCCTTCGTAGCGAATCACCACCACATCGCCCGCTACTATGTTATCGGCAAGAATTCCCTCAGCTGCAGCGTCTTGGGACTCAAAAATGCGTACGCGGCCAGTGAATTTATGAATGCTTTCATCCACACCTGCGGTTTTAACAATGCAGCCATCCACAGCAATATTGCCGTAGAGCACAGCCAGGCCACCGTCCTGGGAATAAGCATGGGCTTTGTCGCGAATGCAACCCTCGCTACGGTCGGTATCCAGGTCTGGCCACAGCATGGATTGACTGAAGGCGATAGTAGTTGAAATACCCCCCGGCGCTGCACGGTAGAACTTCTTGACCTCTTCATCCCTGGTTACAGTGATATCCCATTTTTCAAGCGCAGCACCCATACTTGGGCTATGCACGGTGGGTGACTCGTGATGGATTAAACCGGCGCGATTAAGCTCGCCCAAAATACCCATCACACCTCCAGCGCGGTGTACGTCTTCCATATGAAATTTGGCAGTAGCCGGCGCAACCTTGCACACATTAGGCACGTGGCGCGATATGCGGTCAATATCTGACATGGTGAAATCAACACCGGCTTCATGCGCAGCGGCCAACAAGTGCAACACGGTATTGGTAGAGCCGCCCATGGCAACATCCAGAGTCATGGCATTTTCAAAAGCCGCCTTATTGGCGATGGAGCGCGGCAATACTGAATAATCGTCCTGCTCATAATGGCGCTTGGCTAAATCTACAATCAGTCGCCCTGCCTTTAAAAATAGTTCTTTGCGTGCGGCATGCGTAGCCAAAGTGCTGCCATTGCCGGGCAGACTCAAGCCCAGCGCCTCGGTCAGGCAATTCATGGAATTGGCAGTAAACATGCCAGAGCAGGAACCGCAGGTAGGGCAGGCCGAGCGCTCAATCTCGTCAGATTCGGCGTCCGTCACCTTGCTGTCCGCCGCCGCTATCATGGCATCAACTAAATCCAGTTTACGCGTATTGCCACCCCAGTTCACTTTGCCCGCCTCCATTGGCCCGCCGGAGACAAAAACGGTGGGGATATTCAAGCGCAGCGCAGCCATCAACATGCCCGGGGTAATTTTGTCGCAATTGGAAATGCACACCAGCGCATCAGCACAGTGCGCATTCACCATGTATTCCACGCTATCGGCAATCAAATCGCGGCTTGGCAGGCTGTACAACATGCCGCTGTGACCCATGGCGATACCGTCATCTACCGCAATGGTGTTGAATTCCTTGGCTACGCCGCCTGCGCGCTCAATCTCGCGCGCGACCAGCTGACCCAAGTCTTTCAAGTGCACATGCCCCGGCACAAACTGTGTGAAAGAATTGGAAATGGCGATGATGGGCTTGTCGAAATCGCCATCTTTCATGCCAGTAGCGCGCCAAAGCGCGCGGGCACCGGACATATTGCGACCGTGAGTGGTAGTGCGAGAACGATATACGGGCATAACAAACCTCGTGACAACAAACATAACAACTAAAAACGTATAATTAACCGATTTTACCTCATTCTGAAAGCAGCTTACACATGCTTGTGCATCCGCAAATTGATCCTGTCGCTATTCATCTTGGCCCATTGGGGGTGCATTGGTACGGCTTGATGTATCTGATCGGCTTTGTGAGCGTGCTGATACTGGGCAAATGGCGTGTTCGGCATAACCCGCAAAGTGCTTGGAAAGAATCTGACATCGACCACATTTTATTTTACGGTGCGCTGGGGACCATACTCGGCGGGCGTTTGGGCTATGTCATCTTTTATCAACCTGCCTATTTCCTGAGCCACCCACTGGAGATTTTCGCGCTATGGCAAGGCGGCATGTCATTCCACGGCGGCTTCTTGGGCGTGTTGGTCGCCATGTGGGTTTTTGCCCGCAAAACTGGCAAAAAGTGGTTAAACATTATGGATTTTGTCGCGCCGCTGGTGCCGATTGGCCTTGGCGCCGGCCGTATGGGCAATTTCATCAATGGCGAATTATGGGGGCGTGCGACGGACGTGCCGTGGGGCATGGTATTTCCCAAGGTAGATAACCTGGCACGTCACCCTTCTCAGCTTTATGAGTTCGGGCTGGAAGGCATAGTACTGTTCATCCTGCTTTGGTGGTATTCCAGCAAGCCACGCCCGCTGGGCGCTGTTTCTGCGCTATTTTTAATTGGCTATGGCTCGTTCCGGTTTTTAATTGAATTTACCCGCGAACCGGATAGCTTTCTGGGTTTACTAGCCATGGGCATGAGCATGGGGCAATGGCTCAGCTTGCCGATGATATTGATAGGTGTGTGGATGATGCGGCGGGCGCACAAAAAATAAGCCACTGCCACAAATAGAAAGGTCCGACGTATTGCTACGCCGGGCCGGATACGAATCTTTCGATTCTTATTGTAGCAACGGCTCTCACCCCGGATGTGTTTGGCTTCAAGCAGCATCATGCTGCGCTTTGCACTTGGAACTTGAAACCGCCATATAATGCTTTTGGCAAATACAATAATAGAAAATGGATCGCTTACACAAAATTTACCAGCTTCACGGACTGTTGCGTAGCCGCCGGACAGTGGCTCCGCTGGCGCTTGTCATGGAGCATCTCGAATGTTCTCGCGCGACGGCTATACGGGTAATACGTAGTGATCACCGGGTCTATCAATATGGCTTTGCCTGTCTCCTCGCAACCAATCAGATAGGTGTAGGTGCTTGATAGCGGCTCAAATAACTGGCGAAAGATCATTGCAATTCTCCATTCCAAGGTTGCATTATTTTATAAAATAACATAATATACATTTATATAATGTATTTCAAGTCTCCTGACATGAGGGCTCATAAATGACTACAAGTGAAATATCTCTTGATTTTGAAACCATGCGATCCAAAGCATCGCATGCGAGCGATTTTCTTAAGATACTGGCTAATCCTGACCGATTATTACTACTCTGTCAGCTTAGCCAGGGCGAACGCTGCGTCAGCGATTTAGAAAAAACGGTTGGGATCAAGCAACCTAGCCTTTCCCAGCAACTGACAATCCTGAGAAATGAAAACCTGGTGCAGACAAGGCGTGAAGGAAAGCAGATTTATTACAGTATTGCCAGCCAGCAGGCGTTGTTGGTAATGAAGCTTCTATATGAACAATTCTGCCAGCCAGATAATAAGGGGAAGAAAAATGATTGATTGGGCCGAAGTAACGCCATTAGCCTCATTAATTGGCGGAATACTGGTCGGAATTGCGGCATCACTGTTGATATTACTCAACGGCAGAATCGCGGGAATCAGTGGCATTTTGGGTGGCCTGCTGAATCCAAAAAAGAATGATGTTTACTGGCGGCTGGCCTTTCTGTCCGGGCTCATAATCGCTCCGATTATCTACAGAACTGTTCATCCCCTACCAAGTGTTTCGGTTAATGCCGGTAGCACGACGCTCATCATTGCAGGCTTGCTTGTCGGGATAGGAACTCGTTATGGCTCAGGCTGCACAAGCGGTCATGGTATTTGTGGAATAGCAAAACTCTCCCCACGCTCAATTGCTGCGACATTGGCATTTATGTTGGCTGGGGCGTTCACTGTATTGCTGGCTCGTCAGCTAGCCCAATAAGGAATTCCAATGACGCTCATCTCTTCATTTATTGCCGGGCTTCTGTTCGGGCTTGGTTTGATTCTCTCTGGTATGACCGATCCAGAAAAAGTCATCGGCTTTTTAGATATCACTGGTGCATGGAACCCTTCACTTGCATTCGTCATGGCAGGGGCTGTTTTGGTGAGTTACTTTGCTTTTCGGGTCGCCGGAAAACGATCAAAAACAATCCTGAGCCAGCAGATTTTACTTCCAACCAAGAAAGAGATTGATGCACGCCTCATCTTAGGCTCAATTATCTTTGGGGTTGGCTGGGGACTAGCGGGCTATTGCCCAGGGCCTGCGCTAGCTTCGATTGCTACAGGTCATAAAGAGCCCCTTCTATTTGTGGCTGCCATGCTCATTGGTATGGCGATTTATGAAGTTATACAAAAAATCCAATCTAGATAATTTTAGAGAGATAAGATGTTACTCATTATTGTTCTAGGGCTTTTTATTGGCTTGATCATGGGGTGGACTGGCGCGGGTGGAGGCATACTTGCTGTGCCCGTGGCTGGTCTTCTTTTTGAATTTGTCAGTGCCTGAAGCAACTCCGGTCGGTTTACTGGCGATTGCAGCCGCCGCCAGCATTGGAGCTATCGATGGATTACGAAGTGGATTGGTGCGCTATCGAGCGGCCTTGCTGATGGCTATCGTTGGAGTCATTGTTTCACCGATAGGTATCTGGCTCGCACATAGGGTTGATAATCGTACCTTGATCGTAATTTTCTCAACCATCTTATTATTTGTTGCCTATAAGACCGCCCGTAATCAAAACCCTGAGATACTCTCCGAGCCCAAAGACTCGCTCCCTTGCGCCTTAAACAATCAGACCGGTAAGTTTATATGGACTAGCCTTTGCTCAATCTCATTAATGCTTTCTGGAGCCATTGCGGGTTTTTTATCGGGCTTGGTCGGGGTAGGAGGCGGTTTTGTGATTGTGCCTGCCTTGCAAAGACTGTCCATTCTTATCCATGCAGTCTGTCGTTGCGACATCTCTAAGCGTAATAGCCCTTGTCTCTGCTACCATAGTTGCCAGTAGTTTGACCACGGGTAATTAATTTGAACTGGATGATTGCCCTGCCATTCAGCCTTGGAGCAGTTTCAGGAATGCTCATTGGTAGGGTAGTTTCAGGAAAATTGGATGCAAAGTATGCGAGAAATGGCTTTGCAGTGCTGGCAGTCCTGGTAGCATTATTGATGCTTTCGAAGGTCTTTATCTAGGACAGCTCCATCTATCGACTGACTGCTTTGGATCGAAACCAGTCACTTCCCATTGTTAAAAATAGATACCATCAGCAGCAGCGCTTAACCGCGGCACGGGACAAGCCGGTCACCTTGGTAAGATACTGCCGCAGCACGCCACGGTCGGCGCGTTTGCAGCGCACATAACCGAAAGCCTTAAGCGTGTCGGTCATCCAGCCATAGGCCAATTGGCGATCTGTCAACGTAAACGAAATGGGCTGGTTGCCCTCCACAAAGGCGCGTATCTGCGCCAGTGTCTGTAGTCCTTGGGTGTGTATAGTCACGATCATGCCTCCATGATCCCAACTTTCGCCCCGCCAGGCTCATCTTACGGTGGAAACATGACCCTTCGTCCAGGCTCACTTGTCATTGGACAAGGCTTTGGCTTGAGCCGGACTTTACATTACATTACAGTACATCCGCACTATATCACCCAAGGGATAGAAGAAATATGGCTGGAACCAAGACAACAATGCGGGCATCGGTCAGTGACAATACGTCAGTCGCATATTCTATAACTTGCAATGAAGATATGGATTCTGGATTGATGGAAAAACAAGTTGTATCCAAAAAGAGAGTTGCCGATCATGGCGAGGTTTACACTGGCAGGCGGGAAGTAAATGCCATGCTTGATCTGGTGAAGCAAGAAACGGAGAGAATTGAATCCCGGTTTCTGGAGCCAATGGTGACGCATTATGGCGCATCATTTTACCGTTACCCAACTTTAGCTTTCCATTTGGAAACTCAGTGCTGTTGATTCTCCAGCTGTTGATTCTCCAGATTGACTACAAATGAAAAGCACGGGATACTTCAAAAAGTGGCGTTGAAATCCCTATCCTTCCCTTCCAGCGGCAACTCGCCCAGACGTGTGCTGTTTGCGAGCCTGATCGGCACGACTATCGAGTTCTTCGATTTCTATATCTATGCGACCGCCGCGGTGCTGGTGTTCCCGAAGCTGTTCTTTCCGCCCGGGGACCCCACCGCCGCGACCATGCAGTCGCTGGCGACGTTCGCGCTGGCATTCTTCGCGCGTCCGGTGGGCTCGGCGCTGTTCGGTCATTTCGGCGATCGCATCGGGCGCAAGGCTACCTTGGTCGCGGCCTTGCTGACCATGGGTATCTCGACGGTGCTGATCGGGCTGCTGCCGACCTATCACTCGATCGGCATCGCCGCGCCGCTCTTGCTCGCGCTGTGCAGGATCGGCCAGGGCCTGGGTCTCGGCGGCGAATGGGGCGGCGCGGTGCTGCTCGCGACCGAGAATGCCCCGCCGGGGAAACAGGCCTGGTACGGGATGTTTCCGCAGCTCGGCGCGCCGCTCGGCTTCCTGTGTGCCAGCGGCATCTTCCTGTTGCTCGCCGATACTTTAAGCGAACAGCAGTTCTTCGATTGGGGCTGGCGTATTCCCTTCCTGGCGAGCTCCCTGCTGGTGCTGGTCGGCCTGTATGTGCGCCTGCGCATTGCCGAGACCCCAGCTTTCAAGCGCAGCCTGGAACTGGAAGAACTGGTCAAGGTGCCGATGCTGACCGTGCTCACCCAACACACACGCGTGCTCGTCGCCGGCACTTTCACGGCGCTCGCGACCTTCGTGCTATTCTACCTGATGACCGTGTTCACCTTGAGCTGGGGCACCGCGCAGCTCGGCTATACGCGCAAGGAATTCCTGCTGCTGCAGATGGTCGGCATGGGGTTATCCGCGATCACCATCCCGATCTCCGCGTTGATCGCCGACCGCTATGGCCGGCAAAGAACCCTGATGATCGCGACCGTCGCGATCGGGCTGTTCGGGCTCGGCTTCGCACCTTTGTTCACCGCCGGGCATGCGCTCGACGTGCTGCTGTTCCTGTCCCTGGGCCTGGCCTTGGCGGGCTTTACCTACGGACCGCTCGGCACCGCGCTCGCCGAGTTGTTTCCGACCGCCGTGCGCTATACCGGCGCCTCGCTGACCTTCAACCTCGCCGGCATCTTCGGCGCCTCGCTCACGCCCTATATCGCGACCTCACTCGCGGCGAGCCACGGTCTGGCCTTCGTCGGCTATTACTTGTCCGGCGCGGCGCTGATCACCCTGATCGCGATATTCGCGCTCGGCCGGCGCACCTACACCTAGGAGCCTGTCGGACTTGAAGGAAAGCGGCTGCGCTCGATCTTTTCCGGCTCGATCGGCAACCTGGTCGAGTGGTATGTGTATGCGGCGTTCTCGCTGTATTTCGCCAAGAATCAAAGGGGCCAGGGTCGAATTAAATGCCCAACTTTTCATTCAACCCGGACTGGCGCGATAAAGCCGCGCCAGCCGGTTAATTCAGCCAGCAACTCTTCCCACGCAATGGGCAACATCTTAGTTGCGGCTTGGCAATGTCGCACAATCTAGCGGGTGTGAATCCCGCCTTGGTAACCGCTAGCCACGGGCCAAGTATCTAGCCTTGCAGGTTGGGAAGTCAATGGGCCGCTTGATGCGTAGGGAAGAAGATATAGCGTTTAATCCACCCCACGTAAACATGTTCAGTGCGAATGCTGTAGTGTTTCACCCGCAGCTTATCGCGTACTTGATCAAGTAACTTGGGAGGTTTTGCAGTGGTGAGTATTTTCCAATCCAGACATGAGCCTGAACGAAGTGGTTGAGTGAAGCTTGTTCAGGCGGCGCGTTGTTGGGGCAATGCATGCAAAGAAACATAAGTCTTGGGGAGCCTTGCTGGGTATCATCGTCATGATTGTTATATTTGGCATCGCCCAGGGAGTTATTCGAAGAATGATTGAATAGATGAATGCCACCCCACTTTATGTCCCAACCGACACCATGAAGCAGCGTGGCTGAACATGAATATTGAGCCTCATGGGGGAACTCGCGAGAGGAACGCATGAAACGTATGACGGGTCGCGAGCTGAATCGAAAATGGTGTGTCAAAGCACAGCATGCGCTTTATCGCGAAGATGTGGTCGTTGGTACCACGTCCTTGTGCGTTTCCCTGGCGCACTATTTGATGCTCGTGGGTACGTCGTGTTTCAAACCGAGCGTGAGTTCCGAAACTGCCCTTACCTTTCTATTGGTGATGAAGTGAACGTCAGTGACCCCAGAGGCATCTCCGCCATTCCGACATACGTTCAAGTCAAATAGCCGAGTGACTTCCTCAACCGTCGAGCCATTTATAGCTCGGAAACTAGACTGCTCATCACTACAATAATCCCTTCTCCGCAAACGATAGCGTGTTATTGCCCGCCACAATAAAGTGGTCCAGCACCCGCACATCCGCCAGCGCCAAGGCTTGTTTCAAGGCCGTGGTGAGCAATTCATCGGCGCGGCTTTGCTCTGTGCGACACCAGAGGGATGGTTGTGCGCAAAAATCACCGAGGCG
The DNA here is from genome assembly GCA_038924905.1 of Methylophilaceae bacterium. Lineage (GTDB taxonomy): Bacteria > Pseudomonadota > Gammaproteobacteria > Burkholderiales > Methylophilaceae > JBCKUK01. Next base: position 4,354 of record JBCKUK010000017.1, on the reverse strand, counting down.
GCATTGTGATGCAGCGCACGCTTGACTACCTCGCGTGGGTAAACACTGGTTTGCGTGAGCGTTCCACTGAACATTCCCTCCTGCGCCAGCACACGGTTTTGCGCATCCAGAAATAGCACCATAAATACTTCGCGTGAGAGTGCGCCTAGCTTGAGGCATAGATAATCCCTCACCTGGCTGGGCGAGCCAAGTACATCGCGCACTTGCATATCTTCCGCCAATGCACGGCGGCTCATCTCAAAAATGGCCTGTAACTGTGCGCATTTGCTGGTGCCTATACCTTTCACCTCGGTCAAGCTTTCACGGCTTGCGGCAAAAATACCATTAAGGCTGCCAAAGCGGGTGAGCAGGTCGCGCGCCAGATCTACCGCACTTTTGCCCTTGACGCCCACGCGCAGAAAGATTGCCAGCAGCTCAGCATCGGATAGGACACCTGCGCCTTGCTGCAACAGTTTTTCCCTCGGTCGCTCGCCTTCCGGCCAATCGGTAATCGCCACGGCCACCCATTTCGTATAAAATTGAATTTCCTGATTATTTACAAATTATGACGCATTCTGCCATTAAAAAACTATTGCTTGGCATCACAGGCGGCATTGCCGCCTACAAATCTGCCGAGCTGTTAAGGCTGCTGGTCAAGCAAGGGATTGATGTGCAAGTGGTCATGACTGAGGCCGCCTGCCAATTTATTACCCCGGTGACCATGCAAGCGCTTTCCGGCAAGCCAGTTTTTACCAGCATGTGGGATGCCAGCATTGCCAACGGTATGCCGCACATTGAGCTATCGCGCAGTGCCGACGCCATCCTCATCGCACCTGCCAGCGCAGACTTTTTAGCCAAGCTAGTGCATGGCGGCGCGGACGACCTGCTTTCCACGCTGTGCCTGGCGCGGGAATGCCCGCTGATGGTTGCACCTGCCATGAACAAACAGATGTGGGAGAACCCAGCCACACAGCGCAATATCAGCCAGCTCCAAAAAGATGGCGTGCTGATACTCGGCCCCGGATAGCGGCGATCAAGCCTGCGGAGAAATTGGCATGGGGCGCATGCTGGAACCAGCAGCACTTTTAGCTGCTATTGAAGTTAGCCAATACCCAAAAATTCTAGCAGGCAAGCGGGTTTTAGTAACCGCCGGGCCTACGGTTGAGGCGATAGACCCGGTGCGCACCATTACCAATATAAGCTCAGGGAAAATGGGCTATAGCATCGCGAAAGCGGCTTACGAGATGGGCGCAGAGGTTACGTTAATCAGCGGGCCAGTCGCACTGCATCGCCCGCAAAATCTAAACCTGATACACGTGCAAAGTGCGCAAGATATGCTGAACGCGGTGATGAAACACATCAAGAAACAGGATATTTTTATCAGTGTGGCAGCGGTGGCGGATTACCGCCCTGCCAAGTTCAGCGCACAAAAAATCAAAAAGAGTGCTGGTTCACTCAGCATAGAATTAACACCCACCGAAGACATATTGGCCAAGGTAGCCAGCCTGCCAGGCGCACCCTTCTGTGTGGGCTTTGCCGCCGAGAGCGAAAACTTGCTGGAATATGCAGAAAAAAAGCGTCTGAAAAAGAACCTGCCTTTAATAGTCGCCAACCTAGTTCAAGAAACCATGGGCAAGGACGAGGCAACGCTGACGCTGCTCGATAGTAAGGGCAAACATGCGCTGCCTAAGGCATCAAAAATTGAGTCAGCACGTCTGTTGCTGCAGCACGTGGCCGCAATGCTTAAAAAACCCAAAACAAAAACCAAACCTAAAGCGAAGGCCAAGCCATGAGCTTAAATGTCGAACTCAAAATCCTCGATGCGCGCTTGCATAACATGATGCCGGCTTACGCCACAACCGGCTCGGCTGGCCTTGATTTACGCGCCTGCGTTGAACACACCCAAACCATCAACCCGGGCGAAACCACGCTTATCCCCACCGGCATGGCAATTCACCTGGCTGACCCAGGGTATGCCGCGATGATTCTGCCGCGCTCTGGGCTGGGCCACAAGCATGGCATTGTGCTAGGCAATCTGGTCGGCCTGATTGATTCAGATTATCAGGGCCAATTACTGGTTTCATGCTGGAATCGCGGCCGTGAGCCTTTTATGCTTAACCCCATGGAGCGCATCGCCCAGCTGGTGATTGTGCCCGTCATTCAAGCCAACTTTAAGGTGGTGGAAGAATTTGCCGTCAGCGAACGCGGGGAGCAGGGCTTTGGCAGTACTGGCAAACACTAAAGCTAAAAATCCTGACTTCGTCACGATACGGCGTTGCACAATAAATTTAATCGATTACATATAAACCATATGCGCACGCTAAAATTTCTTGCGCGCCTTGTCTCGTCTAGAATTCAAGATTTTTAGAGCGCTCTTAAATCGCCCGTTAAAAACAGTCAAAACAGCAGAATAAACTTGAAAAATCGCCCGTTTTCGTGGTATAAATGCGGTCTTTCGAAATTTGGTAAGCTGTACTAGGAGATTTAGCATGGCACGCGTCTGTCAGGTAACCGGCAAAAAGCCGATGGTGGGAAACAATGTTTCTCACGCAAACAATAAAACCAAGCGCCGTTTTTTACCTAATTTGCAAAATCGTAAATTCTGGGTTGAGAGCGAAAATCGCTGGATCAGTATGCGCATCACTAACGCTGCGCTGCGTACTATCGATAAAAACGGCATTGATGCTGTTCTGGCTGGCATGCGTGCCGCCGGCGAAAAAATTTAAGGTAGAACATTATGCGTGAAAAAATCAAACTGGAATCAAGCGCCGGCACCGGCCACTTTTACACTACCACCAAAAACAAGCGCACCATGCCAGAAAAAATAGAGATCAAGAAATTTGATCCGGTTGTTCGCAAGCATGTGATGTACAAAGAAGGCAAGATTAAGTAATAGTTATTCAGATAATAAAAAAGCCCGCACTGCGGGCTTTTTTATTTTAATGACGTGACTTAAGCTGTTTTGTAGGATCGTATACGGCGCGAGAATTCTTCCAGCGCCTCAATACCACTCTTTTCTGCACGGTGACACCAATCCTCGAGATTCTTTAGCAGTTGCTCTTGAGTTACCGAAGAACGCTCCCATACCTTTGCCAGCTCTTGTTTGAGCTGATAAATGGTTTGCAAGCGGGCGCTATGCTGCAAGGCCTTATGCAATGCCTGCCTGTCTTGATCTTCTAAAGTCATTGCATCCAAATGCAACCAATGTCGAATGCGCTCGACCTTTACCTGATCATACCCACGCTGCTGATAGGCAAGGCGAATTTTACCAACCTCCTCCTTGTAAGCTTTTTTAAGCATAGCTCTATACTTACTCATCACATCGAAGCGGTGCGTAATCACTGCTCGCAACGTATCCAGATCACACTTGTTTTTGGCCCAATCAAACTGGATTCGAGGGGCGACTTTTTTTACTCTGGCAAGCCGCAGCATTTGCATAATGCGTATATACATCCAGCCTATATCAAGCTCATACCACCTATTGGAAAGTTTGGCGGAGCTGGCGTAAGCATGATGATTATTATGCAACTCTTCGCCTCCAATGAGGATGCCCCAGGGAATGATATTGGTGCTGGCATCCTTGGTAGCGAAATGGCGATAGCCCCAATAATGGCCGATGCCGTTAATAATGCCGGCAGCCATCACCGGTACCCAGGCCATTTGCACCGCCCAGACAGTTAAACCCAGCGGCCCAAATAAAATGACATCAATAATGAGCATCAGCCCTATGCCGGAGCTGCTGTGCCTGGCGTAAACATTTCTCTCCAGCCAGTCATTCGGTGTGCCACTTCCATATTTATCCAGTGTTTGCTGGTTTTTGGCTTCAATACGAAAAAGTTCTGCCCCTTGCCACAGGACTTTAGTAATACCAAGAATCTGCGGGCTGTGTGGGTCATCAACCGTTTCGCAGCGCGCATGATGCTTGCGGTGAATGGCTGTCCAATGTTTGGTCTGCATGCCGGTTGTTAACCATAGCCAAAAACGAAAAAAATGGCTCGGTAATGGGTGCAAATCCAATGCCCGATGGGCTTGGCAGCGGTGCAAGTAAATGGTAACCGCGGCAATAGTAATATGGGTAAATATCAGCGCGACTAGCACGTAGCCCCACCAAGGCAAATCAATAAGACCTATATTCATGCATCAAACTCCTGTTTGTATTCCGATAGGACACTGCTTTAGAGATTAAGTTAACAGAATTACTTCGCCTGGTCTGCCACATCACCCAAAATCCTGATTTCACGCTGCGGGTAAGGAATGGCAATTGAATGTTTTTGAAATGCACGCCAAATCTCCATGAAAATTGCAGATTGCAGACCCCCCGAGCCTTCTTCAGGATCTGGAATCCAGAGAGTCAAGTTCAAATCTATGCCATTCT
>JBCKUK010000016.1:0-27872 GCA_038924905.1 Methylophilaceae bacterium | reverse complement strand
CATGGCACAGCGCTACGGCTATGACTTCCGCGACTATGCCGTGGCCTCGCTCAAGCGTCGCCTGCGCCGCGCCATGGACGAGGAAGGGTTGCGCACCTTATCGGCGTTTCAGGACCGTGTCCTGCACGATCCGAAGTGCATGGCGCGCTTCCTCGATATCGTCTCGGTTGATGTCTCCGCCATGTTCCGCGACCCGGCCTTCTACAAGGTCTTCCGCGAGAAGGTGGTGCCGGGGTTGCGCAGCCTGCCGCTCATCCGCATCTGGCACGCGGGCTGCGCCGGGGGCGAGGAGGTCTATTCCATGGTTATACTGCTGCACGAGGAGGGCCTGCTGGCGCACACCCGGCTCTACGCCACCGACATCAACGAGCGGGTGTTGGAGCAGAGCCGGACTGCGATCTACCCGATCAATTGCATGCGTGAGTACACTGCCAATTACCAGAAGGCCGGCGGCAAGGAGCAGTTCTCCAACTACTACACCGCCAAGCACAAGAGCGCCATCCTGCGCGACCTCGGGCGCGGCAACATCGTCTGGGCCGTGCACAACCTGGTGACGGACGGCTCGTTCAACGAGTTTCACGTCGTCCTCTGCCGCAACGTGATGATCTACTTCAACCGGCAGCTTCAGGACCGCGTGCACCGGCTCATCTACGACAGCCTGGCGCTGGGCGGAGTTCTCGGGCTGGGGAGTGCCGAATCGCTGCACGCCACGCCCTGCGAAGACCGCTATGAGGCGGTGGACCGGGCGGAAAAGCTCTACCGGAAAGTGCGATGAAATACGGCATCGTGGTGATCGGCACTTCGCTCGGGGGTCTGCGGGCACTGAAGGCCATACTGTCCGCGCTGCCCGGCAACTTCCGCCTGCCGCTGGCGATCGTGCAGCACCGCAACGCCGATGCCGGCGATGAGCTGCAACTCGCGCTGCAAGACGGCTGCGCCCTGCGGGTGCGCGAGGCCTGTGACAAGGATGCCATCGAGCCGGGCACCGTCACCCTGGCGCCCCCCAACTACCACCTGCTGGTGGAAGCGGACCACTTCGCCCTGTCGACGGAAGCCCCGGTGTATTACGCGCGGCCGTCCATCGACGTCCTGTTCGAGAGCGCGGCCAAGACCATGGGTGCGCGCGTGATCGGCGTGGTGCTGACCGGCACACTCAGCGACGGCGCGCGCGGGCTGGCGACGATTCAGCGTCACGGCGGCCTGGCGCTGATCGAGTCGGCGTCCACCGCGATCGCCGCCGGGATGCTGGACGCCGCAGCCCGTACGACGACGAACGCAACCGTGCTCAACCTGGAAGAAATTGGGCCGCATCTTATAGAATTGGCTCTGAAATGAGCCGAAAACAGGGAGACGAATGATGGATATACCCAAGATCGAGATTCCGACGCTGCGCGCCGACGACACGACCCAGCTCAGCGTGGTGCCGGTGGGCGATCGCGGCGGCGTGCTGATTGTGGACGACACGCCGTCCAAGCTGGTGGCGCTGGCCGCCATCGTCTCGAGCATGGCGCTGGAGATCGTGACGGCAAACTCGGGCGAGCAGGCCCTGCGCCAGCTCCTCAAGCGGGATTTCGCCGTGATCCTGCTCGACGTCAACATGCCGACGATGGACGGCTTCGAGACCGCCACGCTAATCCGCAGCCGCCCGCGTTCGGCGTACACGCCGATCATCTTCGTCACCGCCGAGGCAAACTCGGAGGCCGAGCGCATCAGTGGCTACACGCTGGGCGCGGTGGATTTCATCTACTCGCCGATCATTCCCGAGATCCTGCGCGCCAAAGTACAGGTGTTCGTCAACCTTTTTTATCTTCAACGCCAGGTACTGCTCCACAACGAACACCTGGAAAGCCTGGTGGCGCAGCGCACCGCTGCGCTGACCGAGGAGATCACCGTGCGCAAACAGGCGGATGCACAGGTACAGCACCTGACGCATCTTTACCAGGCACTCAGCGAAGTCAACCAAGCCATCGTACGCATGAAACAGCAGGCAGAACTGTTTCCGCTGGTGTGTCGCTGTGCCGTTGAATTTGGGGGCATGAAAATGGCCTGGATCGGCCAGTTGGATGATGAGAGCGGCATGATTATGCCAGTTGCCAGCTATGGTGACGGGCTGGACTATCTGGATGACTTGGCTATCTCTTCGCATGCTGACGTAGTAGAAGGGCGTGGGCCTACTGGTACGGCGCTGCGCGAGGATCGAGCTGTCATCGTCAACAATGTCTCTACTGACCCAAGCTGGCGGGAGCGGGCTGCCAAATATGGTTTTAACTCCTGTACCGCATTCCCCATCCAGCGTGGTGGCAAGCCGTATGCAGTACTTACCGTCTATCATGAACAGATTGATGCTTTCGATGAAGAGGCCATCGCATTGCTGGATGAAATGACGATAAATATCGCCTTCGCACTGGATAATTTTGATCATGAAGTCCAGCGTCAATTAACGGAAGAATCCCTGCGCTTGGCCGCCTCCGTCTATGAAACCAGCAGCGAAGCCATGATGGTCACCGATGTCGAGAATCGCATCCTTTCCATCAACCCTGCTTTCACGACGATAACCGGTTACGTTCTGGAGGAAGTGACCGGCAAGAACCAGAGTATCTTCAGTTCTGGCCGTCAGGATGAAGCGTTCTACCAGGCCATGTGGCACGAAATCAATACCACCGGCCATTGGCAGGGAGAAATCTGGGACCGGCGCAAGGATGGTTCGGTTTACCCGAAATGGCTCTCCATCAGCACCATCTACCACGAAGATGGCTCGGTGCATCGCCGGGTGGCACTGTTTACTGACATCAGCAAGATGAAAGAATCTGAAGCCCTGATCTGGCAGCAGGCTAACTTCGACGTTTTGACCGGCCTGCCTAATCGCCGCATGTTCCATGACCGCCTGGAACAGGAACTCAAGAAGGCGCAGCGTTCCAACCTGGTGCTGGCGGTGCTGTTCCTCGATCTGGATGGCTTCAAGGAAGTCAACGACACGCTGGGGCACGCCACGGGGGATATGCTGCTTAAGGAAGCCGCCTTGCGTTTGAGCGGGTGTGTACGTGAAACCGACACCGTAGCCCGCCTGGGTGGCGATGAATTCACCATTATCCTGAGCGAGCTGGGCGACCCGAACAGTATCGATCGTATCTCCCAGGCAATCCTGCTCAAGCTGGCCGAACCCTACCACTTGAATGAAGAGGTGGCTTATGTAACGGTGAGTATTGGCATCACGCTCTATCCGGCAGATGCCAAGGGTATCGAGGCACTACTGAAGAATGCCGATCAGGCCATGTACGCGGCCAAGGGTCAAGGGCGCAATCGTTACCACTACTTTACTGCCTCCATGCAGGAAGCGGCCCAGGCCACGATGCGAATAGCCAATGATTTGCGCGGCGCACTGGATGGGAACCAGTTCTGGGTCGCCTATCAGCCCATCATCGAACTGGCGACCGGCGCCATCCACAAAGCCGAAGCCCTCATCCGCTGGCAGCACCCGACACGCGGTTTGGTCGGCCCGGATGAGTTTATCCCCATTGCGGAAGACACCAGGATGATTATTGATATTGGCAACTGGGTGTTCAATGAAGCGGCAAACCAGGTCAAGCGCTGGCGCCAATCACACCATGCGGAGTTCCAGATCAGCGTCAATAGATCCCCGGTACAGTTTCATAACACCAGCAATAGCCACAGCAGCTGGATAGATTATCTACGACAACTTGATTTACCGGGGCAGAGCATTGCGGTGGAGATTACCGAGGGGCTGCTGCTGGATGCTAGCGCTTATGTCATCAAACAACTGCTGGAGTTCCACGATGCCGGCTTTCAAGTAGCTATTGATGATTTTGGCACTGGTTATTCGTCCCTGGCCTATCTCAAAAAGTTTAATATTAACTACGTCAAAATTGACCGGTCCTTTGTGCAAAACCTGGAGTCCGACAGCGATGATATGGCGCTGTGTGAAGCCATTATTGTGATGGCACACAAACTTGGCATGAAGGTGATTGCGGAAGGGGTAGAAACCGCAGAACAGCGTGATCTGCTCACGGCAGTTGGCTGCGATTATGGGCAGGGTTATTTGTTCTCGAAGCCCGTACCAGCGGCAGAGTTTGAAAAGCTGCTTTAAGGAAGCTTCTGCAAATGAGAAAGGCCAACATCGCTGTCAGCCTTTAGAATCTGGCTCCTCGACCTGGGCTCGAACCAGGGACACACGGATTAACAGTTATATAACCTATTGATTTTTAATGATATAGGCTCGCCATCACTCGCTATCGCTCGCTGACACTCGTCAAAATTGTCACGTTAAATATAATGCCCTGACTGGATCACCACTGCGGGATTGGAAACCTGCGCTAAATAGGTTTACTATTCAGTTTGAGGAAAGAATGCCTCAGCAGTGATTAACCGACGTTTACACAAAATTCAGGACACCCTCCGCAAACGCGCCAGACCAACGGCTTCCTCGAAGCCTTCAACGGACTGTTCCAAGCCGCCAAGCCGCCAAGCGCAAGGCGCGCGGCTACGGCAGGCTCTCCACGATTCGTACCGTGATCTTCCTGCTCGCAGGCAGACTCGACTTCTCGAAACTCAATCCACATGTCAGCACTCAACCCACTTGAAATTCAACAGAGCCTTATTTTATCTGTTGTTTTATCGAGCACTTCATACTCTTTGGACACCTCGTTATTTTTACTATCGGTCAATACATTTTTTTCAGCAGTTGAATTGGTAGTTACCAGTGCTAAATTGTTTTTTGCTTGCACATACCCAGGATCCAGCAGCAGAGCCTGATTCAATACTCTACTTGCTTCTTGATACTGCTGATTAAGATAATAACCGTACCCAAGATTGTTATAGTGAACTGAATTTGGTTCTATTGCGACAGCTTTTCCCAATTGTCAGCGCCAAGTAGTAATGTCCCTTTTCTCCCAAGTAGAAATGTCCCCTTGAGTGGATGCTAAATACACTCAACGCCTGCTAAAAACCACAGAGGCGGGCAATTAGAAATGGGGACGATGATGAGCCAACAAGAAGCAAAACGGGCGCAAATAATGGAACTATTAACGGCAGGCAACCTGGACCAGAAAGAAGCGGCCAAAAGAATGGACGTGACCGTCCGCCAAACCAGGCGCATCCTCAAGCGCTACCGTGCCTTGGGCGTTGCGGGACTCATCAACAAACAGCGCGTGGGCTGGCATAGAACCGGCGGCTTCCTGACGCGACCGCCACCCTGGCGATGCAACTGGTGGGGGAACACTACCGCGACTTTGGGCCAACCCTGGCCTGCGAGAAGCTGCTCGAACAGCACGGCATTACCCTTAAGTGTCGATGAGCACCCGCCAGCTGATGATGGCAGAGGGTTTATGGGGCGACACAGGGAAGGCGCCAAGATATGCGTCCACCCGATGCGCCAGCGCCGTGCGCGCCTGGGTGAGTTAATCCAGATTGACGGCTCCCCCGCGCACGCCTGGTTCGAGGAACGTGGCGCATCCTGCACCCTGCTGGTGTTCATCGACGCTGCCACGGGTACGCTGATGCAACTGCGCTTTACCCCCACCGAGGCCACTCTGGGCTACATGCACACCCTGCACGACCACATCGCAGCGCACGGCGTACCGGTAGCACTGTACAGCGAGCGACACAGCATCTTCCGCATCAACGCCAAAGACGCCGACCGGTGCGCGGAAACCCAGTTCTCCCGCGCGGCACGGGAGTTGGGTATCGAGTGCATCCACGCCCACAGCCCGCAAGCCAAAGGGCACGTGGAACGTGCCAATCAAACGCTACAAGACCGGCTGCTCAAGGAAATGCGTCTGGCAGGCATATCCGATATCGCCAGCGCCAGCGCCTGGCTGCCCGGTTTCATTGCGGATTACAACCGGCGCTTCGCGGTCGTACCCCAAGATTCACAAGACGCGCACCTGCCCTATCCTGGCACAGCTAGAGAGCCTTCCGCGCATCCCCGGCTTTAAACATACCGGGGCAGGCTCTGTCGGTGCAGGTGGGCAGAACGCTATCGAAGAATCTATCTTGCCAGCACCAAGGCCGCTTGCTGCAAGTGAAAACCAACGGCACAGGGTTGGGGATGCGGGGCGCTAAGGTGACCCTACACCAACACTTTGATGGTACGCAGGAATTACGCTGGCGACAACGCAATCTCAAGTTTACGGTGCTGACCAGGGCGCTACGGCAGGCGCAGGTGGCCGATGGCAAGACAGTCAATCGCTTAGTGGATGAGGCGCTGGTGCAGCGCGGTAAAACAAACACCAAGGGACATAAACCTGCACCCAATCACCCTTGGAGAAATATGCCTCTCGGCAAGCCCGCCACCGGGGGGCTTAACGCCACTCCGTAACAGGAGTGGTGCAGGTGAAAAGGGACATTTCTACTTGGCACGGAAGGGGACATTTCTATTTGGCGTTGACAAATCAACGGTTATGGTTCCGTCCAAAAAGGCCTGTAGCTGGGCCAGGGTATGCAGCTGTTCGTCGTTCATATTGATCACCATGCCTCGCATAATGATCGCTTCCAGCCACCCGATCAGACTCAAACCCCATTGGACAATGCTGGGTATATACATTTCTGGTTGTTTGGTATACCGTTACTATTTTAGGGGGGCTATGCGCGTCATCTAAAGAAAACTGCAGATCATAAAGTGGTGAATACTAATGATAAATAATCACAGCCACTTCTGTTTTAGTCCGAACGATGGCAAAAATTGAGTTGTTTGAAAAAAATGAGAGTCGTGCGCGGATTGTAGCGCAAGACGACGCCTTTGAGGTCTCGCTACTACAAAATGACGCTGGTCTGGGCCTCGTGATAGCGGCACTGGTTTTTCTACGGGTGCTGAATCTCGACTGATGGAACTGAAAAACTCTGGTTTAGGGGTGCTCGCTGCGACGGCCATGCCTTGGTTCGCAAGGGCGGCTCCCTCTACGCCTTCTGGGTGGTGCCCACGGAAAACTGGCGGATTTGGCAGGGCATGATGGCGCGCGCGCAAACCATCAACACTTGCTGGCCGGCTTGGCTGGCATTACTGCTTTCGGTTTGGCCTGGCTGGGCCTCAGCAGAGCAGGGCGATGTCCTTCGCCCCTATGTCTCCTACGGCGTCACCTACGACGACAACCTGCTGAGAGTCAACAGCGCGGCCGACGCAATAGCGTCCTTTGGCAGCGAACAGACCAGCGACACCATCAATCGCGCCACCGTGGGCATCATTATCGACAAGCAGATCAGCCTTCAGCGCATCAATATCAATCTTGAACTCAACCGCGACACATTCAATCGCTTCAGTATACTGGACAATGACGGGCGTGATTTCTCAGGCAAGTGGAACTGGCATCTCGGCAATCACCTGGAGGGGAACCTCGGTGCGAGCTACACGCGTAGCCTCGGCACATTCCTGGAGTTCCGCCAACTCGTCCGCAACGACCGTACCCAGAATCGCAAGTTCGCAGACCTCGCTTGGCGATTTCATCCCAGCTGGCGGCTGCGCACTTCCGCATCAACCTACGACCTCGAAAACAGCATCGCGGCGCAACGCACCCAGAACCGTAGTGAGGACGCCACCGAGGTCGGGGTCGATTACTTAGCCTCCAGCGGCAGCCATGTGGGAGTGCAGTACCGTCAGGTCACGGGTACGTTTCCCAACCGCCAGCTAGTCGGCGGTAGCCTGGTGGATAACGGCTACCAGCAGGACGAAGCAAGTGCAGTCGTCGACTGGTGGTATAGCGGCAAGACCCGTCTGCAGCTCGAGGCCGGCATGGTGAAGCGCAATCACAACCAGGTTCCCGCGCGTGACTTTACTGGCCTCACTGGTCGCGCCACGCTGGACTGGGCGCCTACCGGAAAGATCACGCTTTCCCTCGCCGGCTGGCGCGATATCAATGCCGTGGATGATGCCACCGCCAGCTTCAGCGTCAACCGCGGTGTCAGCCTGACGCCGGCCTGGGCCATCACTTCCAAGCTGGCGCTGCAGGGCAAGCTCAGTTACGAACAGCGAGACCATGCGGGCGACCCCAGTCAGGTTCTGACGGCGCAGCCCCGGAGGCAGGATACCTTCCGCAGCGCGATGGCCGCGGTTTCCTATACGCCGCTGCAGGATCTTCAGCTATCGTTTTCCATGCAGCACGATGAGCGTCAGTCCAACATCTTCCAAAGCGGGTTCAAGAGCAACAGCATAATGCTCAATGGCCGCTACGAGTTTTAACCTGCATTCGCTGGCAATCTCAAGAAAAAACAAATGACCGTTACCGATATTCCACTCATCGCCATCGTCAAGCGCCTGCTCGATCCGTGCGTTATCATTGTGCTATTGTGGGTGATCGTACTTCTCCATGGCGAATCATTCAGCGGGCTGTACGTGGTGCTGGCCGTGTTCGCCTTTTTAGTTTCGTCTCGTATCTACGACGAGATGGATATTTATCAGTCCTGGCGTAGAGGCGAACTTATCGGGCACGCGCGCGACTTGTTCATCGGTTGGGTGGCTACGGTTGCTGTCCTTGCTTTTTCTGGCTATGCCACGGGCCTTTATGTGGAATATTCAGAGCAAGTGCTGCTGGTGTGGGTCATCGCCGGTCCGTTCGCCTTGCTGCTTGCCCATCTTCTCATTCACATGGGCACCTTAAGGATGCTTGTCGGCAAAAGGATACGCCCCGTCGTCATCGTCGGTGCAAACGAGCTCAGTACCAAGCTCGCTCGCCAGATCATTGGCGACCCATACCTGTTCATGGAAATCAAGGGCTACTTCGACGACCGTATTGTCGAACGCCACCCTGAAAACATGCCTGTGCCCATGCTTGGCAAGGTGCCTGATCTGGTCGCTTACGTACGGGAAAACAATACCAACATAATATTCATCTGCCTGCCCATGGCTGCGCAGCCTCGCATCTTCGAGCTGCTGGATGAGGCAAGAGACACAACGGCATCGATATATTTTGTGCCGGATATCCACACCTTTGATCTCATACAACCCCATTTCGACTCCATTCACGGCATCCCCATCGTATCAATGCGCGAAACCCCCTTCCTCGACATAGATGGCATAGTCAAGTACGGAAGCGACATGGTGCTGGGTAGCATCATCCTGCTCATGCTGCTGCCGTTGATGGCCGTGATAGCAACCGCAGTCAAGCTCACCTCGCCGGGCCCGATAATATTCAAGCAACGGCGCTACGGCCTCAATGGAGAGGAAATCATCGTCTACAAGTTCCGCTCCATGACCGTGTGCGAGGATGGCCCAGACGTAGCGCAGGCCAGAAAGAGCGACAGCCGTATCACTCGGTTGGGCGGCTTTCTGCGCAAAACCTCACTGGATGAGTTACCCCAGTTCATCAACGTGTTGCAGGGCCGCATGAGCATCGTTGGCCCCCGGCCACATGCCATGGCCCACAACGAACTCTACCGCAAGCTCATCAAAGGCTACATGCTGCGCCACAAGGTCAAACCCGGCATTACCGGATGGGCGCAGGTGAACGGACTGCGTGGTGAAACGGAAACGCTGGAAAAAATGCAGAAGCGCGTCGAATTCGACCTCTACTATCTGCGTAACTGGTCGCTGTTGCTGGATCTCTGGATCATCATGCAAACTGCCTGGATCGTAGCGCGCGGCGACGATGCCTATTAATCGCCGATAAGCGAGGCGCATGAAATCTTATGCCCAGTCCGGAGCGGCACCCTTTGGTCGCCGATAATCGCGCATGTGGTCACCAACGCCTTGCTGGGAGCGTGGGTTATCTACACGGGCAACTGGAGTTTCTGGTAGACTGAAATTTGCACGCTTATCATAGTTGATTATGGGACTATAGTAGATTAGCATAAATGTTATGCTAATTAAATGAATCTAAGTCATTGTAAGTTATTAAGAAAGAAGCAGTTAAAGTTACTTGAATATTTTGTATTAGAAGTCACGGCACGATCAGCTGCAGATTTACTTGAAATACAGCCTAATAGTGCTGCTTTGTTTTACCGTGAATTACGTGAAATTATTGCTTATTACCTGGAGCAAGAAGCACACGAAATATTCGATGGTGCTGTTGCATTAGATTGAGAGTGACGAAGGGTGGTGCCCGCAAAGGAAAGCGCGGTCGCGGCGCTGCTGGTAAAGTTGCTGTGTTTGGTCTCTTAAAGCGCGGTGGTAAGGTTTATACTAAGGCCGTCATCAACACCAAGTCAGAAACATTAATGCCGCTTATTACAAGGAAGATAGCACCAGACAGCGTGGTTTATACAGATTGCTATCGAAGTTATAACGCATTAGATGTGAGTGATTTTTATCATGAGAGAATTAACCACTCAACGCTGTTTGCAACAGGCAAGAACCACATTAATGGCATTGAGAACTTCTGGAATCAAGCCAAGCGAGTGTTAAGAAAATACAATGGAATTCCTAATAGAGTCGTTCCCATTATTCCTCAAGGAATGTGGATTCAGATTTAATTACGGAACACCTAAACAACAACTGTTAATATTGAAGGAGTGGGCTGGGATTTAAGGCTAATCTACTACAGCCCCTTGATGATTATTTAAGGTATTAGGGCGTGGCATGAAGAAAAATCTGATGTGGTTGTCGGCACTGATAATGAGCGCCTGGGTTGTTGGCGCGGGCGCGGCCGATGTCCCGCTTGGGCCCGGTGACGTGCTCAAGATATCCGTCCATGGACATCCCGATCTCTCTCTCGAAACCCGGGTGAGTGAAGCCGGCAGCATCACCTTCCCGCTGGTGGGTGTGGTATCCGTCGGCGGCCAGGATACCTTCGCAGCTGAGAAAAAAATTGCCGGCCTGCTCGAAAGCGGCGGCTTTATCCGTAAGTCGCATGTCAACATCATCGTTACCCAGATGCAGAGCCGGCAGGTCTCCGTGCTTGGCCAAGTCAACAGGCCGGGCCGCCACCCTATTGATGGCAAACGTACGCTCACCGACATCCTGGCGCTTGCCGGTGGGGCAAGCGCTGAGGGGGGTGATACGGTCATCCTGATCCGTACTCGCGATGGCGAGGCCAGCCGGGAAGTGATCGACATCCTCGAAATGGTCCGCTCTGGCGACATGACAAAGAACCGGGAACTGGCAAGCAACGACATCATTTATGTCGAACGCGCCCCCAGGTTCTACATTTACGGCGAGGTGCAGCGCCCCGGGGTCTTCCGGTTGGAGCGCAACATGACGGTACTGCAAGCGCTCTCCGTCGGCGGTGGCCTCACCCTGCGCGGCACCGAGCGCGGCGTGCGCATCAAGCGCCGCGATACGGACGGCAACATGCAGGTGCTGGAAGCCAGGCACGATGAGTTGGTGCGGGTAGATGACGTGATCTACATCCGCGAAAGCCTGTTCTGATGCTGTAACCGACGCCCTCTTTCATTGGATTGACAAGCATGGACTTACCCGAATGAATTTCTTCCAATTCCTGCTCATCTTGCGCGCCCGTTACAAGATCATCCTGCTCACGCTCGTCGTGACGGTGGCGACCGGCTTGGCGGTCACCCTGTCATTGCCCAATACCTACAAGGCGACCGCGACACTTCTGTTCAATTACAAGGGCACCGACCCAGTCACGGGAAATACTTTGCCGGCGCAACTGATGCCAGGCTACATGGCCACTCAAGTAGATATCATCAAAAGCGTCAGCACAGCACTGCTGGTGGTGGATCAGACCAAATTGGCCGAGAGCGCGGCAATCAAAGAGATGTTTTCCGAAGAGAGTGACGGTAAGGGCAACATCCGCTACAGGTTGGCCGGCCTGCTCCTTAATAATCTTGAGGTCGTACCCTCCCGTGGGAGCAGTGTTCTCAGCATTAATTTCAAGGGCGCCGACCCGGCTCTTGCCGCAGCCATCGCCAACGCTTTCGCTGACGCCTACCAGAAGGCCAGCATCCGGCTCACGGTAGAGCCTGCACAGAAAGCCGCCATCTACTTCGATAGTCAGATTAAGCTGCTGCGTGACAAACTTGAGGTAGCCCATAATAATCTCTCCAAGTACCAGCAGGAGCACGGCATTGTCAATGTGGACAATCACCTCGATGTCGAAACAGCCCGCCTTGACCATCTTTCCAGCCAATTGGTGGCAGCCCAAGGGGAGTTGATGGGAGCAATATCGAGCCAGGGTAGCAATACTGACGAAGGCGACGGTGTTACTACCAATCTGCTGATTAATGACCTCAAGGCAAGTTTGGCGCAAGCCGAAGCGAAATTCGCTGAGATCTCGCAGAAGTTGGGTAAAAACCATCCCAGCTACCAGGGATCCAGCGCCGAGGTGGAAAAGATGCGTTCGGAGCTAAATATCCATATCAGGGCCTTCTCGGATAGCATGGTCAGCCGTGAATCCAAAATTCGTGCCGCGCTGGCGGAACAAAAATCCAAAGTGCTTACCATTAATCGGGCGCGAGACGAACTCACGCTTCTCAGCAAAGAAGTGGAGGGCACCCAGCGCGCCTACGATGCCGCCACGCAGCGTTTAAACCAGACCAATCTTGAATGGCAGTTCGATCAATCGGGTGTTGCCGTGCTCAACTCGGCCGTACCGCCAATTGAACCCGATAGCCCAAAGCTGCTGCTCAACATGTTGCGGTCGGTATTCCTCGGTACCCTGCTTGGGGTGGGGTTCGGCATGCTGGCGGAAATGCTGAATCGGCGTGTGCGATCCGCGGAGGATATGGTGGAAGTGCTGCAGGTACCCGTTCTCGGTGTGATACAGTCCAAGCATCGGCGTTTAGGTCGCATACTGATGGAGTTGGGCAAGCTTACGCTGGAAGACACAGAGCGTGTGCTGCGCCTGCAGAAGGAGCGGGGGATACGCTTTGGTGAGGCCGTCCAACTCCTGGGCCTGGTCACCGAGGCCGATATCCAACAGGCGCTGGCACGCCAGTTTGACTATCACTACCTGCAGCCGGGGCAGGGAAAGTATCCAGCCGAACTGGTGGCAGCCTACCAACCGTTCAGCGCACAGGCGGAGATTCTTCGCGCTGTGCGTAGCCAACTTATGCTGCGCTGGTTTGCTGCCGGCCGCAAAGAATTGGCGGTGGCCAGTATCAACTCCGGGGAGGGAGCGAGCCTCTTCACCGCCAACCTCGCCGTGGTGTTTTCGCAGTTGGGCGAGCGCACGCTGCTCATTGATGCCAACCTGCGTTGCCCGCGCCAGCATGAAATCTTCAATCTGGGAAACAAGCAGGGGCTGTCCGATGTCCTGGCCGGTCACGCCGCTGCCAATGATGTGATCTCCAAGGTGGGATCCTTCGTTGATCTTTCCGTGCTGCCGGCCGGTACACTCCCGCCCAACCCGCAGGAACTTCTCAGCCGTGCTTCGTTCGGAGAACTGAGTGAGAGCCTTGTCAGCCAGTTTGATGTCGTCCTGTTCGATACATCAGCCTTCTCGACCGGCGCCGATACGCTTGCAATTGCTGCCCGCGCAGGCGGCGTGTTGCTGGTTGCGCGCAAGAACAACACCCGTATGGCCGACATCAACGCCACCAGCGAACAGCTTGGCCGCATCGGCGCTGAAGTGGTCGGCTCTATCCTGGTCGACTTCTGATGTTTATACATAGCGACAAAAGCGAGAAGCCGAGCATGAGAATGACCCCAAAGCAGATCGAGACGATCCGGCACGCGGCCAGGGACGTTTTCGGACAGAAACCCAAGTCTGGCTGTTTGGCTCCCGCGTGGACGATGCCAACCGTGGTGGAGATATCGACCTGCTGGTACACCCGGCCCACCCCATCGCCGACCAGACCTTGGCCCGAAAAATTCGCTTTCTCGGTCTGCTCGAACGACACTTAGGCGAACGCAAGATCGACGTAGTCATCGAAGCGCCCGACGATCCCCGCCCCATCGTCCGGGTAGCCCATGAAACCGGAGTCAAGCTGTGACAACCGCCCCGGAAATCCTCGCCCTGCAACACGCCAACACCGCCTGTCGGACGCATCAAGAGGCCCTGGTGGAAGCATTCAACGATTTGGGTCAACGCAGCCTAGCCGCCGCGGACATGGAGCGGTTGAGCAAAGCAGACCGCCTTTCCCGGCCTCGTCGTGACGCCAGAAGAGCTTGATGAGTTTTTGACTTACTTCACTAAATACTTCGAATGTGGTGCGCTCGCGATTCAGCATGAGCGTTACTTGAGCGGTAATATCCCGTCACGACCCCTGCTCGCCATCACCTTCGACGACGCCCAACACGACAACTACAGCAATGCGCGCCAGGGGTTACCACGGAGTTGGATTGGCAACAATGAAATCCATCACGGCCCTATGTTTTGGTGCTCTGGTTGTGTCCTGATTTTGATATTCAAGCAGACAAAAACTACCCCACTTACTAGGTTCACAAATTGAGGAATAGTTGACGAACATCTTTCCGCCTGCTGTTTTCCATTGATTCAAATACGTTGTGTATAAGTCCTTCATTCGCGGGTGACGGTTAGCAGCTATGAACAAATCAGTAAGTGCTAGGTTATTCTCATTTCCGCCTACACCAACCAAATGCTGACCTCCTTCATAAGCAATCATAGGTAGGCCGCGAGCGCTGATGACAGCTTGCTGGGCATCCATCCAACCTTTTGTTGTGGTGATAATCTGATTGGCGCAATAATCTAATAATTGATCCACCGTCATAGCCAGTGTGGCAGTCACATCACCTGAACCTGCATTGCCGCAAAAGTAGGGGGCGATCGCTACCGCATCCGTCTTCAGTTTGGCATCTTTCCAGTCCAGGACGGTTGTACTTGTCCAAGTATTGGCGGCCTGAGTTGCCAACACGCGGACCAAACGCTGGGGCTGGGCCGATCCAAAAACCTCCCCCCATATATCAAAAACCTGCACAGACCTTTGGGAGTAATAACGTAGCTGTGCCTCCAAATTATTGGTGCTCAGATCCAATGCCAGCCCCACTTGCCGAGCATAGGGTGCCTGTGTAAACTGGCCGTTCCAAACCTCGTTGGAGTATTCAATATAGGCTTTGAGGTTTGGGTTAAGCCTGCCTTTGACCATCTGCGCGTACTGGCGCACAAAATCGTCCGAAGCCAAGTGCGGTATGTTGAACCACGCATTAGCATTAAGTTGATTCGCCAGAGCAATCTGGTATTCCAGGGCTACACCACGACCAGTAGTCTGGGTGGGGCTATTTGTCCTTGTCCGGTCAGCCCAGTTTGCCAGCGTTGAGTTGTTAGTCTTCTGCCAGTCCATGAACCGGATTACCTTGTATTTGCGGAGACTATCCAGAAACAGCGGGTGAAAAGGCTGAGTCTGGTAGGTCGCCTCAAACCCGGGACGGATTACGCGGATATTGCGGATGTAATTAGAAGAGTTTGTGGTGGAAATCTTTAAAATAAGACCTTTGCCTGGTGGGTTGGGGTTAAAATTAAAGACAATCCGTCCAGGAGTAGAGCTGGCTACGGTCGCACCAGTAAAGGAGAGCGTGCCTTCGCCCTCATAAAGGACTACATACTTTCCCACGGAGCCAGACTTGATTCCTCTAAACAACATCAAGGCATCCGCACTCTGCCCGGACTGCAAAGATTTTACCCAGCCATCGGCGTCCAAATCCAAAGCCGGCCCAGCTCCCCACCCTAGTCCAGCCTGCTGGGAAATCCAGGTGCGCGACATCTTGAATACGTCTACAAACGGCCACTCAGTAGAATAATCCTGGACACCATTCAGATTAGTACCCAAAGGGGGATTAGCGTTGGCGGTATTGCCGGCAAAGGCAACGCTGGTAGTATCCCCTTCGCACGAGGCGAAGCCGAGAATTGCGAATAGTGCGAAAAACACCCTGAAAATAATTTTTGATACAACCGACTTGTTGTTCAACATGATTGTATCCCTTCAAGTTAACGTGAAACTCGCGAAGCGAGACTCTGTCCCCCTCTCCCGCTGGGAGAGGGCTGGGGAGAGGGAAACGGTCTTGGCGCGACTGTGTTTCATTATTCAGGGTGGTGATTCGCCATGACCGTTAGGTCAGGTAATGTAATGCGCACAGTAATATATCCAAAATGTCGACGCAAAGTAGTAGTGCTTCTGCCAAGATGGAAGAGCAAACATCTTCAATGTTCATCTCTCCTGGAACGCACCCACTCGATCTGGCGACGTACAAAAAATTTTAAATACAATGGGACTTTCCTCAAAGCGTAAATCGGGGCATAAGCGAGACTGGTGAACGACAATATTTCCCTGCCTAATCTGACCCAAGCTAACAGCACTGTCACAACTAAAACAGTTGCAACAATAAATGCCCAGCCCCAAGGTTGAACCTCACCCGTCACGCCCCATACCACCAACCCCAACAAACACAAGCTCGTTACCAGCAAGGAAAGTAACGCCAGGGGGGGTATACACATATCGATTACCAGCGCAAACAAACCTTTATTCGCCGTACGCAGACTTACAAGCAACAATCGGGGGGCTTCTTTGAGAATCATGCTCAGATGACCATGTTCCCAACGGGTGCGTTGGGATTGCGCACCTTCCGTACTCATCGCAAACACGCTGGTTACCAGCGCCTCTGGACAAAAGATTGGCGCTCGGCCAATTCGTGCGAGATCCATGCCAAGCTTCAGATCTTCCACGATATGACCACTTGCCAGATCAGCCTGCTGAATCAGCTCCCAAGGGAATGCCATACCCGTACCCATCAACTGGCACGGCAGCCCCAAACGGCTAAATCCCAAAGGTCGCGCCAAACACTTCACCACCCAAGCGAATTCTGCCACCTTTATTGAAATACCTGCATCAACAGGTGAATGCATAAGATATAGAGCTTGAATGGGATGGCTCGTTTCGATGCACGTACGCGACAAACGATCCAGCGCGCCAGCACGCACCAAACAATCTGCATCTACAATGATCACAACCTCCGGCGGTGACAACTCCAGGTGGCGCAAGCCAAAATCCAGCGCATACCCCTTGCCTCGTCGCACCGTATCATTGCGTTCCACCACTTCTGCTCCAGATGTACGAGCTACCGCTGCTGTGTCATCAGAGCAGTTATCCGCCACCACTAACAATCGGTCACCATCCTGCAGTTGCTCGCGAACCGAGACCAAAGTCGCGGCAATACCGTCGGCTTCGTTATGTGCGGGAACCAAAACAGCGATTGATGGCCGACGGGTAGTCGGCAAAGGTTTGTTTCGATAGGCTGGCAAGGCAACAGCCACCTGAATCGCAAAAATCAATACTGGCACCGACAGCAGCGCTAGCAATAAGAGAAAAGCCGACTCAAGCAAAAACATAGGGTTCATACCTTATAGTCGGAACAAACTTGGGGCACAGCGCGAAAAATCTGTGCCAATTTTTCTGCTTCGACGTCAACGGAATGTCGTTCCAGCACCCGCCGGTGACCGGCTTTTCCCATTTTTTCCAGTACCTCAACAGGTGTAGCCAGCAACTCCTCCAGCACGGTCACCAATGCTTCCACATCCCCCGCCGGGAATAGCCAGCCCTCCTTACCTGGGCGGACCAGCTCGGGTATCCCGGCCACATAGGTGGTAAGAACAGGCCGCCGCAAAGCCATGGCCTCCATAATCACTACCGGCAGCCCCTCCGCAAAGCTGGGCAGCGCCAGTGCACGCGCCGCCAAAATTTCTTCTTTCACTTGGTCTCCGCTGATCCAGCCAGTAATCCGCACTTTGTCTTGCAACTTGTGATGCAGGATCATCGACTCAAGTTCGGTGCGCATTTCTCCATCACCCGCCAAAACCAGCTCAAGGTTGATTCCTTTGCGGGCAAGATGGCTCACAGCTTCCAGCAGCAGCAATTGCCCCTTCGCCTTGCTCAGTCTGCCTACGCAAACCACACGGGGCGCCACTGGAATTGGCACAACCGGTACATCGTGAAAAGCCTGTTCCAGGCCGCAATGAACCACATGCACTTTGGGCCAGTCGGCATAATCTACCCATCGGTACAATTGGCTGCGACCAAAGGAACTGATCGCCACTACAAAGGCGGAACGCCTTACCTTCTCCCTGAGCCACAGAAACTCAGGCTTATCGAACTCATCTGGCCCATGTACGGTAAAACTGTATGAAGGGCCACCCATGGTGTGTGCCAGCATCACCACCTCGGCTGAATTTGTGCCGAAATGGGCATGCACATGACGTGCCCCGAATTCCTTCAGCCATGGCAAGATACGACAAGCCTCCGCTAGGTAGGCCAAGTGAAAGGGCCACGGGCGATCTGCGCGCATGCCCATTTTTAACGCCAACTTCAATGCCGTAAGAAAACGCACCGGTCGTGTAACAACAGTTCCCAACACGGCCAGCAGCAAGCCAACCATTCCGGCATGCAAAACGTAGCGAGTTTGCTCGCGTTCGCGCACATCCTCTGCATCCACCAGATCAGCATCCCACCCACGCAGCGCGATGCGCTGAATCTCGAAGCCCTGACGCTCCAGAGCAAGAATCTCCCTGCGGATAAAACTGTGACTCACCTTGGGATATTGATTGACGAAATACGCGATTCGAAACTGATTCACCCTATCCCCCTGTTAATCTAAAAACGGTGACTGAACTTTTGTATCTCAACTTTGGCCCGCTCCAGCGTGAGCAACCCTATCCTGGCGTGGATAACCTTGAGGTCGGTTCTGCCCTCTTGCTCCTCTGTCTGCCGTTATGGCCAAGGCTTAAATTGAGCAAGACTATCACTTATCGTACTAACCGTTTCCAGCGTCTCTTCTTGCAGCCCCACGCTGGCGCCACACACGCACAAGAAATTTTGGGTTGCCCAGGATGTATCGTTGCCACATTCTTCGCGGCTCTAACATTAAACGAAAAATCCATTCAATTCTCACCTGACGCATCCACAACGGTGCTCGTTTGACTTCGCCGGCGAAAAAATCGAACAATGCCCCGACTCCCCAAGCTGACAACAATCCACCCGAAACCAGACGGTCAACCCACTGCTCCTGTACACCATTACCCATCGCAACAAGTAATAGATGTGGCTTGGCAGCTGCAATCATCTCAATCACCCGCCCTTCGTCTGCCTCAGTAAAATAACCGTCTTGGTAGCCAACCAAACTATGCTGTGGCCAGCGCCGTGAAAAAATCTCGGCTGCACGAACCACCACTGTCTGGCGTGCACCAAGCAGAAAGACTCTTATCGAAGTGTGGCAATGGTCGAGAAAGTAAGGCGTAAAATCGGTTCCGTTAAGATTGTCTGAAAATGGTTTGCCGTAAAGTATTCGGCTCGCAATATTGAGACCTACTCCGTCGTTAACAAGCAGAAAACTGCGCAGCATGCCGTGAAGCTGCACATTCTCATACGCCATGTTTGCAAGGTTTGCGTTGACGAACGCCAATCGCATCGGGGTACCTTCGCAGATATGACGCTCCAGCATGCCTACTGCATCATCACGAGACAAAACCGCTATGTCCAAGCCCAATATGCTACGCGTTTCCACTGACGGGCTATCAAATTCAATTTGCTCACTACTTTTTCCATCAATACTTAAGGACATGCCCACCCCCTGCCACTCATTCCGGACTTGATAATGCCCCAAACTCCACCTTATCCCTCAGCACTTCATCCACTAACGTCAGCCCAATGCGCTCAGACTCGGCTGAAAATCCATAAACCAGCGCAGTGTCGCAAGGGATATTGATGCTACGCGGGACACCCTTGCTTACCTCTGCATTCTTTGCGCGCCACGCGGATTAAAAATTGCAGCCGCAACGCAATTTTTGGGTTGAGGGTCATAGCAATTTCCCTTCCTTGAAGGCCAT
This sequence comes from Methylophilaceae bacterium, assembly GCA_038924905.1. Taxonomy (GTDB): domain Bacteria; phylum Pseudomonadota; class Gammaproteobacteria; order Burkholderiales; family Methylophilaceae; genus JBCKUK01. The sequence continues at coordinate 8,196 of JBCKUK010000016.1, read as the reverse complement.
GTCGTGGATAGGCAGGCGCATGAGGTTGGGCGCGGTGAGCAGCACGTCAACTTTGCGTCCGTGCATCAGGCGGGTTGACTTTGGCAGAAAATTGCGCCGCCAGGAGTGCAGGGTTGGCCACGGGTTCAGGCAATTCGAGCATAAGGTCGAAGTCGCCGCCACGTGCTGTATCGTCCAGCCTGGAACCAAATACACGCACACGGGCATGGTTTCCCCGCCACTTGAAGAACAAGCTGGCGGATGGCTTGGACTTGGTGGTCGGTCAGGCGCATTGTTATTGAAATTCCTTCGGTTTTTCGTCTTGTATGTTGGTTAATATAACACACCATCAATTCTTTCAGCTCTTCACCAATACGGTGTGTGAGACTCGTCTGTGTTCATTTGATAAGCCATGATTAGCCACCAAAGATCACAGCCGGAATGCCAACCGCCGTCTTCTCTGTTGGCACATCCGTAAGCACCACGGCGTTCGCACCGATACAAGCATGATCGCCAATATGCACATTACCCAGAATCTTTGCGCCTGCGCCAATGTCGACGTGGCCGCCTATCACCGGCGGCATACTCCCTGCGCGTGTACCAATAGTCACCTGCTGGAAGATTAAACAGTTCGGCCCGATCCGCGCCTCAGAATGGATAACCACGCCATTTGGATGGGGCAACAACAAACCGCCTCCAATCTGGCAATCGAGCGGAATATCCGCACCCGTTACCGCGCTCCAGAACCGATGGCGCACTACAGCGTATTTCTTAATAAGAATACGCAAAGGGTTACGCGACCCTGCATGGCGCTGGTACGACCGAATGCTGGCCAGCAACGCCCGGGAGGGGTGCCACGAAAGAGCAAGCTTTTTTTCCCGCGACCAATCTGGTACTTCGGCGGAAACACCCACAGCAATATCTCCCTTATTCACTTGTACTCGATCAGGCGTGCCGTCTTTCCGGCCAGCCTGTTATACAGAAAGTTAAGCTGCCCCAGCACCTCGGGAAATTTGCCCAGCACCAGAAAAAAGGCACGCCACCAGTTTTCACGCACGGATCGTGTGCCGCGCAATGCAAGGCGGACAACCTGCAAAGGATAGATCAGCAGCATCGTCAGGCCCCATGCTCCCAACCAAATAGCCAAGCCGGCTGTTAACACAGGAATACCCATGCCCCATATCCAAGCGCTTCGCGACTGCCTCACCCAATGCCGCTCCGGCGGCGCACCGTGAAGATGCGCCCCTTGGGCAAAAGCGTATCCACCCCGCTTGGTTCGTTTCCACCACTGCCCAAAGCGTGTCATTGCAGCATCGTGCAACGTCATTTCCTCGCCCAAGCGCCATATCTTCCAGCCTGCCGCCCTAAGCCGCACACAGAGCTCCGGCTCTTCCCCGGCAATCAGGTCGTCGCGATATCCCCCGATCTGCTCCAAGGCATCGGCACGCATCGTCGCATCACCACCGCAGGCCTTTGCTTCACCCACTGGAGTATCCCATTCCATATCACACAACATGTTGTACACGGTGCGATCTGGATAGCGCTCACGCCGCCGACCACAGACCACGGCTACATCGGCATGTTCATTAAGAAAGAGGGTTGTCTGTTCCAGCCAGCCCGGCACTACCTCGCAATCGCCATCCACAAATTGTATATAAGCCAACTCTGGCGCTACTTCGCGTAGACGCCTGAACCCCTCATTCCTTGCCCGGGCAGCGGTGAATGGTCGTGCCATATTCAGCTCGATCACCTCAACACCAAGGCTACGAGCCATGCTCACTGAACCATCCGAGGAGCCAGAATCCACATAGACCACCAGATCAGCAAAACGGATCACAGAAGCCAAGCACTTCCTCAGCCGCTCACCTTCATTACGACCGATGGCGACAACCCCGAATCGACTACCGACTGAGTTCACAGCCTTAATCACGAGTAGCCATCTGCTTAATCAACGCCGGCACTCCTACCGCTAGGCAGTTATCAGGCACATCCGTCAGTACAACGGCATTGGCTCCGATGACCACATTGTCACCGATATGAATCGGCCCTAACACCTTGGCCCCAGTCCCAATATCGACATTATTACCGATCGCTGGTGCGCAGTGCTCATCCAGGTTTTTCAGTCCTACGACCACGCCATTTCTAATACGGCAATTGTCGCCAAACTTTGCGTAGCCGCTGATCACGATGCCACCGAAATGATCGATGACAAAATTTCGCCCGATCTCTACCTCACAAGGCAACTCAATGCCTGTAACGATCTGTACTAACTTGAACAGTATTTTGTAGATCAGAGAAAAGAATTTTCTCAAGAGTGCCGGCCGCACACCGTAACGCCAGCGGCCGAAACGGTAGACCACCAACGCCCAGAATCCCTGGGAGCCCCAATCACCTCCATGAGCCTTGAGATCCTGCCGAATGTTCGCAAACATGGTCTGACTCAACGAGTCGGGCGGCTAGCCCAATGGGTCCGCCAAAACAGTAACCATACTAACGCTATATGTTGCTGACACGCCATCCACCCTATTGGTCGCTTACGCTTAATTAATTTCTTCGTGACCACGATCAGATCGGCAAGTGTATGAAGCATTACGTCCAGCCATACGGCCCAGACACCATGGTTCTTACGAAAATAAAGCAGCTCACTCTCTATCTGAAGCGACACCAACTGTCGTCCGCTCTTGGTGATTTCACCTTCAGATTTTGCACTCTCGCCGCCGATATGCACCACTGATGTGTCGGGGAAATAGTGAACTTCCAAGCCTGCCTTCTTGGCCGCAAAACAATGATCGATTTCCTCGTAATAGAGAAAATAGCGCGGGTCAAACAGCCCGACAGTATCGACAACTTCCCGTCGTATGAGGTAATAGCAGCCAGGCACCCAGTCACATAACCGTACTGAAGCATGATCCCAATACATATCATCGACTAATCGTGTATTACGAAACAGGCGATTCAGACCAGTATGCTGAAGAAAAAGATTCCAGGGAGTAGGGAAATAACGGGCCGATGGTTGTAGCGCGCCATCTCGGCCAACGAGCTTGACCCCAAGAATGCCGCACTTGGTGTGGGCGTCCATGTAAGCAACCGTCTTATCCAAGGTGTCCGGTGACACGAACGCATCGGTGTTTAATAGCAGCACATATTTACCACTTACAAAGGGTAATGCTTGATTATTTGCACGCCCAAAGCCTACATTTTCCTGATTCGCGATTAAACTGATATGCGAATATTCTTGACGCAAAACTTCAGCAGAACCATCTCTGGAAGCATTATCAATGATAAACACTTCTGTCTTCAAATGATGTGAAGAATTGAATAGATGACTAAGTGCTGTTCTAGTCATGCTAATGGTGTTGTAACTGACCAAAATAATTGAAATGTCCAATTTTGTACCCAAACCTGATAGTGAATTATAAGCAAATGGGTAAGGAGCCCAATTTTTTGTCCATGGCAGCTCTTCCCCTTCGATCTAAACGAAACCCCATAATTAATCTGGCTCCGTCCCCATTCAGCCTTAAATGCTAATTATATAGAAAGTTCATACCCCAGCCATAATAGGCGAGTTCGTTCAATTCAATCTGTCTATATTGATTGCCTAGTTAACTTCGATTTTGGTCTTCACAAGACGACCGAGCTTCCTGGATTTTGCCAGCGCAGAGTTGAGAATACCTAATCTAGTGCGATGCATAAGTTGGTGAGTCATGCCACGCGCGTGTTGTGCTGCCGTAACTCCCATGCTCGCTAACGCCTCCGGGTGCTCTGCGGCCCAGCAGATTGCCTCCTTTAGCGCAGAATGATCACCTGCAGGAACAAGTTTACCTGTCAAACCATTCGAGACACAATCCAATAAACCTGCGGTTTGACTCGCGATCACGGGCAAGCCTTGCGAATAGGCATCGTAGACAATACGCGGCTGTTCGTCGCTCACACTTGGCACGACTACCAAATGGGCATGGCGGAGCCACGCAAAAAAAATCTCATTATAAGGAAGGCTCCCGCACAACTGTATTCGAGCCCATTGCGGCATTCTGAATGAGGCCTCTCTACAGGCGGATTCCAGCTCACCCTCCCCTAGAAGTTTCAGTTCGATCGGCATCCCGTCAGCTGCTAACTCTTCAATTGCCCTCAACAGAATCAAAACGCCCTTAGCTTCCGTCAAGCGTCCGATAAATGCGATTCGAAGTGGTTTTATCCCATCTCGCACTTTGGTTTGCCAAGTTGCAAGCAGTTCATCTTGCGAGAGAATGACTGCCTCGTCGACCCACGAAGCGTGGATTACGTGGCCCAACTCAAAATGCCTGGGCGGTAAGCTTCTGCGATATTGTTCTTGGGTGAAAATCGCCAAATCGGCGCTTAGCAGGCAGCTGCGATTCAGATACTCTGTGATGGCAGCCTTAGCCTTTTTCCTCCACGAATACTGCCTACCCGGCATCAGTCGCCAAAACGCAGATTCAACAATAATCACATAAAATCGGGGGCGAAAAAACAATAATGGTGCAAGTATCCACGACCCTGGAATAGGCCAAGACGCGACGCCGCTGTGCACTACTCGAGCATTTCCAAGTTGATGCCAAAGCGTCAGCATGGTAGCCGGTAGATACCGAATTGCTTGCCACATGGAGCGAGGCGCAGGGAGGTCAACCCATGCAACGGTGGAAAGCTCAGGAAAGGTATCCGCTGCGACATAGCCTATTGGTGGCTGCTCGTATCGGCAAGGCGCAGCGAAGCTCAGCCTTCTAAGGTATCGGGTATGTTCAACCAAGTCCTTTGCCCACAGTGGATCAAGATACCGCTGACCATTGGAATCAACATAGCAAGGAAGAGATAAAAGCACTAAAAGGTAAGGAAGATCGATTTTCTCAAAATTATCAGCGCACATTAAATTATCCTACAATCAATATTCTATTTAATTAAAAAATCGAAACGACTAAATTAATTCCGAACTCAAACAGACGAATGCGGAAGAAAATAGGGACAGAGTCCAATTATTTGTCCATTGCATCTCTGCTCCTTCGATCGAAACGAAATCCCATAATTAATTGGGCACCGCCCCATTGACCCTTATTCTTAAAGACTACCAATATGTCCGCCCAATCTCAACGCCAGCATAACGATTGTTAAAGTTGGATTTATTCCACCTCCGGTAGGGAATACACTACTTCCAGCGATATATAGATTGGAAATGCCATGAACTTTCGAGTTTGGGTTGACAACACCAAAGCGAGGATCCACAGACATTCTTGTAGTGCCCATTTGATGGCAGTGAGGTCCAACAGCAGTAATTTCCTTTGTATCATCTAAAATAAAATCATTTAACTGTATGCGGGCATACCTCATACGTGCCGTCTCCTTTGCCGCTTCAATACCGAGAACACGGATCGTTTTGCGGTCTGCATCTGACATACGCCAATCGAGTTTTATTCTTCTAAGTCCGAATTTATCACGCTCCGAATCGAGCAGAACCCGGCTATCTAGATTTGGCGATTGTTCAATCATGCTGGAAATAACACCATCACCGGGGCAGTCGAAGTTCGTGAATTTTCTTGAAATATCTGTGGCTGACTCGGATTTACATATAGTATCTCGCACAGCCTTTTTTAAGACCTTGAGGCGGCCATACATCACTGCCTCTGAGTTTGTGTTGAAAGCCAGCACTCCATTGCCAATCCCATGCTCTTTCATCAGGGCTGCAGTTGGATTCAGCTCCAGAACGCTCCCCATGGCTTGTTGGTTTTCCGTAACGAATCTTCCATAGGCAACATTGAAGTGTTCCATGAAACAACGTCCAACCATCCCACTGTGATTGCCGATGCCGCTCTTTTGCTGCTTGTCCGCGTTAAGCAGGATTCTGGCGTTTTCTATGCCCCCCAAAGCCAGTACATGCTGGCCTGCGACAAAAACGAAGCTGCCGCCTCTGAAATTACGGACTTCCGTGCCGGCTAGTGAACCACCGTTTTCCCGAAGATTGAGATTGACCAGGTTAGCGTTAATATAGGCATGGATTTTCGAGGACGATTTTATTTCATTCAGATACTTCTCGCTGAACCGGGTTGGCGGGAGACTTAATGCCTTTGCAGAAAGGCGAAACCGGTTACTCTCAAGCGGGGGATGGACAAAAGGGAGCGCATTGGTGGGAATATCAACAATCTCCAAAGCTTTGGAGAGATAACTTAGAACTTCGTCTCGTCTAATCGGCCATCCGGGAAGCCCGTAATAGTCTCGATTTTCAAAATCTATTGGATCAAATATGCCGCAACGTCCCGTCCAATGATTAGATGTGCCGCCAAAATATCGTAGCCTGCAATTTCTGACTGCATTCCAATCTTGAATATTGCCAACGCTCTTCCCATCATATAAAGACTGTGATTCTTCCGAAAAATTCAGTGACCCCCCCTCAATCAGGGCAACCGATTTTCCTTTCCCGGCCAATGCACGTGCTAGAGTTATTCCTGCGGGTCCAGCACCATACACGCAGACATCGTATCTGGCTTCTCTGATTTTTTCGTTGTTAAGATCGATTAGCACAGCTACTCCTTGTACCCAGTAATATCCTGTTTAAGCATAACCCATCCGTTTACGATAACAAAACCATCGGCACCAATAGACGGTATTGCAAGGAATTTTTTCTCCCTGCCGTGAGCGATTGAAGACAGAAGCAAGGGGAATGTGAGTAGAGCGGCCAAAAAACGCCTTCGATTTTGTATAGGCGATTGTTTTTTAGTCATTTTCATAATGCTTTATCCATAGTAAATGGTAAGTGGTAAGTGAAGCGAGTCAGTATGAATATTATGTTGGGTAATCGCAACAGTGATTGCAAAACCTTGTAGCGTCAAAATGGTAATGCCCCATTTTCCAAGATAGAAATTGTGCTCAGTGACTAGCAATCTAGGTCAAGTGAGTCCAACCCAACACCATAATCAACACCGAAGCCGTAAGGAATATCAAATCAAGCTTTGGTTGCCACAACCCATTTCTATACATCACAAATGCATGAGCAGGATATGTTATCCAATTAGCCGCAGCGATACCCATCACTATGCCTGCCTGCCCTCCATAATGATATCCAATAAACATCCCGCCAAATTGGCATATGATCTGAACTGCTGTCAGTGCCGTCATGGTGGCGACCTTGCCCATCGCCAGTAAAACACCTGAGTAAGACCCCCACACACATCCAACGAGAGAGCCCGCAGCAAGCTGCTCTAGCATGACACCGGATTCATGATAACGCTCATCGTATAGACCCCCCATAAGCTGAGTGCCAAAAAAAACAAATAGAACTGCCAAGCACCAGCTGGGTAAAATTAGCGCCAATCGCGCCTTGTACAAGGTTGCCACGAGGCTACTCGGGTTTGCTCGATATACTTCCGTATAGACAGGAAAAAAGACTTGGCCGGCCAATTGCTGCATGGCTTGCCAAAACATCAGGCTCATGGTGCTTGCCAATGTAAAAAACGCCAGTTGGCTCATGTCAAGAACAGCGCCGATCACCAGACTAGCGCCTTGTACTGAAATAAAAGTAAGCGTGGAACTCAACAGTATCCAACGTCCGAATCCTATTAAATGAGCAATCGCATCGCGATCCCATAAGAGCTGATTTTTTATTCCATGAAGCACCAGATGGCTGGCAAACATTTTCACACTCGCTGCAATTAGGCCGCCCCAAACGAGAGACCAAACTGATTGCAGAAGCCAAGCGAGAAAAATAGTGCAAAGCAATCCGATCGCGTAAGAGCCAACTTCAATTTGCGAAACTCGTGCTACCTCCAAATTACGTTGCGCAGTAAACAGCTTGGTTGAATTGAAACTGCTGATGATTGCACTCAATCCTACAACAGGAATCATGCTGGCCAATTGCGGCTCGGCATAAAAAATGGCCATGGGAAATGCCAGAGCGCAAAGCCCAACCCATATTATAAAACCCCGTATGATCTGAATGGTCCAGGCAGTATTCAAGAAAGATGGTTCATTTCCTCTGGCCTGCTGGACAATTGAAGCGCCTATCCCCACATCGGTAAGCATCCACACGCCATAAATCACTGCCTGAATTATCGCCATCATTCCAAATGCCTCGGGGAACAACAACCGCGTGAGAATGAGGTTCCCCCCCAGGCGTAGGGCCTGATTTACGCCATATCCAGCCATGGTCCAGGAACCAGACTGCAGAACGCGCTGCCTAAGGGTGGGTGTATTTTTTGATGACATAGGTATTTA
>JBCKUK010000015.1:0-28083 GCA_038924905.1 Methylophilaceae bacterium | reverse complement strand
CGTTATGACTTATGGGCAGTCGTTAACCCTATACTCACGGTAACTATTTTTTACCCTTCAGCAAGGATTCCAGTTCAGCAAATGGCTGGTACGTAGTCTTCGATACTGAATCGCTTGTCGGCTGACGACCAGCCGAATCCATATACCTTGAGTGTTCGTTCTCGTGGCAGTAGATGCACAATAACTCCCAATTACTGCCATCGGTCGGATTATTATCGTGGTTGTGATCCTTATGATGCACTGTGAGCTGCTGAAGGTTGGTGCGATCGAATGTGCGTGCGCAGCGACCACAAACCCAAGGAAAAAGCTTGAGCGCTTGCTCCCGATAATCCTGTTCACGCAGTTCCCGATTGCGCCTGGCCTCGGCAACAATCTTATCGAGTTTATTCGTATCCGGTGTTTTGTGCATCGTCGTACCTGAATGCCGCGGTCAAAGTGAAGGCTGAATGGCTTGAAGGATAGACAGCATCTAAATGGCTGTAATGTTTTTCAATCATACCTACGCTAGTGCCCATTTGTTTTGCTAGTGTGTGTGGTGAAACAGCATCGTGTACTAGCATTAAAGTAGCGTAAGTATGTCTTAAACTGTATAGCTGTCAAGGATAGGAATTTCAATGGCACTTCGCGCAGTATCGCACTCCCAGAAAACTGAAGTCAATCGAAAAATTGTGCTGATTTGAACTGAATTCCACACGAATCCCAAGACACTAACTGCCTATTTTTTGTTTCCACCATAGTAGGTGGCGTTTAGTATTAGATGCGTTCTTTGGCTTCGTCGGAAGCACCTCTCTAACGTATCTATCAACCAGATCACCTAGAGTATGACGCTTAGCCTCTGACGTATTAAAGTAACGACCTTCACGGATGGCTGCTTCAGTTGCCTGCACCCAACGCTTGGCATCAGTCTTTCTGGAAAATGAAGCAGTTTGTGTCGGGGAGCCTTTTAAGCGAATTTTAGCTCGGTAGGTTGTTAAATCATTGCTTGATGTTCTTACTTCGATGGTAGCCACGTAAATCTCCTGAAAAACAAACAGACGTAAATAACCCAGCTGCTAATGCAGAAAGGTGCAAGCGGTATGCATGTAACCGCGGTACGTTGGTGAGTTTTTGAGACTCTGTTTGGTCAGGGCTTTTGGCTACGTGGTATGAGCCTAAGTGCTACCGAAATAGATGTGGGGGGTGGTGCATTTTATTTCAAGTGGTTAAGCTATTAATAAAAATGTCCCACCAGTGTCCCATGAGCACAAAAGAAAAAGCCTCACATCGCTGCAAGGCTACGTATCTTGGCTCCTCGACCAGGGCTCGAACCTGGGACACACGGATTAACAGTCCGTTGCTCTACCAGCTGAGCTATCGAGGAATCGGTGAAGGCGTGATAATAAAGACTTAGGCCGATTTGGTCAATGATGAACTGAGGCAAATCATGAAGAATTGGAAGCGCTATATTATTTTTGCAGGGATTGCCTTAGCGGCGCTGTTCTTCCTGCCGTTTTTGATACCCATGAGCACATATATCGGCCAGGCAGAGCGGCTTGCAACCGATAAGTTAGGCGTGCCTGTCAGCATAGGCTCTTTGCGGGTTGCTTTACTGCCAAGCCCGCGCCTTAACGTAGGCGACATTGTAGTGGGTAAAAATAATGAGCTTGGCGTGGCGCACGTTTCTGTTGTTCCCGTGCTTACCTCGCTGCTTTCCGATGCCAAAGTGATTTCCAGCGTGCGGATTAAAAAACCAGTTATTAAAAAAGCTGCACTGGATATTTTTGCCAATTTTTCAAGGCAGCAGAGCGACAAACCCAGCACTACAACAGTCAGCGTTCGCCAGATAAATATTGAAGATGCGAAATTGGAATGGCCTATCATGAGCCTGCCCGAGATCAACGCAGATATTGATTTAACGGCTGATAATAAGCCGGAGTCTGCAAAAATTGAGAGTGTGGATGGCAAGCTGAAACTGGATTTAATACCCAAAGATAATCAGCAGCTAATAACGCTGATTGCCAGGCAATGGACGCTGCCTGCTGGACCGCCATTGCTGATATGAAGATGGACATGGCTTTAACTGACAGTAATTTGGGTATAGCCAGCATTGATGCCGATCTTTATGGCGGTAAGTTGAGTGGTGATGCCAATTTGGCCTGGGGTAAGGCGTATAAGCTTAGCGGTAAAATCAAGCTGGATAACCTCGCGGTGCGCGAACCGGCGAGACTGATGAGCAAGTCTACACGCGTGAGTGGCCAGCTTTTTAGTCATGGCAGCTTTAATGCAACGGCAAAAGAAGCTGCACAATTGGCTGATAAACTAGGCGCTGATATTAAATTTAACGTAAAGGATGGTGTGCTTTACGGGTTTGATTTGGCAAAAGCGCCAATGATGCTGCTAGGCCAGGGCAAAGGTGGTGAAACCAGGTTTGATGAGTTTTCTGGTTTGCTGAATGTTGCTGGAAAGCAGTACAAGTTTAGCAATTTAAAAATATCTTCTGGTTTGATGGCTGCCAACGGCGCTGTAAAAATCAGCCCGAATAAAGAACTCGATGGCGTAGTGAAAGTGACAGTGAAAAATAGCGCCGGCTTGGTGGATATTCCTTTGCAGGTTTCCGGTACTCTGGATAAGCCCATGGTATTTCCGACCAAGGCCGCAATCGCTGGTGCAGTAGCAGGCACGGCCACACTCGGGCCAGGTGTTGGAACATCCCTGGGGGTTAAAGCCAGCTCAGCCGTAGATAAGATTAAGGGGCTGTTTGGCGGGGATGAAAAGTGATATTGCCAGACGCTTTAATCTGACACTTTAAGTTTTAGGCTAAGGCACTGGCAATACGGTCTAGTGCGTGACGCAGATTGTCCATCGAGGTGGCGAACGAAATGCGAAAGTAACCCTCAGTGCCGAAGGCCGATCCTGGCACTACCGCCACCCCCACGCTTTCAAGCAAGTATTCAGAAAATGCCATGTCAGTAGCCTCAGGGATTTTTCCTGTTTTATGCAGGCTGGCAATCGCCTCACGCGCATCGGGGAAGACATAAAATGCGCCGCCAGCCTTAAGGCATTTAATACCGGGCATTTGGTTAAACCTGTCCACGACATAGTCATGACGCTTGATGAAGGCCTCAACCATCGGCTTGATGCACTCCTGCGGACCTTCCAGCGCTGCTTGTGCAGCCACTTGTGAGATAGAAGTTGGATTAGAGGTGGATTGCGATTGCAATATCTCCATCGCCTTGATGATGTTAGCTGGGCCAGCAGCGTAGCCAATGCGCCAGCCGGTCATGGAATAAGCCTTGGAGACACCATTGAGCACCACGCAGCGCGGTTTCAGCTCTGGCGTAGCGTTCAGGATGTTGTAAAATTTGTCACCGGTGAGGTTGACGTGTTCATACATGTCATCGGTGGCTACCAATACGTGTGTATGGCGCTTGAGTACTTCACCCAGGGCCTTCAACTCGGCTAGCGTATACACCGAACCAGTCGGATTGGAGGGCGAGTTGATCATGAATAGCCTGGTTTTTGGGGTAATCGCCGCTTCAAGCTGTGCTGGCAGGAGCTTAAAGTCTTGCTCAATGCCGCATTGAATAACCACAGGCTTGGCACCTGCCACCAGTGCAATATCTGCATATGAAACCCAATAGGGAGCAGCAACGATGACTTCATCGCCCGGGTTAAGCACTGCCAGTGCAAGATTAAAAATGCACTGCTTGCCACCTGCGCCAACAATAACTTCGTTTTCGCTGTAGTCCAAACCATTTTCATTTTTGAATTTGGCGACAACCGCTTTTTTTAAGCCCGGTGTCCCGGCCACCGGCGTGTACTTGGTAAAGCCGGCATCAATGGCCTTCTTGGCCGCATCCTTAATATGTTGCGGGGTATCAAAATCCGGTTCACCAGCGCCAAGGCCAATGATATCGTGACCTTCCGCTTTGAGTTTAGCTGCGCGTGCTGTGACTGCGAGAGTGGGTGATTCCTTGATGGCTTGAACTAGTCTGGATAATTCCAAAATAAAAATCCTTGCTTGGGTCGGGTAAGTTTCAGGTAAGTTGCGTCAAGCCATGATTTTACGCATAAAACTTATCCGACGAAACCTGCAATCTGCTAATTAACACTCAACTTTGCAATCAACAGCCCCCTCGAATTGCTCGGCTGTTTAATTCCTGGTGTTTATTTTGAAAATATTTATCAGGCACAAGTTTGGTGGTGGCCCGAGCGAGTGACTAGAAAAAAATGCACGAAGTTCTGGGCTTGTCTTGCTAGAATACAAAGCTAACTTAAGGAACCTCTGATTAAGTCCGCCATGAACCACGTTGCTGTTAAATTTGAGATGATTGCAAGGCGCATCGCGCAGGTCGTGGGGGCGCACGGACACGTTACTGGCGTAGCCAGCCGTTTGCGGGAAGTGCGCCCCAGCCACCTCTTCCGCACCTGCGCTTCGCGATACCGTGTCGAAGTGGCTACTCTACGAAGCCAAGTGATGCAACAAAGCAAGCACTCAAATTTAACGCAACCCGAAGGGCACTGGTTTTTGCGGGCGGTCTGTAGCGTCAGGCTCCTAGCGAAGGGAATGGCCATTCGCGCGTCGTCGCCTTCCTTGCATCCCGCCCCGCAAGGCCAAGTGCGTGGCCATGTGGGACTTAATCAGAGGTTCCTAAATGGCGCTAAACGTGTTTGTCACTTTTCCTAACAGTAAATATCAGCTTTTTCAGCCTTTTCAGCCTGCGGGAGATCAGCCGCAGGCCATAGAAAAACTTACCGATGGTATCAATAGGGGCCTGAAGTACCAAACCCTGCTCGGTGTAACCGGCTCAGGCAAGACCTTCACTATGGCCAATGTCATCGCGCGTACTGGCCGCCCGGCGATTGTGATGGCACCAAATAAAACACTGGCAGCGCAGCTCTATTCAGAATTCCGCGAGTTTTTCCCCAATAACGCGGTGGAATATTTCGTTTCATACTACGATTACTACCAGCCGGAAGCCTACGTGCCTGCGCGCGATTTGTTTATCGAAAAAGATTCCAGCATCAATGAGCACATTGAGCAGATGCGGCTCTCGGCCACTAAAGCGCTGTTGGAGCGCGAAGACAGCATTATTGTTGCCTCTGTCTCCGCCATTTACGGTATCGGTGACCCGGTGGATTACCACGGTATGGTTTTGCACTTGCAGCAAGGCAGCAAGATGAGCCAGCGCGACGCAATTTTGCGCCTGGTAGGCATGCAATACAACCGCAATGAGTTTGATTTTGACCGCGGCGCTTTTCGTGTGCGCGGTGATGTGATTGATGTTTTTCCGGCAGAAAACTCCGAGACCGCAGTGCGCATTTCGTTGTTTGACGACGTTGTTGAATCTCTCACTTTGTTTGACCCGCTTACTGGGCAGATATTCAATAAGGTCCAGCTCTATACGGTTTACCCCTCCAGTCATTACGTGACGCCGCGCGAGACTACCGTGCGCGCCATAGAAAAAATCAAGGTAGAGTTGCGTGAGCGCGCAGACTTTTTCATTAAGACCGGCAAGCTGGTAGAGGCGCAACGCATTGAACAGCGTACCCGTTTTGATTTGGAGATGCTTAACGAGATTGGCTTTTGTAAAGGCATCGAGAACTACTCGCGCCACTTGTCCGGCCGTAGTGCAGGCGATCCGCCGCCAACGCTGATTGATTATTTGCCGAATAATGCGTTGATGATTTTGGATGAAAGCCACGTCACCGTACCGCAAATTGGCGCCATGTATAAAGGTGACCGCTCGCGTAAGGAAAATCTGGTGGATTATGGTTTCCGTTTGCCATCGGCGCTGGATAATCGCCCGCTTAAATTCGAGGAGTTTGAAAAAGTTATGCACCAATGCGTGTTTATCTCTGCCACACCAGCAGATTATGAAGCCGCGCACGCGGAGCAGGTTGTTGAACAGGTTGCGCGGCCAACTGGCCTGATAGACCCGGAAATTTTCGTTAAACCTGCGGACACGCAAGTGGATGATTTACTTTCCGAAATCAAGCTACGTGTGGCTGTGGACGAGCGTGTGCTGGCCGTCACACTGACCAAACGCATGGCGGAAGACCTGACAGACTACCTGGCTGAACACGGCGTTAAAGTGCGCTATTTGCACTCGGATATTGATACGATTGAACGCGTTGAGATTATCCGTGATTTGCGTTTGGGCGAGTTTGATGTGTTGGTGGGTATTAACCTGCTACGCGAGGGGCTGGATATCCCAGAAGTTTCACTTGTGGCAGTGCTCGATGCCGACAAGGAAGGATTTTTGCGCTCCGAACGTTCACTGATTCAGATCTCGGGGCGCGCTGCACGTAATTTGAATGGCAAAGTTATTTTTTACGGCAATAAAATTACGCGCTCAATGCAAGCGGCAATTGACGAAACTAACCGCCGTCGCAAAAAACAAATGCTGTTTAATGAAGCTCACGGCATCATACCGGTAGGCATTGCCAAGAGCATCAAAGACATTATTGACGGTGTGTATGATAAAGACGAAGCGCAACGCGAACTGAAAGACGCGCAAACACAAGCGAGTTATGAGGCCTTGAGTGAGAAACAGATTGTTAAGGAAATGAAGCGTCTGGAGAAGGCGATGCACGACAGTGCGAAAAATCTGGAGTTTGAAAAAGCTGCCGATTTCCGCGACCAGTTAAAGAAGCTCAGGGTGAAGTTTTATGGGGCAGAAGTGCCGGATGATATGGCCAGCCCAAATTCATAGGCAGTAAATAAAAAAGCCCTGATTGCTCAGGGCTTTTTGTGTTAGTGCATCAAGCTTTATTTCTGTGTTTGCACAATCACCAACGGCTCTTCTTTTGGAGTTTCAGCCACTTTCTTCTGCCATGCGGCTGGTTTACGCGATTTTTTTGGCGCTTCCGCTGCTGCTGCAATAGGTGCTCTGGCCTTTTCAGCCTTGGTTTCTACCAGCTGTAAACCACTGGCAGCCAAATCTGCCGGTTTGGCAGCTGCCTTGCGAGGACGAGCAGGGCGCGGTTTTTTGTTTGCCTTGTCTTTATCATTAACCGCAGCGTCATCACTCACAGCTTCTGCTTTAGGAGCTTTCGCCACTTTCTTTTCTGTAGCCGCTGTATTTTTTGGGATAGTTTCGGTCCTCATTTCTACCGAAGGTGCAATTGATTCAGCCCTAATTTCTTCCACTGGCTCTACACGCGGCTGGGCGACTTCATTGTTATTCTCATCTATAAGCTGCTGGTTTTGCGCTGGATTTTTGCTACCTCGTGGACCGCGATCACGGCGGTTATTACGGCCGCCACGGCGGCTGCGTGGTTCGCCCGCAGCTTCTATAGCACCCACTGGCGTGGCTTGTGGTTTATTGTGGCCGGCCTGCCCACGATCATTCTTGTCGTTACGCTGCACTTGCTGATTTTGACGCGGCTGTTGCTGGGGACGATTGCCGCTTGTAAGCTCTCCCATAGGGCGCTCACCGCGTTCGGCGCCGCGATTATTACGGTTGTTACGATTACGACCCGCTTTATTACGGCCAGCATAGCTGCGGCTTTTTTCTCGGCGCACAGGTGCCAGTGACGCAGCCTCTTGCCCGCTATTCTCACTGTTACCAAAAAAGCTCTTGATACGGCTGATTAATCCAGGTTTGCCAGATGTCACTTTCTCAGTACTAATGGGCGCAGGCCTTGCAGGTGTAATTCCCTTGACTGCAGCCTCAACACGTACGGCTTTTTGCTCTTGTTCAGCGACTGCCAGCTCCTCTTTGGCTGGCATTTCTACCATTTGATAGCTGGCGCGGGCAGTTCCTTCCGTAATGTCGTCGCTCTTGATGCGGGTAATCGTGTAGTTGGGCGTTTCCAGATGAATATTAGGAATCAGCACCACCTCAACACCCATGCGCTCTTCAATTTTACGAATATCAGCACGTTTTTCATTAAGCAGGAAAGTGGCCGCTTCAACCGGTAACTGCACCTGAATAATTGCGTTGTTTTCTTTCATGGCCTCTTCTTGTGTGATGCGCAAGATATGCAGCGCGGTAGATTCTATACCGCGAATATGGCCAGTACCATGGCAGCGCGGGCAGGGGATGTGATTGGATTCACCCAAGCTAGGCCGTAAACGCTGACGCGATAATTCAAGCAATCCAAAGCGCGATATCTTGCCGGTTTGTACACGCGCACGGTCGTAATGCAGCGCATCGTGCAGACGATTTTCAACTGCACGCTGGTTGCGTGCACTTTCCATATCGATAAAGTCGATCACCACCAAGCCGCCCAAGTCACGCAAACGTAATTGGCGCGCCACTTCATCGGCAGCTTCCAGATTGGTATTAAAGGCAGTGTGTTCAATATCGCTGCCTCGGGTAGAACGGCCGGAATTCACGTCCACCGAAACCAGCGCCTCAGTATGGTCAATGACAATTGCACCGCCAGATGGCAAACGCACTTCGCGTGAAAACGCGGTTTCAATCTGATGCTCGATCTGGAAGCGCGAAAATAGCGGGACTTCATCCTGATACAGTTTCACACACGCTACGTTGCCAGGCATGACGTGATTCATGAACTGCAGGGCTTGCTCGTATATATCCGGCGTATCAATAAGGATTTCGCCAATATCCGGCTGAAAATAGTCACGGATAGCGCGAATAACCAGGCTTCCTTCCTGGTAAATCAGGAATGCGCCGCTTTGGGTGGTGGATGCGCCCTCTACCGCTGTCCATAGTTGCAGCAGGTAGTTCATATCCCATTGCAGCTCTTCAAGATTTCGGCCAATACCAGCAGTACGTGCGATGATGCTCATGCCACCTGGTATTTCCAGTTGCGCCAGCACGTCACGCAGTTCGTTGCGATCTTCGCCCTCTATGCGACGCGAAACACCGCCACCACGTGGGTTGTTCGGCATCAGCACCAAATAGCGGCCAGCCAGCGAGATGTAGGTGGTGAGCGCAGCGCCCTTGTTGCCACGCTCGTCCTTATCTACCTGGACAATCAGTTCCTGGCCTTCCTTGAGTACATCTTGAATGCGCGCACGACCTGCGTCGGCATCACTGGAAAAATAGCTGCGTGAGATTTCCTTGAATGGCAGAAAGCCGTGCCTGTCGGTACCGTAATTGACAAAGGCAGCTTCGAGTGAAGGCTCAATTCGGGTGATGACACCCTTGTAGATATTGCTTTTGCGTTGTTCTTTACCAGCGGATTCAATATCGAGATCAACCAGTTTTTGTCCATCGACAATCGCGACGCGCAGTTCTTCTGACTGCGTCGCATTAAATAGCATGCGTTTCATTGTATGACTCCCGCGCTCAAGCGGGCTTGCAGATACTGCCATGTGTAGTGGCAGGCGGAGATTAGCCGGGTTTCCGGGATTGGCTAGATATATAGTGACGTAAATACGGCCTTAACGGCGGGTATCAACATTGCACGAGCAGCGCTAAATTGTGAGGTTGCAGCATTAAGTTAAACACATCAACATTTGGCATCTCGGTGCCACCTTAACCAACCGGTATGATTGTTGGAAAGGATTTTTAATACCAGACTTATGGTATTAGTTTGTACTTGTTCACGAAACTATCCGCAAACTGTTGAGGGTTAGTCTTAAGTATGTTTATTCTGTCCGATAGCTTTAACTCGGCTTAGCCGACAATATCGGCTAAAATTCTAGTTATCCAGCAAATCCTTAGTGATTCAAAAACCAGCCGTGCGTTGTATTGGTAATTTATTCTGCGGCGGCTTGAGCGCAATTATTTGTTACAAAAATCGCTACTTATTTTATTTGGCGAGCGAGATTAACCAAGGTATTCGTTTGTTGCCACTAATTCATTCTCGAATTAAGCGCTTAGCGCATTTAATCGAGGTACGCGTAGTATAGGTGAGATGACCAATTTAAGCAAAGCAAGCGTAAATACATTGACCATCGATGAAGGCAGCGCCGGGCAGCGTATAGACAATTTTTTGTGTAAAACACTCAAGGGTGTGCCTAAAAGCCACATTTATCGCATCTTGCGCAGTGGTGAAGTACGCGTCAACAGCAAACGTATTGATGCTGCCTATCGCTTGGCTATGGGCGATCTGGTGCGTATTCCTCCTGTTCGCACGGCCACTAAAGATGAATTGCCAGCGAATAAAGCGCCTGTTAAGCCAAAATTTGAACAATCCATTATTTTTGAAGATGATGCTTTTCTGGTGGTTGATAAACCGGCTGGTTTTGCTGTGCATGGCGGCAGTGGCATTAGCCGCGGCGTGATTGAACAGCTGCGCATGGAGCGGCCACATGCCAAATTTCTTGAATTGGTACACAGGTTAGACCGCGAAACCTCGGGCGTGCTGATGCTGGCCAAAAAGCGCGCTGCGCTGGTCGCGTTGCATGATGCGATACGCAACAATCAAACAGATAAGCGCTATGTCATGCTGGTGCATGGCAGTTGGACAGAAAAGAAAAAGCGTGTGCTGCTGCCGCTGCAAAAATATGTTCTGGCGAGTGGCGAACGTCGGGTATCGGTGCAAGAGGGCGGTCAGGAGTCTGAAACTATTTTTTATTTGCGCAAAAATTATGGCCAGGAAAGAAATGAACAGTTTAGCTTGCTGGAGGCGCAGCTTGTCACCGGGCGCACACATCAGTTACGCGTGCAATTGGCACATTTGGGCTTCCCGATTGTGGGGGATGATAAATACGGCGACTTTGCTGTGAATAAAGCCATGCAAAAGCGTGGCTTAAAGCGCATGTTTCTGCATTCTGCCGAAACCAGTATTCGTCACCCTTTGTCAGGCGAGAAACTCAAGCTGGTTGCACCTTTGCCGCCAGAGCTGGCAAAGTTCTTGCAGCGTCTTGATTTGGAAAAAAAGCCGCAAGATGCCTAAGCGCTTTGATTTAATCGTGTTTGATTGGGACGGTACGCTTGCCGATTCAACCCAAATGATTACTGACTGTGTGCGTGAGGCCAGCGCTGATGCAGGGCTACCGGTGCCTGAGCCGGCCACCGCAAGTCATGTCATAGGATTGGGTCTGTACGAGGCGATCGATGTGTTATTCGATGAAATCAGTGAAACTCAGCGCCAGCATATGGCTGAACGTTACCGCCATCATTACCACCTGCGTGATGAAGGAACGCCACTGTATGAGGGCGTGTTTGAAGCAATCATCGCACTTGAAAAACAGGGCTTTATGTTGGGGGTGGCAACGGGCAAGGGCAGAAACGGCCTGAACAAGTCTCTGGCGCACAGTGGCCTGGATAAATATTTTCATGCGACGCGCTGCATGGATGAGTGCTTTTCCAAGCCGCACCCACAAATGCTGCTGGAGCTGATGGACGAACTGGGGGTGCAGCCTGAGCGTACGTTAATGGTGGGTGATACCAGCTTTGATCTGCAAATGGCACAAAATGCTGATGTAGCAAGCGTAGCGGTAAGTTATGGCGCGCATCCATTGGCCAATCTTTTGTCACATGCGCCACTCGCACATTTTGACCAATTTACCAAGCTATGCCAGTGGCTAATAAACCATGCCTGATAATGAGCGCATCATTTGTGAAAGCCATGCCGTGGTTGAGCGCGAGGCATGGCTTGCGTTTTGCATTACCGGAGCTGGGCGAGCGTGTTACGGGTTTTGTGATACGCTATAACGGATTGGTTTATGCCTATATAAATAGCTGCGCACATCTGTCTGTCGAGCTGGACTGGAACGAGGGCGACTTTTTTAACCTGGATAAAAGTTATGTGATTTGTGCCACCCATGGCGCGCATTATCAGCCAGAAACAGGTTATTGTGTGATGGGGCCTTGCAAAGGGCGTAGTCTGCGGGCGATACAGGTCGCTGAACGCGATAACAAAATTTTAATCAATTTAGAAAGTTTGAAAAATGTCAGAAGCCAATAAGCAATCCGAGGGTCAATCCTCAAAAAATTGGGAGCGTCAAGTCATCGAAAGGCTTGCGCTTTCAGCGATTAAAGAACAGCGTACAGCACGCCATTGGGGCATCTTTTTTAAATTCCTCACTTTTATTTCTTTATTTGTGCTGCTAGGCCTGGCGATGGACTGGATAGGCGGGCGTGTCGGCGCTGGCATGGAGCATACTGCGTTGATTGATTTGCAGGGGGAAATCGGCAGTAGCGATCTTGTGAATACAGATTCTGTAGTTTCCAGCT
The DNA here is from genome assembly GCA_038924905.1 of Methylophilaceae bacterium. Classification (GTDB taxonomy): domain Bacteria; phylum Pseudomonadota; class Gammaproteobacteria; order Burkholderiales; family Methylophilaceae; genus JBCKUK01. The sequence goes on along the minus strand of JBCKUK010000015.1, from coordinate 16,003 downwards.
TGCAGTCGGCTTTTGAAGACAGGCATACCAAAGGCGTTATTTTACGCATTAACAGCCCTGGTGGCAGTCCGGTGCAGGCTGGCATTATTAATGATGAAATTAAGCGTCAGCGCAAATTGCATCCGAATATTCCGTTGTACGCAGTAGTTGAGGATATATGCGCCTCGGGCTGCTATTATATTGCAGTTGCGGCCGATAAAATCTATGTGGATAAGGCCAGTATTGTCGGCTCTATAGGCGTATTGATGGATGGTTTTGGTTTCACGGGAGCAATGGACAGGTTGGGCGTAGAGCGCAGACTGATTACTGCCGGCGAGAATAAGGCGATTCTTGATCCGTTTTCTCCTGCCAATCCAAAGCACAAGGAGTTTGCGCAGAAATTACTCAATCAAATTCACCAGCAATTTATCGCAGTAGTGCGTAATGGCCGCGGTGCGCGTCTCAAGGAAACTCCGGAGATGTTTAGTGGTTTATTCTGGAGCGGGGAGGCCAGTATCAAGATGGGCCTGGCGGATGCATTGGGCAACTCAGAGTACGTCGCACGTGAAGTGATTAAGCAAGATAATATTGTGGACTTCACTATACGGGAAAATTTTGCTGACCGCTTTGCCAAACGCTTGGGTGCGGCTATGGCAAGCAAGATTTTATCTAGAGAATTTACAATTAAATAATTAATAACATCAATATATTACTTATACTTCTTAAGGTAATTTATTAGGCCATTTGTCGAGCTGTCATAGTGCTTGGCAGTCTCGCCGTTATCTAGTTGCGGCAAGATGCCCTGAGCCAGTTGTTTGCCAAATTCCACGCCCCACTGGTCAAAAGAATTAATATCCCAGATGATGCCTTGCACAAATATTTTGTGCTCATACAGTACAATCAGTTTTCCTAGCGTTTTTGGTGTTAACTCATTAAAAAGTATCGAGGTAGTAGGACGGTTGCCGGCAAAAACATTATGCGGCAGCAGCGTCCTTAACTCCTCACCGTGAATGCCTTGCGCTTTAAGGTCGTGTTTGACTTCCATGGGGGTCTTGCCCTGCATTAATGCCTGGGTTTGCGCAAAAAAGTTGGCTAGCAGAATCTTGTGGTGTTCGTCACCATTCTTGCCAACCGCATAACGACTCTTAAGGGGCATAAGAAAATCGCAGGGAATCAGCTTATTGCCTTGGTGAATGAGCTGGTAGAAGGCATGTTGACCATTGGTGCCAGCTTCACCCCAAACAATAGGCCCGGTACTGTAAGAGGTAGGCTTGCCTTCGCGATTGATAAATTTACCATTACTTTCCATGTCAGCTTGTTGTAAGTAGGCTGGGAAGCGTGATAACCCTTGGTCGTAGGGAAGGATAGCGTGGGTTTCGGCACCAAAGAAATTGTTATACCAAATACCCAACAGAGCCATGATAACGGGCATATTCTGCTCTAGAGGTGCAGTTCTGAAGTGCTTGTCCATCTCATGGGCACCGTCCAGCATTTCCTCAAAGTGATCCATGCCTACGTAGAGCGCAATTGATAGGCCAATGGCAGACCACAATGAATAGCGGCCGCCCACCCAATCCCAGCATTCGAACATGTTGGCAATATCAATTCCAAAGTTCTTAACCGCCTTAGCGTTGGAAGAGACCGCAACAAAGTGCCTGGCTATATGCGCTTCATCTTTTGCTGCCTGCATAAACCATGTGCGCGCAGAATGCGCGTTAGTCATAGTCTCCAGCGTAGTGAATGTCTTGGAAGCGGCGATAAACAGAGTGGTTTCAGGGCTGCACTGCTCCAGCACCTGCGCCAGATGTGTACCATCAATGTTTGAAACGAAATGTCTGCACAGCTCAGATTTTGCATAATGCCTGAGAGCGGTACAAACCATCGCCGGCCCCAAGTCCGAGCCGCCTATGCCAATATTGACAATATCGACAATTTTTTTGCCGGTATAACCTTTCCATTCACCAGAACGTACTTTTTCAGTAAATGTGCGCATTTGGGCCAGCACCCGGTTTACATCCTGCATCACGTCTTTGCCATCTACCATTACCGGCGTATTGCGTCTATTCCGCAAAGCGGTGTGCAATACCGCGCGATGTTCAGTGAAGTTGATTTTTTCACCGCCAAACATACGTTCTCGCCAGCTCTCAACCTCAGCATCACGCGCAAGCTGGAGCAACAAGGGTAAGGTTTGTTCAGTAATGCGATGCTTGGAATAATCAAGTAACAAGTCACCGCATTTTAAGGAGAATTTGTTGAAGCGATTTTCATCTTGAACAAACAGGTCGCGCATGTGAAGTGGAAAGACTTCACGTTGATGATTAATTAGCTGTTGCCAAATAGGGAAAGTGGTTGGGTTTGTCATGTAGTTCTGAAAATTGGTTAAATTTAACTGACGCTTATTTTAACTGAAGAATCACGCCAGCTAAAGGCGGTAAAGTCACTAATATTGATTGCGCGTGATTCATCCAGGCTATCGGTTCTGTTTTTAAACCCATACCATTGCCTCGATTACTACCTCCATAGCAGCTGGCATCGCTATTAAGCAGCTCGATATAGTCGCCTGCAAGCGGTACGCCAATTCGATAACATTCGCGCAAAACGGGAGTGAAATTGAGCAGGATCAGCACAAAGCTACCGTCGCGTGCACGGCGCTGGTAGCTGATGGTGGATTGGTCGGTGTCGCAACAATCAATCCAGTCAAAGCCTTGACTGTCAAAATCCAGCTCATGCAATGCGGGCATATTTTTATACAACCGGCAGAGATCGCGAGAGACTTGCTGCACACCTTTATGCCAGTCTGAGCCCGGATTAGGCTGGTCTAACAAATACCAATCCAGGCTGGTGTTGACATTCCACTCACGTCCTTGGCCAAACTCATTGCCCATAAAATTGAGTTTTTTGCCCGGGCTAGTCATCTGATAAGTTAACAGCAGGCGCAGGTTGGCAAATTTTTGCCAGGTATCGCCTGGCATCTTATCGAGTAAAGAGCGTTTGCCGTGTACTACTTCATCATGAGAGAACGGCAGCACAAAGTTTTCGCTATAGGCATAGATCTGACCAAAGGTGAGTTTATCGTGGTGGTAACGCCTGTGTACCGGATCATTCTCAATGTAACTGAGCGTGTCGTTCATCCAGCCCATATTCCACTTCATTGAGAAGCCCAAACCACCCAGGTATACAGGGCGCGAAATCATTGGCCAGGCAGTAGATTCCTCGGCAATAGTCAAGGCGCCGGGGAAGTCTTCATGAACCATCACGTTGAGTTGTTTGATGAACTCAATTGCATCCAGATTTTCTCGTCCGCCGAATTTATTCGGTAACCATTCGCCGTGCTTACGGGAGTAATCCAGATAAAGCATGGAAGCTACGGCATCCACCCGTAATCCATCTATGTGAAACTCCGCAAGCCAGTAATGCGCGTTGGCTAGTAAAAAATTGCGTATTTCATTGCGACCATAGTTGAAGACATAGGTGCCCCATTCCTTATGCTCGCCCAGACGCGGATCTTCATGCTCAAAAAGTGCCGTGCCATCGAAGCGCCCAAGCGCCCAATCATCTTTAGGGAAGTGGCCGGGTACCCAATCCAGAATCACGCCAATATGCGCTTGATGGCAGGCGTCAACCAGAAAACGGAAATCATCCGGACTGCCAAAGCGATTGGTTACACCAAAATAGCCGGTGGTTTGATAGCCCCAGGATTCGTTCAGCGGATGCTCGGAAACTGGCAGTAATTCTATGTGTGTGTAGCCCATGTCATGCACATAAGGTATGAGCGTAGCGGCTAACTCGCGATAATTCAGAAATTTCCCATCCGCGTTGCGTCGCCAGGAACCCAGGTGTACTTCGTAGCAGTTAAACGGCGTGTGCAGCCAATCTGCTTCACCGCGTGCCTTTAGCCATACGCTATCCTGCCATGTATATTGATCAATCGAGGTGACTTTGGCAGCCGTGCCGGGGCGTTGTTCAAAACTGAAACCGTAAGGGTCAGTTTTGGTGAGTATATCGCCGGTATGGCGGTTACGAATTTCGTATTTATAAAGTTCGCCAGCGTTTAAGCCAGGAATGAAAATCTCCCAAACACCGCTGGAGCCGTGGACACGCATTGGGTTAACGCGACCATCCCAGCGATTAAAATTACCAACTACGCTAACGCGCTCCGCATTCGGTGCCCATACCGCAAAGCGCACACCAGAAATTCCTTGATATTCACATAATTGCGCGCCCAGGGTTTTATAGGCTTCTATTAAACGGCCTTCGCCCAATAAATAAAGCTCATCAGCAGAAATCATGGGCGCGCAGGAATAGGGGTCGTATTGCTCAACAATTTTGCCGTTGCTTTCGGTGCGTATTAAGCAGGGCGTGCCAAGCGCCGCAGATTCTTTTGATCCAATGCTGCGCCATTCATACAGACCATGTGTATGACTGCGCTGCAGCGGTTCCCATCCGTGCGCTGTTTTAAGCCATACGCGTTCTACATAGGGCAGGAAAGTGCGAAACACCTGATTGCCTGACTCCTCATGCAGACCTAAATAAGAAAAAGGGTTGTGGTGCCTGGCAGCAAGAATAAGGTCGAGCGGATGATTTTGTCTGGATTTAGGCAAAGCGGATATCAGTATATATTTTATTGGATAGGTTGCAATTCTACTGGATTGTAGCCGATTATCGTGCCTATAATGGCTCAAGAGCGAGCACTTTAAAGCAGATCCCAGTTTTCAGTCTTTAGAGCCATGGCATCTAATGCCGAATATTATCAGGATGGCACAAAAAAATGCGGCAGGATTCAACTTCTTCTCGTTTCATTAGCGCGCTTACAAAAAACACTGTAGCGCTGATTCTCGCGGGCGGCAGAGGAAGCCGCCTGAAGCATTTAACTAACTGGCGAGCTAAGCCAGCTGTGCCTTTTGGTGGGAAGTTTCGCATTATTGATTTCCCCCTGTCAAATTGCATAAATTCTGGTGTACGGCGAATTGGCGTGATTACACAATATAAATCGGATAGCCTGATTCGGCATATTCAGCGAGGCTGGAGCTTCTTGAGTGGTGAATTCAACGAGTTTATCGATTTGCTGCCAGCCCAGCAGCGTATCGAAGAAGAATGGTACAAGGGCACTGCTGACGCGGTGTTTCAAAATCTGGACATTTTACGTAACTATAGGTCGGAATATGTAATGATTCTTGCCGGCGATCATGTTTACAAAATGGATTACGGCCAAATGCTGGCAGATCACGTGCGCAATAAGGCAGATATGACGGTGGCATGCATTAATGTGCCGATTGCAGAGGCTAAAGCCTTTGGCGTGATTAAAGTAGATGAAGCTGATCGAATCATCGATTTCAAGGAAAAACCTGAACAGCCCGACCCGCTGCCCGGCAATCCAGACCAGGCTTTTGCCAGCATGGGTATTTATATATTCAATGCTACATTTCTCTACGAACAACTGATTCGCGATGCCGATTATATGCATTCTACGCATGATTTTGGGCATGACATCATCCCCTATTTGATTAGCAAATATCGTGTTTACGCGCACCGTTTTACCAATAGTTGTGTAGGCGCAACTGACGGTAATTACTATTGGCGCGATGTGGGCACAATAGATGCCTACTGGGAAGCTAATATGGAGCTAACCAAAGTTGTTCCAGAGCTTAATTTATATGATCGTATTTGGCCGATTTGGACTTATCAAGAACAGATGCCACCGGCCAAGTTCGTATTTAACGATGAAGATCGGCGCGGTTGCGCAACTGATTCTATGGTATCCGGCGGCTGCCTCATTAGCGGCTCTAAAATTAATGGCTCAGTCTTGTTCTCAGATGTTCGAGTGCACAGTTACTGTGATATTAATAGCTCGGTGATTCTGCCAAACGTAACCATTGGCCGTCATGTGATATTGAATCGTGTAGTGATTGATAAGGGCGTGATTATCCCTGAAGGTATGCAGATTGGCGTAAACCCTGAACAGGATCGCGAGCGTTTCTATGTATCTGAAAAAGGCATTACGCTGGTGACGCCTGAGATGCTGGGGCAGGGACATCACACTCGCTAACGGTCACCCAACTTTCAAGGTTCTTTTAAGGTTTAATCATGTCATCTGCACGCCCCAAACTTTATCTTAACCTGCTTTGGCACATGCACCAGCCCTACTACAGGGATACGCTCACCGGCGAATATGTGCTGCCCTGGACCTACCTGCACGCCATCAAGGATTACACCGATATGGCATACCATTTGGAGGCTAATCCTGCCGCACGCGTGACATTTAATTTTGCACCGGTGTTGCTGGATCAGCTGGAAGATTACGACCAGCAGTTCAAAACCGGCGATATTCGCGACCCTTTATTGACATTGCTGGCTGAGAAAGACCTCGCCAGCGCCTCACCGGAGCAGTGCCGTTTTGTTATTGATAGCTGCTTCAAAAGCCACCACGAGAAAATGCTGGTGCCATTTGCTTACTACCAACGACTTCACAATATCTACCTTACTTTAGAATCGGAATCCGCCAGCCCAATTAATTATCTCTCACCTCAATACAAGGCCGACTTGTTGGTCTGGTACCACTTGGCATGGATGGGCGAAAGTGTGCGCCGTAGCAGCAAGTTAGTGCAGAGCCTGATGGAAAGAGGCAGCCAATTTACCTTGCAGGATCGCCTTGATTTATTTGGACTAATCGGCGAGATTATCGGCGATTTAATCCCGCGCTACAAAAAATTGCAGGATAGTGGTCGCATCGAACTGTCCAGCACACCGCATTACCATCCGATTTTACCTTTGTTAATAGATTTCAAATCCGCGCTCGATGCCATGCCTTCTGCGTCATTGCCGCATTGCGACCATTATCCTGGCGGCAGACAGCGTGCTGGGGCGCAACTGGTGCAAGCACAAACTTCGCATAGTAAACGTTTTGGTGCGCCACCAGTGGGCATGTGGCCAGCGGAAGGGGGTGTTTCTCACGCAGCATTATCTTTAATGGCCGAACATGGTGTGCAGTGGGCAGCGTCTGGCGAAGGGGTGTTGGTGAATAGTCTCCAAAAATCCGGGGCTGGCATGCCGCCACGCCACGAGTATCTCTACAAGCCGTATCGTGTAACGGATGGCAATTACGATATCACTTGTTTTTTTCGCGATGATAGTTTGTCTGACAAAATCGGCTTTGAGTACGCCAAATTACATTCGAACGAGGCTGTCAGTGATTTTATACAAGCACTCGAATATATTCAGGAAACGAATGCTACCCAACATAGCCCAGTAGTGAGCGTTATTCTCGATGGCGAAAATGCCTGGGAATACTATTCCTATAATGGCTATTATTTCCTCAGTGAGCTTTATCAGGCCTTAGTAGAGCATCCTGACATCAAGATGACAACGTTTAGCGATATTGTGCAGAAATGTAAAAGTACAGTAATTTTTACTACTCCATCCGTAGATCTGCGTTTATTACCAACCATCTTGGCCGGTAGCTGGGTTTATGGCAGTTTTAGCACCTGGATAGGCTCTACAGAAAAAAATCTGGGCTGGGATTTGCTGTGTGATGCCAAAAAAGGTTACGACAGGGTGATGAAGACTAACGAACTCAGCGCTACCGAGCGCGTAGAGTGCGAACGTCAATTGTCAATTTGCGAAGGCTCTGATTGGTTCTGGTGGTTTGGTGACTACAATTCCGCTATCAGCGTAGAAAGCTTTGATGGTTTATATCGACGCAACCTCAGTAATTTATATCGCTTGCTCAAGCTGCCTGTACCCAAAAAACTCGACCAGCCTATTAGTGCTGGTGGTGGCGAACCAGAGGCAGGTGGAACGATGCGTCGTGGCAATAGAGGCCAGAAAACTTAAATATGGCCAAAACCGTTGCTTTATTACTCGGTGTGCATGCGCACCAACCTGTTGGTAATTTTGAGAGCGTATTGGATGACGCGCATATTCGCTGTTACGGGCCTTTTCTGCGCGTATTGTATCAATACCCTGACTTCAGGTTTGCTATTCATTTCAGCGGCTGGCTATTGGAATGGATGCTCCGAAAGCACCCGGAAGACATGGCGTTGCTCAAAGAAATGGTGGAGCGCGGGCAGACGGAATTATTTGGCGCTGGGTTTACCGAACCGGTGTTGGCTGCGATTCCTGCTCTTGATCGTGTTGGGCAAATTACCCAGTTATCCAGTTTTCTCAAGCAGCATCTAGGCGAAACACCGCGTGGCGCGTGGCTTACAGAGCGTGTATGGGAATCTACGGTGGTACCGGCTTTGGCTGATTCAGGTATCCAGTATGTCACGGTGGATGATTATCACTTTATGTGCACCGGAAAAGATAGCAGCACATTGAATGGCTACTACTCAACCGAAGAAGATGGCCGCCGCATAGATTTGTTTCCGATTTCTGAGGCTTTGCGCTATCGTTTGCCGTTTTCTTCGGCAGACGAAGCGGTGAGTTATCTGGAAAGTTTGGCTGACGACAGCAAGCAAGCAGCTGCAATCTATTTTGATGACATTGAAAAATTTGGTATCTGGCCGGAAACCTATGATTGGGTCTATGAGCGCGGCTGGCTACGGAGTTTTATTGAGGGTGTATTAAATTCATCGATTATCAGGCCTATGCGCTACAGCGACTATCATGCCATGGCCAAAACGCGTGGAATAGCGTATCTACCTACAGCCTCTTATGTTGAAATGAACGAATGGACTTTGCCGATACCGGCAGCCCATCACTACGCCGAGCTGGTGCAGCAAGAAAAAAATGCCAATCGATATGAGCTCACCAAGCCTTATGTGCGTGGCGGCATCTGGCGCAACTTTTTCATGCGCTTCCCTGAATCTAACTGGATGCATAAACGCATGCTGGGGCTGTCTGCACGTTACCACGCCTTGCCAGACAACCAGAAAACAGCAGAAATGCTAAAAGCGCTGTACGAGGCACAAGCCAATGATGCTTATTGGCATGGTTTGTTTGGCGGTTTATATCTGCCGCATTTGCGCCGTGCCATTTTTAACGCCATATTAACGCTTGAATTTCTGCTCGATGCGGTAAAGCAGCGCCCGGAAAAAGCGCTGGTAGACATTGATATGGATGGTTTTGACGAAGTCTTTCTGCAAAACGGTACACTTCAGGTAGTAGCAAGGCTGGATGGTACAGCTTCTATTTGCGAATTTGATAGTTACCAGCTGCGCCATAATTTTGGCGATACGCTCACGCGCCAGATTGAGCACTACCACCATAAAGTAAATGCGCAGCCAGACCATAGCAACAGCGGCGATGGTATTGCCAATCCGCATGAGCGCATGACTGCAAAGCATGAGATCACCCAAGCCGATATGGCCGTAGATAGCCATCGTAAGACGTTGTTTAAGGATTTCTGGGTGGCCGAAGACGATACAAGCCAGATACTAAAATATCGCCGCCCAACACCTGGCAAAACTACCCTGAATTTTTGTTCTATATTCAATGGCACTGGTGCGCGTGGTGGTAAGCTGCATAAAAAGATTGCACTGGATGGCAATTGCCTGGTCGTCAGTTATCAATTCCTTAAAATACCGGAAGGCAATTTTAGAGTTGAGATTAACCTGGCTATGCCAAGCTGCGACGGCACTGCAGGGCGCTTCCGTATTGGTAAAGACATTCCTGGTGGCTTTGGTCAGGCAATCAAGTTTTCCGAACTCAAGCACGCTGCATTGGAAGACGGGGTGCTGGGCGGTGCCGTACATTTGCGCAGTAATATCGCTTGCGATTTCAGCAGCCATCCACATTTCAGTGTGTCGCAGTCCGAGGCCGGTTTTGAGAAGATCATGCAGGCAGTTACCCTGAAGCTACAATGGCCAGCACATGCCTTGAGAGAGAGTTTGGAAATTAAACTGGAAATTATACAAAGCAAATAAACTGATATGACCTTATTCGCAGGTGTGGATGTCGGTGGCACAAACCTACGTGTTGGCGTGGTAGATGGACTTGGCATCATCCATGAAAAACGTGTTTATGCAGACTTTACTCATCTCTGCAAAAATAATCCGCCGGATATTGCCTGGCAAGAGATCATTGCTATTACCAGCGCAGCGTTGGATGAGGTGCTGCAACAATATCCGCACATCACTTCAATCGGCATTGGCTTTCCCGGGTTTATTGACCCAAAAAATGGACACGTTGCCCAATCACCCAATTTACCCGGTTTGCTGAATGTCGACCTGGCAGGCGATTTGGCGCGCGCTATCAAGCGGCCTGTCATCGTTGAAAATGACGCACTGGCCGCTGCCTATGGCGAGTTTCGGTTAGGTAATACAGTTGACAACAGCCTGATCTACATCGGTCTTGGCACTGGCGTTGGCGGCGGTTTGATTTATGCAGGCAAACCATTCCCCGGGCAGCACGGTGTTGCCATGGAAATCGGCCATTTGATTGTGGAGCCTCTCGATAGCAATCCCATTGGTATTAAACCAAAAGCAAGGCTATGCGGTTGTGGCAACCATGGCTGCCTGGAGCAATACGCCTCGGCCACAGGGGTAGCTATCAGCTATTCAGAAGCAAGTGGCGAACAACTTGATGCCAGCCAGATTGCGGCATTGGCAAAAGCTGGCGACAAACATGCGCTGGCGGCTTATGCCTTGGCTGGCGACAAACTGGGGCAAGGCTTGGCGCATATTCTAAAAGTAGTAGATATCGGCAGCGTCATCATAGGCGGCGGCATGCGCTTGGCTTGGCCGCTTATGCAACAGGCCTTCGAAAAGCGTTTGCAGGCTGACCTGATACCGGTGCTGCGCGACAAAATCAGCATTAAAGTTTCCAGCAGCAACGACCAGGCTGGCATCATTGGTGCAGCCTTGTTATCAGCCTTAAGTTAGTCTGGCCTCGTGTCGCGCTAGCGCCCACGCCACATGCTCATGTACCAATTCTGATGCATCATTAGACCGACTTTGTAGTGCAGCGATAACCTCTGGTGTCGTAGGCGCATTACCCAAGCCCACTGCCAGATTACGTAGCCATTGCGTGTGGCCTATACGCAAAATTGCGCTGCCCGCCATATTCCGTTTAAAAGTTGCTTCATCCCAGGCAAACAGCATAACCAGGCTGACGTCGTCCAGCCCATTTCGCACATGAAAATCAGCTTGGTCAGTAAGCTGTGCAAAGCGGTTCCACGGGCAAGTAAGCTGGCAATCGTCGCAGCCATAGACGCGGTTACCAATCAGCGGCCGCAAATCTTCCGGGATGCTTTCTTTTAGCTCAATAGTGAGGTAAGAGATACAGCGTCGTGCATCCACTTCGTAAGGCGCTACGATGGCTTGAGTCGGGCAGATATCGATGCAGGCGCTACAGCTACCGCAGTGATTTTGGCCGGCAGTATCAATAGGCAAGGGCAGGTCGGTATAGATTTCACCCAGAAAAAACCAGGAACCGACTTCGCGCGAAAGGAGCAGGGTGTGTTTGCCGCGCCAGCCCAGCCCAGCCTTTTCTGCCAGTGCCACTTCGAGCACCGGCGCACTGTCGGTAAAAACACGGTAGCCAAAATTACCTATTTCATCGGCAACACGGTCACACAATTGCTGCAAACGATTTCTTAATACCTTGTGGTAATCGCGCCCCAGCGCGTAACGTGAAATAAAAGCCCGCTCGCTATCGTTCATGACTTCTTCGCTGTCGCGCGCATTTGGCGGCAGGTAATCCATACGCGCCGAAATCACGCGCAACGTGCCAGGCACTAATTCAGCCGGACGTGTGCGTTTGTCGCCATGTTTTGCCATATAATCCATGGCACCATGAAAACCTTTCTCCAGCCATTCACGATGACCTGCTTCGGCAGCCGACAAATTGGTATCAGTAATACCTACCTGATTAAAACCAAGCTCGACACCCCAGCGCTTAATGTCGGTAGCCAGGCCAGCTAAGTCGTTAGAACCGGAATTAGTTAAAGTTTTGGACATATGTGGCAAGATATTACACTTGAATTAGAAAATGAGGCGGCAACGCTGGCTGCGGGCGGCCACCTGGCTGATTTTATAACGGCTGGGTTGACGATTTATCTGCACGGCGACCTTGGTGCCGGAAAGACCACTTTTGTGCGCGGATTGCTGCACCGTTTAGGCCATATTGGTAAGGTAAAAAGCCCGACATTTACATTGGTTGAACCTTATGTAATTTCTGGATTACAATTATATCACTTTGATTTATACAGATTTATTTATTACGAAGAATGGGATGCTGCGGGTTTCCGTGACTACTTCAATCCGCAATCGGTGTGCCTGGTAGAGTGGCCAGAAAACGCGGGAAATCTATTGCCAAAAGCCGATATTGACGTCCGTTTGCTACATCATGGTCAAGGTCGCCAGCTAATCCCCTCGTCAAATACAGATACTGGAAAGCAATGTCTAGAGAAATTCTCAAGAACCTGATTTTTGCAGCCTTGATCTTCAGTTTAACCAATGTGGCACAAGCGGCTACAGTTCTGATTGCTGCGCGGGTATGGCCTGCTGAGGATTACACGCGCATTACCCTGGAATCAGCCAAACCAATCAGCCATAAAATGGTGATGCTGAAAAATCCTGATCGTTTGGTGCTGGATTTAGAGGATGTTGAGCTAGGCGTAACACTAAAAACCTTGTCGGACAAAATCCTCTCCAGCGATCCTTATATCAAGCAAGTGCGCGCTGCTCAATTCAAGCCGGGCGTGGTCAGGGTGGTAATTGATCTTAAAGGAGAAATTAAGCCAGTCATTTTCTCCTTACCTCCAGCGGGTGAGTACAAGAGCAGGTTGGTGCTTGATATTTATCCGACCCTGGATCCTTTGATGGCAATGCTGGAGCAACGTGAAAAGTCCGTTACTGATAGCTCATCAACAACAAGCCCTGCAGTGCCACAACAAGCCGCTGGCCCTAAAATTATTGTAGAGCCTATTCCTGATGCAGTTAAATCAGAATCTGCCCAGTCGGATTCGGCGGATACGGACCCTACGGCATCAATGCCTGCCACCACGCTGCCTGAGGTCAATAAACCAGCACTGGCCAACAAGGAAGATTCGCGACTGATCACCATCGCGATAGATGCTGGCCACGGCGGCGAAGACCCTGGTGCGCGCGGAGCTAATGGCTCACACGAAAAAAACATTACACTGTCAATCGCCAAGAAACTGAAAAAACAAATTGACGCAGAGCCCAGTATGCGTGGTGTACTAACGAGAGATGGCGATTATTTCATTCCGCTGCATGGCCGTGTGGTCAAGGCGCGTAAATTGCAGGCCGATTTGTTTGTCTCCATCCACGCAGATGCCTTTATCAAGAGGGATGCGCGTGGCTCTTCAGTGTTTGCCTTGTCTGAGCGTGGCGCTACCAGCGCTTCTGCGCGCTATTTGGCCAAGAAGGAAAATGAATCTGACTTGATTGGCGGGGTGAGTCTCGATGACAAAGACCCATATTTGGCCAGAACCTTGCTGGACCTTTCGCAAACCGCCACCATCAGTGACAGTTTGAAGTTAGGCAAAGCCGTGCTGGGGCATTTAGGTAGCATCAACACCTTGCACAAGCGTGCAGTGGAGCAGGCGGGGTTCGCGGTACTGAAGTCACCTGATATTCCATCCATACTGGTCGAGACAGCTTTTCTCAGCAATCCGGAGGAAGAGCGCAAGCTTAACGATGATGACTTTCAGGATAAGCTTGCAGCGGCCATACTCGCAGGTATAAGAAAATATTTCTCAAGTAATCCTGCCTTGGCCAGATCCAAGGTTTCCATGGAGTAGCACATGCCTTTATCGTGGAATGAAATAAAGTCTCGCGCTGTCGTATTTTCCAAAGAGTGGGAGCATGAGACACGCGAAGATGCCGAGGCAAAATCATTCTGGGATGGCTTCTTTGATGTCTTTGGCATCACGCGCCGCCGCATTGCCAGCTTTGAAGAGCCAGTAAAAAAGTCGGACGACAAGGGTGGTTTCATTGACTTGCTATGGCGCGGCCAGCTGCTGGTTGAGCATAAATCGCGTGGCAAAAATCTGGAACGTGCCTTTCACCAGGCTCTTGATTACTTTCCCGGGATCAAAGAGCGCGATTTACCCAAATACATCCTTGTCTCCGACTTCTCGCGTTTTCGGCTCTACAACCTCGATACCGCCGAGGAGTTTGAATTTGAGCTGGCCGAGCTATACAAATATATCAAGCAGTTTGGCTTTATCGCTGGCTACCAGACTCAAGTCATCAAGCCGCAAGACCCCATTAATATCAAGGCCGCTGACCATGCCCACCAATCTGCTCAAGGCGCATCAGACGCTGGATGCAGCTGTTGACGCCGCTTATGGTTACAAAGGCGCCAGGACTGATGCTGCGCGCGTGGCATTTCTTTTTGGGCTTTACCAAAAACTCACCTCGCTTTTACCTGCCGAGAAGCAAAAACGTAAAAAGACGAATTAACTAATGAGTAAGCGTAGTAGCCCGACCTCAATTTTCCTCATGGGTCCCACTGCCAGCGGCAAGACTGGGCTTGCGGTTGAGCTTTTACGGCGCTTGCCGGTTGAACTGATTAGCGTAGATTCTGCGCTGGTATATCGCGGCATGGATATCGGCACGGCCAAGCCGGATGCCGCAACGCTGGCACAAGCACCTCACCATCTGATTAATGTTATTGAGCCTATAGCGGCCTACTCTGCGGCACGGTTTCGTCAGGATGCACTGCACTTGATGGCTGATATTACAGCGCGCGGCAAAATCCCTTTGCTGGTGGGTGGCACCATGCTGTATTTCAAAGCCTTGCAGGGCGGCTTGAGCGATTTGCCCGAAGCGGATATTAAAATCCGCACACGTCTGGATGCAGAGGCTTTGCTATTGGGCTGGCCAACGATGCATGCCAGGTTGGCCAGAGTTGACCCTGAAACTGCTGCACGGCTGGAGCCGGGTGATTCGCAGCGCATACAGCGCGCTCTGGAGGTATTTGAAATTAGCGGCCAGCCTATGTCATCACTTTTCAAAAAAAACGCCTCACAGGGCCTGCCATATCGTTTATTAAAGCTGGCCTTGGTACCAAGCGATCGTGCAGTGCTGCATCAACGCATTGCGGCACGCTTTGATGCGATGTTAGCGCAGGGTTTGGTGGAAGAGGTTGCAAGGCTACGCAGTGATTACCCGGCACTCAATGCAAATGTGCCATCCATGCGCTGTGTGGGTTATCGGCAAGCTTGGCAATATTTAGATGGTGAATATGGCTTAAACGAATTAAGAGAAAAGGGCATTTCTGCAACAAGGCAGCTGGCCAAGCGCCAGCTGACCTGGTTACGCGGTATGGATGACACCGTTCAGTTTGATTGTTTAAGCAATCATTTATTAGACAGTATAATTAAAATAATTGAACAGTTTAATTATAAATAAATATGGGTCTTAGGAAGTTAAGCATACATTAACATATGATAACTTCTTGAGATGATTAGTAAAAATAGATATTACAAGCGTTCTCGAATCACGGAAGCTAAATTCAGGCAGGTTGTGCGCTGTTTTAGTTTGGACTTTACCGCGAGCAGTGCTGCGCAATTGACTGGTATTTCTGTGCGTTCGATGAACGATATTTACCTTAAGATTCGCCAACGCTTGGCTGAAATATGTGAGCAAAGCTCGCCATTGACTGGTAGCGTAGAAGTCGATGAATCTTACTTTGGTGCGCAGCGTGTGCGCGGCAAACGCGGACGCGGTGCGTATGGCAAAACTATCGTATTTGGGTTGCTCAAACGACAAGGAAAAGTGTATACCGAGATTGTACCTAATTGCAGTCAAGCCACGCTGCAAGGCATTATCCGAGGACGCGTTGCAATTGACACGGTGATTCACTCGGATGGTTGGCGTGGTTATGATGGCTTGGTGGGTATTGGCTTTGATAAGCATTTTAGAGTGCATCATGGCGCGAATGAATTTGCTGTTGGGCAAAACCATATTAACGGTATTGAATCGTTTTGGAGTTATGCCAAACGCATGCTTGCAAAGTTTAACGGTGTGCCTAAGCACACGTTCTATTTGCATTTGAAAGAAACGGAGTTTCGCTTTAATCATAGGACTGTTAATATGTACCTTGAACTACTTAA
>JBCKUK010000014.1:0-31796 GCA_038924905.1 Methylophilaceae bacterium | reverse complement strand
ATACTGGAGAACCATAATTATTACTACTGGTTTGGCTATAAATTTGACACCCATTAAAGAGTTATTCGCCTACCACGTCCGCACCCACGGGTGGCGTAAAACGAAATTGTTGCGCCAGTAATTTTGGGTTGTGTTCCAGCTTTGAAAAAGCAATCACTGTTATATGACCAAAGCTGTCGTGTAATTCCATTTTATTCAGAAAATCGCCCTTGAAACCCAGGAGCACACGCTCAAATCCACTTTCATTATCTTTTGGCGTCGCCAGCACCCACTCCAGCCCGTCCCTGCGCTCTTCATCTTTTAACACAAAGCTTTTTTCCATGTCAGCGTTACCTGCCAGCAAGGCTGCCGGGCTGGAGCCCAAAGCCTTACCCATCGCACGCACAGTTACTTGGTTGAGCTCGGGATCGAACAGCCAGACTCTCTCTCCATCGCCTACAATTTCCTGCACGTAAGGTTTGTTGTAATCCCAACGGAATTTATTCGGCCGCTGAAGCTGCATACTGCCTTCTACTTCCTGCACCTTGCGGCCTTGAGTATCGGACACTGTCTGGTGAAATTGTGCACGCATAGCGTGTGTGCTTTGAAAAAACGCTTTAAGCCGATCTACGCCGCCGGCATTGGCTGTCATGGGGATTATTAGAACCAGGCTGATTAAAAATTTCATGTTCACTCGCTTTTTGGCGCCAGCACTTCACGATTACCATTGCTCTGCATGGCAGAGACCAATCCGGCACGTTCCATATCCTCAATCAATCTTGCAGCGCGGTTGTAGCCTATGCGCAATTGCCGCTGCACCGAAGATATGGACGCCCGGCGCGTTTTGAGCACAATCGCCACCGCCTCATCATAAAGCGGGTCAGCCTCTCCACCGCCTTCACCCGATGCACCCATTTCAGCGCCCTCTTCCGCGACGGCGTTGAGGATACCTTCAATGTAATTAGGTTCGCCCAGTGACTTAATTTGCTCAACCACACGGTGCACTTCCTGGTCGGACACAAACGCGCCGTGAATACGCTGTGGATAGGTGGTTCCAGGCGGTTGATACAACATATCGCCCTGACCCAATAACGCTTCAGCGCCCATTTGGTCCAGTATGGTGCGCGAATCTATTTTGCTCGATACCTGAAATGCCACGCGTGTAGGGATATTGGCTTTAATCAAGCCGGTAATCACGTCCACCGAAGGCCGCTGCGTCGCCAATATCAGGTGGATACCGCAGGCACGCGCCTTTTGTGCCAAACGCGCAATGAGCTCTTCTACCTTCCTGCCTACCACCATCATCAAATCAGCCAGCTCATCAATCACCACCACAATCAATGGCATCTCTTCCAGTGGTTCCGGACTATCTGGTGCAAGCGTAAATGGGTGAGTAATGGGCGTACCTTCCTTTTGTGCATCGCGGATTCTCTTGTTAAACCCTTCAAGGTTACGCACGCCCAGCGTTGACATCAGCTTGTAACGACGCTCCATCTCGGCCACGCACCAGTTGAGCGCGCTGGCCGCCTGCCGCATATCTGTCACCACTGGTGCCAGCAGGTGTGGAATGCCTTCATATACGGAGAGTTCCAACATTTTGGGGTCAATCAGTATCAGCCTGACCTTGCTTGGCTCAGCCTTGTACAGCAAGCTCAATATCATGGCGTTGACCGCAACTGATTTACCAGAGCCGGTAGTTCCTGCCACCAATAGATGCGGCATTCTTGCCAAATCTGCCACCACCGGCTTGCCAGCAATATCCTTGCCCATCGCCAGGGTGAGCGGTGAATGCATATCAGCGTAAACTTGCGAACCCAAAATCTCTGACAAATAAACAATCTGGCGCTTGGGGTTGGGGATTTCCAGGCCCATGCAACTTTTACCAGGAATGGTTTCTACCACACGAATACTTACCACGGATAAGGCACGTGCCAGGTCTTTTGAAAGATTGGCCACCTGACTACCCTTAACACCCGGCGCCGGCTCTAACTCATAGCGGGTAATCACCGGGCCGGGCAACGCCGTGAGCACTTTGCATTCGATACCAAAATCCATCAATTTGCGCTCGATCAAGCGCGAGGTAAAATCCAGAGTTTCAGCGGTTTGCAACTCGATTTCACCATGCGGCTCATCGAGCAAATGTAGTGGCGGCAATGGTGAATCCGGTATGCCTGCGAACAGTGCCACCTGGCGTTCTTTTTGTACGCGATCACTTTTGGGTATTTCCAGCACGGGGGCTTCAATCTGTACCGGCGGCCTGTCTTCGTTGCGCTTACGTTCAGCATCCACAAATTCTTTGCGCAACTGCCCGGCCGCCCTACCCGCGCGCCTATCCTGCCTGTCCTGCCACTTGCTGAGGATAGTATGGTAGCCAAACTCCAGCGCAGCGCCAAATCTCTCTGTGATGACTATCCATGACCAACCGGTAAACAAGCTGAAACCTATTGCCATCAAAGACAACAAAACCATGGTAGAGCCAGCAAAACCAAGCATGGCACGTAGCACTTCATCCACTACCGAGCCAAACATGCCCCCCGGCCCCAGCGGCAAAACCGCTGGCAGTGGCAGAATGTGTCCGGCCTCCAGTGCGCATGAAGCCACCAGTAGAATGGCGAACCCGACCAAATTGAAAAACAATATAGGCCGCTCTGCCAGAGCAACAACTTCCAGCCGCAAGTAAACCAGCCACATAGCGTAAAAAGCCAGCACTACCCACCACCATGCAGAGAACCCAAACAGGTAGAGCAGCATGTCGGCCAGCCAGGCCCCGACCTTTCCGCCCGCATTATGAATAGGGCTGTTTTCACTCGCACTGTGTGACCAGGAAGGGTCGTCTGGATGGTAACTTAACAAGATTACTGTCAGGTATATGCCAACAGCAACCAGCGCCAGCCACCAAGCCTCGCGTACAACCCCAGAGGTTTCAGGCGTGGCAGCCTCACTGCGGCGTTTTACCAGCCTGCTGTTAAGCGGAGACTTTTTTTTCTGAAAAAACAAGATGATTAATTACCCAGATTTGGATCAAACTATTGGCGATGATTATATCAGCATCAACAAGCTCACTGACTACCCAAATCCGCGTAAAATCACATTATAAAATAACCCTGTTTAGATTCATTCATGACTTTAACTGAACTCCGTTATGTAGTTGCCGTTGCGCGTGAGCGCCATTTTGGCGGCGCTGCTGAAGCTTGCTTTGTCAGCCAGCCTACTTTGAGTGTAAGTATCAAAAAACTTGAAGAAGAGCTCGGCATTGCCATTTTTGAGCGTAGCTCAAACGAAGTCACGCTAACTCACGTTGGCGAGCAGATAGTCGCACAAGCTGCCAGCATTCTTGAAGAAGTGGCCTGCATCAAGATGATTGCCGACCAGGGCAGCGACCCGCTATCCCACCCCCTAAAACTCGGTGCTATTTATACTATTGGCCCTTATCTGTTGCCACAAATTCTGCCGCTGCTGCGCAAACATGCGCCTGCCATGCAACTTATTATTCAGGAGAGCTACACCAGCAATTTGCGTGAGCAGCTCAAACATGGAAAACTGGATTTAATCGTCATCTCCTTACCGTTTTCAGAGCCCGGTATCGTCACGCAGCCTTTGTTTGATGAGCCATTTCAGCTTGCTTTGCCCGCTAATCATCCATGGAGTAAACGGCAAAGCATTACCCCTGATGCATTAGGCGATGAAACCGTGTTATTACTGGGCGCAGGACACTGTTTCCGCGATCAGGTATTGAAGATGTGCCCGCAGCTAGGTAGCGGCCAAACGGCTAGCGGCATACAACAAACATTTGAAGGCAGCTCACTGGAAACTATCCGTTACATGGTAGCTTCTGGCGTAGGCATGACCATATTGCCCAGTACTGCCTGCGTGCCTGGCGCAGACGCAAATAGCACGCTTGCTTTCCTGCCGTTCAAGCAGCCCGCGCCAGCCAGACGTGTAGCATTGGCATGGCGCAAGAGTTTCCCGCGCCCACAAGCGATTGAAATTGTCAGGCGGGCGATTCTGGATGCCAATTTAAGCGGTGTGACGCCACTGGATTTGGCACCTTCTGAATAGTTAAGTGCTGGCGAAAACCCGAAGCAATAACATGGCCGAACCTAACGCAGATAACATTGTCAGCTTGATGCCAAACTCTGGGTTTATAAAGTAATTACAATTTTCTGAAACTGTATTTGGAGTTATATCTAAATGTCGAGCAAACACTTCCGCCTGTTGATTCTGGGTTCCGGCCCCGCAGGCTACTCTGCCGCTGTGTATGCAGCCCGCGCCAACTTAAAGCCGGTATTGATTACCGGCCTTGCGCAGGGCGGTCAACTCGCGACCACTACCGATGTAGATAATTGGCCTGCGGATGCTGACGGCGTACAGGGACCTGAACTCATGGAACGTTTTCAAAAACACGCTGAGCGCTTTAATACCGAGATAATTTTTGATCATATCCATACCGCCAAACTCAAGGAAAAGCCAATCCGCTTGATTGGCGATTCAGGTGAATACACCTGCGACGCACTGATTATCGCAACCGGCGCCTCGGCTAAATATCTGGGGCTTGCGTCAGAAGAAAGATTTGCCGGCAAGGGTGTTTCTGCCTGCGCCACTTGCGATGGCTTCTTTTACAAAAATCAGGAAGTCGCAGTCATCGGCGGCGGCAATACTGCGGTGGAAGAAGCGCTGTATCTATCCAACATCGCCAGCAAAGTTACCCTGGTGCACAGACGCGATAAATTCAAGGCCGAAGCCATCTTGGTGGATAAGCTGATGGAGCGCGTGAAAGAAGGCAAGGTTGTGCTGGATCTATTCTCCACGCTGGATGAAGTGCTGGGCGACAACAGCGGCGTAACAGGCATGCGCATTAAAAGCGTCAATAGCGGTGCCACTAAAGATATTGCGCTTAAGGGCGTGTTTATCGCTATCGGCCACAAACCCAATACCGATATTTTTGCAGGCCAGCTGGAGATGGAAGGCGGCTATATCGTCACCGAATCTGGCCGTAAAGGTAACTTCACGGCTACCAGCATCCCTGGTGTGTTTGCCGCGGGCGATGTGCAGGACCATGTTTATCGTCAGGCTGTCACCAGCGCTGGCACGGGTTGCATGGCCGCCCTGGATGCAGAGCGTTATTTGGATAACTTGAAATAAGTGTCTAAAAGTGCGTATTTATTCATGGCAAAAAATGAGCAAAGCTAAGGACGAAATTGAGCTGTTTCGTGAAGCAGTCAAAGGTGCACGTCCGCTAAAAGCGCCTCGTCTGCATCACCCGCTGCATAAGCCTAAGCCTGTTCCCCAGCAGCTCATGCGCGATGAAAAACAGGCGCTGGTTGATTCGCTCAGCGACGACTACATCCCCGCGCATGAAATGGAAAGCGGCGAAGAACTGCTTTACCTGCGCGCAGGTCACGCCCCGGATATCTTAAGCAAATTACGGCGTGGCTATTGGGTAATTCAAGCCAAAATTGATTTACATGGATTGGTTGCCAATGAGGCCAGAGTTTATGTGGCTGAATTTTTGGGAGACTGCAAAAAACGTGGCATACGTTGTGTGCGCATCATTCACGGCAAGGGCCTCGGTTCCAGAAACCGCGAGCCTGTCTTGAAGCACAAGCTGCGTAACTGGCTGATGCAGCGCGACGAGGTGATTGCCTACGCGCAAGCCAGACAAGCTGATGGCGGCAGCGGCGCCGTCATCGTGCTGCTAAAAGCTTGAATCCTGAAGATTAAAGCTGGGTACGCTGTATCAAGCACACAGCCTCGGCGGCAATGCCCTCGCCACGGCCGGTAAAGCCTAGTTTTTCCGAGGTAGTTGCCTTCACATTCACCACATCAGCCAGCACAGCACAGTCGTCAGCAATGTTGGCACATATCTGTGCAATATAAGGCGCTAATTTTGGCGCCTCTGCGATAACGGTCGCATCAATATTGACGATAATAAAATGTTTCGTTTTAAGTAAAGCCGCCACCTGCTGCAATAGTTGGCGCGAATTAATGCCTTTGTAGCGCGCATCGGTATCGGGGAAATGTTTGCCGATATCGCCCAGAGCCGCTGCGCCCAGCAACGCATCACATATCGCATGCAACAAAACGTCGGCGTCAGAGTGTCCAGCCAGCCCCTTCTGGTGTGGGATATTAACGCCCCCAATAATACAGGGGCGGCCCGCCACTAGCCGATGCACATCAAATCCATGGCCAACTCTTATCATTTTTGACCTTTCGTATCTGTAACTAGTATCGCCTCGGCCAACAGCAAATCTTGCGGATAAGTAATTTTAAGATTGCGTAATTCACCAGCAACGAGCTTGGGCTTAAAGCCAAGCGCTTCAACCGCTTGCGCCTCATCGGTAGGTGCATCGCCTGCCCGCTGCATGGCCTTGGTAAGCAAACCGTAACGGAACATTTGTGGCGTTTGTGCAAGCCATAAGCCCTCCCGCGACAAGGTGGCAGCAACACGCTGCTCAGCGTCAGCCCGCTTTAGCGTATCGGCTAATGGAATGGCGAGTAAACCGCCGACAGTATCGTTTTCTAACACATCCAGTAAATGATTGAGCGCTGCCAGGCTAAGACATGGCCGTACTGCATCATGCACCAGCACCCAATCATCGGCTTCCAGGCTGCCCTGCATAGCCAGCAAACCATTCAGCACGGTGGCTGAGCGCTCTGTCCCGCCACAGCGCTGAACTTTAATTTTTGAATTTTGCAATATTGCTGAATTGGTAACTGCGCTCGCTGCATCCCAATAAATATCCTCGGCACTCAACACTACCGAAACTGAGCTGATGCGTGGGCAGTCCATAAAAATAGTCAGTGTATGCTGGATTAATGGCTTGCCAAGTAATGGCAAATATTGCTTGGGGATTTCGGCGCCAATGCGGTGGCCGAAGCCAGCTGCAGGTATAAGGACGTGAAATTGAGCCATGCGGCATTTTAGCATGACTCAATTTGGATAATCCCCGCGTTAATCGTCGGAATCGGACCCCGGCGTGGCGGCAATTTTATGAATAGACAAATCAGAGCCTAAATGTTCGTCTTCTGCTTCCATGCGAATGCCAACGATCATTTTTAGCGAGCCATAAACAATCAGGCTGCCCACAAGCGCGACTGCAACGCCCAGTGAAGTGCCTATCAGTTGCGACATAAAGCTCACCCCGCCCATGCCGCCCCATGCTTTAGCGCCGAAAATGCCAGCAGCAATGCCGCCCCATGCACCACACAAGCCATGCAAGGGCCATACGCCAAGCACATCGTCTATCTTCCAACGGTTTTGCGTGAGGGTAAATGCCCAAACAAAGAGGGCGCCAGCGACCGCGCCGGTGAATAGCGCACCTAACGGGTGCATGACATCGGAGCCAGCGCAAACGGCCACCAAACCGGCTAGTGGGCCGTTATGCACAAAGCCTGGATCATTCCTGCCTATCAGTAATGCGGCCAATGTACCGCCAACCAGTGCCATTAGCGAGTTCATTGCTACCAGGCCGGTAATACCCTGTATCGTTTGTGCGGACATCACGTTAAAACCGAACCAGCCTACTGTGAGCATCCATGCGCCCAAAGCCAGGAACGGTATGTTGGACGGCGGAAACGCGTGCAAGCGGCCATCCTTGCTGTAGCGCCCGATTCGCGCACCCAGCAATATGACCGCAACTAAAGCCACCCAGCCACCCATGGCATGCACTACAACCGATCCGGCAAAGTCATGGAACTTGGCGCCAAAACTGGCAAGGAGCCAATCCTGGATACCATAATGGTTATTCCAGGCTATACCTTCAAAAAATGGGTAGATAAAACCGACCAGCAGAAAGGTGCCCGCTAATTGCGGGTTAAATCTGGCTCGCTCGGCAATGCCGCCTGAAACAATCGCCGGTATTGCAGCGGCAAAAGTGAGCAGGAAAAAGAATTTGACCAACTCGTAACCATTTTTAACAGCCAGCGCCTCGGCGCCTTGCAAAAAATTGACGCCGTAGGCAATACTGTAACCAATAAAGAAGTAGGCAATGGTAGATACAGAAAAATCCACCATGATTTTAACCAGTGCGTTCACCTGGTTCTTGCGGCGCACTGTGCCAACTTCAAGAAAAGCAAAACCGGCATGCATGGCAAGCACCATAATGGCGCCTAGTAGGACAAATAAAACATCACTTGCAGATTGTAGTGCTTCCATCCTTACTCTCCCCCCAGCAATTAAAATCAGATGATATTGGGCGCTAGCCGCACCAATTCTCAACCTGCTATTTTTTATAAGGTATTAAAACCCCGCCCATTATATAACGCACTCAATTCGTGCCTGCTAAAGTGCATCACACATTTATGGTGCATTTTACAGTGGATTTTGGTAAAGCTGAAATGACGGGCTCTGATTATCAGACTATCTGTTTATAATTTAGCGGGCTGGAGCAATAAAATGACTTGGAAACCTTGGGGTTGATATTCAGGTTTTGTTAAGAACGTAGTTTGCAGCGTTTGGATCGCCAATCCAGAAATAATAAAACTCGCGTACTACAACCAAAAATAAATATCGTGCTTCTTTAATCTCAAATACCGGCGCTGTTGCATACGCAGCTTTACGATAAATTTTTGCATTTTTATTTGTAACACCCTTCAAGCGCAACAACAGTAATTTCACCAGCTTTGTACGCGTCTCGATGAGCGCCTTGTCAGCTCCTTTTTGAGTCAATGCAGCTGCGTAAGCCTCGAGTGCTAATGTGTCAGCATGAGAAAATTTCTCATTCTTCAGGTTTGCCCAGACGGTCTTCAGATCCATCTCCAATGTTTGCCATTGCACTGGATTTACATCAAAAGCTACATTCAGAATTGAGCGTTGTATCACCACGGATATATTCGGCTGCCTTCGGGTCACCAATCCAGAAATAATAAAACTCCCGAACCACTGCAAAAAACAAATGACGCGTCCCTTTTACAGCAAAAAGGGATGCGCTGGCATCAACTGCAATGCGGTAAATTTTGTGATTCTTAGCCGGGGCATCTCTCAACCGTATCAACAATAGCTTTACCAGTTTGACACGCGTATCCACCAAAGACTGTTCCGCGCCATTCTGACGCAAAGCCAGGGTATAGGCTTTAATTGGCCAGGTCTCGGACACATCGAACTGTTCTTTATCCAGCATCTCCCACAGCACTCTAAGGGTACAATCCAGTGGCTGCCAATGCATAGAGTCCAAATCAAAGGCCGCGCCTGCACTAAGCGCTGCAATTGTCTTGATATCTTTAGTCCAGAATGGAAAATATTCTCGCGCTACGGCCAGACTAAAGAGCCCATTTGGCCTTATCTATGCTGTCCAGAAAATCCTCTACGACATCTCGAAATAAAAAGCCATCGCTGGGCAAGTCTACAAGGCTCGGGACAAACGCTAACAAAAGCTCCTTACGCTGCTTCAGATAGGCCTCGCTCGCGCCCTTATTTTGCAGCAATTTAAGATAAGCGCCCAGCGCTTCTTGTTCGCGATCTTCAGTCATATCAATAAGCGATAATTTGTTCCGAAAGTTCAGTTCGAGGCAATATAACTCGGGTTAGACTATACCGACAATCTCGGTCAAAGCAAAATTCTCAAGCGCGCTTCATTTCAGGGCGCGCAGATTGCAAGAAAGCTTAGCTTGAAGCCGAATACCAACCTCATTATTATGTAAGCTCATTTTGCTTCGCCTGATTTGGGTTACCTGTTGGAAATATTCCTATTTATTACAGCAATTGCAGCCGCCTGGTTTTGGTTTGATAGCATCGGTGTGCGCGAGAAGGCAGTAAACACCGGCCGCGATCTGGCTGACCGCTGCGACTTGCAATTGCTGGATGAAACTGTCGCCTGCACCAGGCTTAGGCTGGGACGCAATAGCCGCGGGCGCGTACAGCTCATGCGCACCTATGATTTTGAAGTGAGTGCCAATGGTGCCGACCGCCTGCAATGCAATCTGGTAATGCAGGGCAGCGAACTTCAGTCCTGGTACATTCCGCCTTATCTTCAGCCCTTACACTGATTTCTTCGTCACTATTCAGCGATATAAAGACAATTACGACCAGCCGCTTTAGCCATACACAGGGAATATTCTAAACCATGTATCGAGGTCGCTTTGCCCCCTCTCCCACCGGCCCCTTGCATTTCGGCTCGCTAGTCGCCGCAGTTGCCAGCTACCTCGAAGCTAAAATACACAAAGGCGAATGGCTGGTGCGCATGGAAGATTTGGATACCCCGCGTGAGATGCCGGGTGCCGCTGAAGCCATTTTAAAAGCGCTGGCAGCATTTGGTTTTGAGTGGGATGGCAGTGTCATGTATCAGAGTGAACGCTTTGATGCTTATGCGGCGGCACTGGAAAATCTGCAAAAGCAGGCGCTGGTTTACCCCTGTAGCTGTTCACGTAAAGAGATTGCCGACTCCGCCATGCATGGCATTGATGGCTTGGTTTATCCCGGAACTTGTCGTAATGGCCTGGCGCTGGGTAAGCAGGCACGCGCCTGGCGAATGAAAGTTGAGGATAGGCCGATTGCTTTTGACGATGCGATTCAAGGTGCTAACAGCCATAATTTAAGCCGCGATATTGGAGATTTTGTATTAAAGCGCGCCGATGGCATTTATGCCTACCAGCTTGCTGTGGTGGTTGATGATGCCGAGCAAAGCATCACCCATGTGTACGCGGAGCAGATTTGCTTGATTCCACGCCGCGCCAGATTTATCTCCAGCAAAAATTAAAACTCCACACACCCAGCTACACGCACATTCCTGTTGCCACGAATGGGCAAGGCGAAAAGCTCAGCAAGCAAACGCTGGCCAATCCACTAGAACTCAATTATTCAAGCGCATTATTATTTGATGCGCTAAATTTCTTAGGGCAACAACCACCCACGACAATAAAAAACGCCACATTGAATGAAATGTGGCGTTGGGCAATTACCAATTGGCAGCTGTCAAAAGTAGCTAAACAGCGCCAATTAATTTACTCTTAAAAGTCATACCGCGCACCTACCTGCACTAGACGTGGCATACCCGTCAAAATACCGCGCGTTCTATCCACAATATATTCTTTATCAAACAAGTTTTTGCTGGTTACAAAAAATGTGGTTTTGTACGGCTCGTAACGATAATTTAGAGCTGCACTAAATATGGTGTAGCTATCAATTTCTCCAAACTGTCCAGTTAAGCCAAGGTCGTCATTGGGCACCTCTTTAGTTTCAGCAAAATCAGCATATTGTTTACCTACGTGCACGGCTTCTAGTTGCGCATCCCAACTACCCACTTTATAACCAAAAGCAGCGGTTATGGTGTTTTTAGGCGCGTAAGGTTGGCGATTGCCAGATTTGCTGCCTGCCACAATGGAGTTGTTACTGACTTGCCTAAACGGTTCATCTTGCTCAGCCACGGGCAGCCAAGTGTAAGCTAAACGGCTGTAAAAACCATTATCAAATGCATATTGGCCACTTAACTCTAGCCCTGCAAACGTGGCCTCGCCTTGCGATAACGCCACATTACTTGCCACCGAACCTACTGCAATTAAATTTTTAAAATCATTATAAAAAGCGGTGGCTTCAACATTCAGTTTTGATGTCGGTTTTGCGCGGAAACCAAACTCCCAATTGGTAGAGCGCTCAACATCCACATCTACCGCGCCACCTGTATCGCTAATTAAATCCTCGGTACGTGGTGGTGCAAAGCCGCGATGCACACCTGCAAACAAAGTTAATTGGGCATTCGGGTTGTAAGCCAAACCCAAGCCCGGAATCCACTCATGCAAGACATCATCACCTTTCGTGTCTTTTATGCGATCAGTGCGCTCGTTCTCAACGTGCTCATAACGCATGATTGGTGTTATCGAAAATTGGCCAATATCAAAACGGTTTGACACATAGCCAGAATATGCATCCGTTTTTCGCTCGTTATTTTCTTTTAATGTGCCCGTTCTTGCCGATGGCGAGCTGCCATTCACCTGCCGACGCTCCTGGTCTTCAAAATGTGCTTTTGCGCCTATCTCCAACTCTCCCCAAGCGTGGGTGACAGTCAATCGCGGCTCTACGCCATAAGTGTTGTAGGTTCTCAATCGACCTTGTACGCCTTGGCAGGTGCCACCATTGACAGCAACGCCATTTATTCTGTCTGCGGCAAACTCTGCGCAACCATCGCCAGCAGAAATATTACCTGCCGAGGTATTGCTTTGCTGGCGCCACCAATCACGATCAAAATAGGCATAGTAGAAGTTTGTTGTGAGTAATGCATTAGTGTTCATTTGCCAATCATGGGTGGCGGATAAGCCATAGCGTGTAGTGTCAAAACTATCGTGATTAAATGGATTGTATTCACCACCAAAATTATCATATTCGCGCTGGGTCACGCCTGAGTAGCTGACTTGTGAACTCTCGCTGAACCAGTTGGCACGCAGTGTGATCGCGTGATTGTCACTGATTGCTTTTGTGACTTTCAGATTCAGGTCTTCAATATTGGAATGCGTGTTGTCGCGAGCACCATCACCCTCTTTGTGGGTGTAATCAAACAACATGCCATTGCCGCCCACATTCATTTTGGTGTTGAGATAATCGCGATTGCCGCCCGTAATGCTCATATGCCCGCCAAAGGCTTCTGGGGCATCAGGCGTAATATAGTTAATCACACCGCCCGAGGTAGTTGGCCCAAACTTAACTTGCGATGCCCCTTTAAGCACCTCTATGCTGCTAAAGCGGTCGATGGTTGGATGGTAGTAGCTCGCGTTTTCGCCGTAAGGTGCGTAAGTTAAAGGTATGCCATCCTCTAACAGGAGTACTTTAGTTGAGCGTGTTGGATTTAAACCACGTACACCAATATTGGGGCGCATGCCAAAGCCTTCTTCATCGCGAATCACCAAACCAGGCACTTTACGTAGCGCTTCGTTGGTAGTGAACACATGGCTAGACTCCAACACCTCTTGTTCAATAATAGTAGCGGAGCCAGGCGTTTTGATTAGTTGCGCTTCATTGCCTATCACGTCAACGCGCGGCACATTGATTACTTCTGCTAATTGAACGGCATTCTCAGCATGCGCCATCTGCGCCAGCACAGGCAGCATTACTAAAGGAAGTAGTTTTATTCTAAACTGCATTTACAGCCCTTTTTGTAAGTAATTTATCTACTAAATCTTATTCTACATGATAATCATTATCATTAATAATTATTTATCTACCGATTCTGAATCAAGTGCATCTTGGTCAATTTTTAATATTTCTCGAGCATTACGCGCTGGGAGAAAAGCTCAACAAACAGCATGGTGTATGCGCTGAATAAAATAGTATGCTGTCAATCAGTATCAGAAATTTAGGTAGGGAGTCGCCGTGAAAAAACTAAAGCATGAGAATGAATTATTTAAGGAGGCATTGCGCGCTGGCATCAAGTATGCGGAAGGACGCGGCGTGGTGGAGTTTGAGCCTACTGATTCGGCAAGCGAGAAGCTCTTATACATTTACCGGCTGCTGGTGCATGACAAGGTCATTCAGCCATTGCCTGAAGAACAGGTCGCCGAAAAAACATTGCGGCATCGGCTGGCTCTCTGGTATGCCAAGCAGTTACCAAAAGATCATCCGCTTTTAAAATAAATAGGGGTTAGGCTGTCTGCCGTACCCTTTCGAACAGGCATATTGCCGCTGCTGCCGCAGCATTCAGGGATTCCGCCCTGCCGGGCATGGGAATAGTCACCTTGCTGTTTGCTGCGCCAATTAAGGCATCGCTTAAACCGGCGCCTTCATTGCCGATGATAAACGCCACTGGCCCGGTCAAATCAAAACTATAAAGTGATTGTCCTTCTGCGGCAGTTGCCAGTGTTTGGCCTTGAAAACCACTCACTATTTCTAGTAAATCAGCACGCTCTACCATCGGCAGCACAAAATGCGCCCCCTGACCCCCACGCAAGGTTTTGGGCGACCAGGCATCGGCGCAGCCCTCGGATAAATAAGCAACCTCAACCCCTGCCGCAGCGGCGCTACGCAACATGCCGCCCAGGTTGCCCGGGTCCTGGATATTTTCCAGTAATAGCGCAAATTGTGGCTTGGCCGTCACACTCAAATTTGGCGTTGTCACCAGCGCCAGCAGGCCGGTTGGCGTCGCCACGGGCGATACCTCGGCAAACATGGCGGGCGGCAACATCATTTTATCGGCATTTTCAAAACGGTCTAAAAACGCTACCACATCTGCTGTGCAATCACCCTCGGCAAAAATAAGCAACTCGGGCTCGCCAAAGACTTCAATATAAGCCGCTACTAGGTGTGCGCCATCCAGCACAGTCTGTCCGGCACTGCGGCGCTCGCGCGAGGAATCAACCAGCTTTTTCAACTGCTTGAATATGCTATTGTCGCGCGAAGTGATGTATTTGGTTGCCATGTTGTGTAAGGTTGGTCAGGGTTTTGAGATAGTTTACTTGAATCTGCTGTCAAACCCGCCTTAGTCTGCCAGCCTTAATTGGGCGCAATGCTGGCAAAAGAGTAAAATCTATCAAGGTTGATTTGTTAAGGGCCTAATTATAAGGATGTATACCATGAAAATTTTTAAGGTGATTGTGTTGGCTTCAGGTTTGGCTGCTTGTGTAGTTGCAAGCGCCGCCGATGGCCGACTTAAACCCGGACAATGGGATATGGCAATCAGTATGCAAATGCCGGATATGCCGAAAATGTCAGCCGCGCAATTAGCCGAGATGAAAAAAATGGGCATCCAGATGCCTTTTGGCGGCGATCCCATGCACATTCAACATTGCATAACCCCCGAGCAAGCCTCCATGAAACAACCAGTAAATACCTCGCAGGGCAAGGATGGCTGCATTGTCAAAAACTATCAGCATAGCGGCAACACTGCATCTGGTGACATGGTATGCACTGGCGACATAAAAGGCACTGGTAAATTTGAAATGACCTTGAATAGTGATACCAGCTACACCAGCAAATGGTCCCTCCAAGGCGTCAGCAAGGAGGGGCGGCCAATTAACCAAACTACCCAGTCTTCAGGCAAATGGTTAAGGCCCGTATGTGATGCGGGTATTGCGGGTACCAAAAAACAATAACCTGGGCTTGCACTACCAATCCATGCAGCTTGAGCGCATTTTACATTCCCAGGGCTTGGGCTCGCGCAAGGCTTGCCGCATCATGGTCGGGCGCGGTGATGTCACAGTAAACGGTAAAGCATGTGATGATCCATTTTCCGAGTTTGATGTTGAGAACCTGAATTTCACCGTACGCGGCGAACCTTGGCAGTATCGAAAACAAGCCTATCTCATGCTGCATAAGCCAGCCAATTACGAGTGCTCGCATAAGACACAACATCATCCCACCATCTATAGCCTACTCCCCCACCCTTTAATAGAGCGTGATGTGCAATGCATAGGCAGGCTGGATGAAGATACCACCGGCCTGATACTGCTCTCGGACAATGGCCAGTTTATCCACCGCATGAGCTCACCCAAATGGAAAGTACCCAAGGTTTATGAAGTAACCACCAAGCACGCGGTAGACGAAAAACAGATTGCCGATTTGCTTAAAGGCGTGCAATTGGTAGATGAACCGGCGCCCATTGGCGCGCTGGCCTGCACAAAAGTCAGCGAAAATGTGATTCACCTGACGCTGACCGAGGGCAAATACCATCAGGTGAAACGCATGCTGGCTGCAGTCAGCAATCGCGTTGAAAACTTGAAGCGCATCCAGATTGGCCAGTTAAAGTTGCCGGACGATTTGGCTGTTGGACAGTGGCGCTGGCTGACTGAAGATGACTTGGCAAAGCTTGGTGCGTAAAACGAAAAACCATATAAGCTATTGAATTTAAAATACTTTACGTTAGGTCACCATGGCTGTTCTTGAGCTGAAGATCCCCAATTAGTTATTCGATGCCAACCCCTTTAACTCGCTTTCCTTGTGTAAGCTCATCTGCTCTCCGTTACTTGTAGGGCAAACGCTCTTCGATCAAACCGGGAAGATTCTCGAACTCCGGATCTTTATGCACCAGCGCCGCCCCCAGCTCCAGCGCAGCAGCGGCAATCCATGCATCGGCAAGCGAAAGCGGATGAATCGCCTTGATACTTGCTGCGCGCTCCAGAAGGGCGGGTGATTCATGCGACCAGATGATAGGCAAACTCAGGCAGGCGGCGTAAGCCTCGCGTCCTGCTGTCTCTCCCTCGTTTTTCCAGACACGGTACAGTACCTCCATCAACGAGATAAAACAGCCATGACAAGCTGGCCCGCCCGCACTGGCTTCCGCCAGCAGTGCCGACACCCGCTGTGCACCGGCCTCGTCGCCGCGCAAAGTCAGCAATGCAGAAGTATCCAGCAGGTAGCCGCTCACTCCTCACGCTGCCTGTCGGTTTTACGGTCGGCCAGCAGCGCCTTCGTCACTCCCTTCTTTCCGCTGCCGCGAAACGCGGCAATCGCATCCAGATAATCTGCCGTTTGCGGAGATTCCGCCACGCGCCCGGCCAAGGTGCGGTACGCCTCATTCGACACAATATAGACCACTGGACGCCCGCGCCGGGTGATCGAGATTGGCTCGCGCTGTGCGTTATCCAGCAACTCGCCAAAATGGTTCTGGGCTTCAACAGACGTAATGGTTTTCATGACTGTACTCCTTGAATTAGCTAATATGTACATTATAGCCATAAACGAATCGACTGCAAAGGCAGCCATAGTGTTGCCAAATCGGCTTCATTCGTAGCCGGAAAAGCTACACAGGGTGCAGTGGGCCGGGCTTACCACAAGTTTTAATAATATCCGCCAAAAGATTCGCCAAAATACCCGCCAATAATTAACAAATAATTTTGTAAGTACATAATATGTATGTATTATTTGTAATATTTAGAACCTGAAGAAGATTCGCCATGGCTTCTACAGTTATTCGAAAACCCCCTGCTACTGAAATTTCAGAGTTCGAACCTCTGTTGCCAAGTGAAGCTGGACTCCAGCCATTGTTAGAGCTAGCTCATGAACTACAAAAGCGTTGCTGGAAATTATCTGGCAACCCTATGCCAGGTTTACTAATTCACCTGACGCCTTTTCTTCGCGCAATGAATTCTTATTACACGAATAAGATTGAAGGCCAGCAAACACTGCCTGCTGATATAGAAGATGCTCTACAGAACAGGTTTTCCAAGGATCTCGATAAAGCTCGGAAGCAACGTCTGGCTTTAGCCCATCTTGCGACTGAGGAATGGGGTGAAACTGAAATTGCTACGCGTGGATGGCGAAATACATTTAACCCTGACTCAATTCTTGATTTACATCGGCATCTTTATGAGCAGCTTCTCCAGCCTGACCGTGTAACTGAAACGGGTGAGCCAATTCAAGAAGGTGAGCTGCGTAACATTAATGTCAAAGTAGATATTCATATGGGCTCAGCCCAAAAAGCCGTTCCGCACTTTTTAAAAAGATGGGCAGACTTTTATAGCAGCTTGCCAGAGGGGGAAAGAACAGTTGTAGGTATTGCCT
This sequence comes from Methylophilaceae bacterium, assembly GCA_038924905.1. Classification (GTDB taxonomy): domain Bacteria; phylum Pseudomonadota; class Gammaproteobacteria; order Burkholderiales; family Methylophilaceae; genus JBCKUK01. The sequence goes on along the minus strand of JBCKUK010000014.1, from coordinate 14,398 downwards.
GTGCGCATCACCGATTAGTATGGGTGCACCCCTTCCTCGATGGAAATGGCCAGGTGGCCAGGTTGCAATCATATCTTGCGTTGCATGCGCTGGGATTAACAAATGGGCTGTGGTCGCCTATGCGCGGGCTCGCCCGGAATCAAGCAGAATACTACTCGCGCTTGGGAAATGCTGATGAACCGAGGTTGGGTGATTATGATGGGCGTGGTGCGCTAACAGAAAAAGGGTTAATTGATTTTGCCAAATTTTTTCTGGAGCTACGTATCGACCAAGCTGTCTTTATGGAGCAAATGCTTAATTTGGCGGATTTCAAGGATCGCCTGAAAGCACTGCTTGCCTATGAGAGTGCAAAAGAAAAGTCTGAAATCCGGGTTGAGGCACTCACTCCATTACATTACATTGCAATTAATGGGCTTCTGGAAAGGGGGGAGTTTAAAGCGATGACTGGCTTAGCTCCACGAACCGCTGAGCGTCTATTAAAAGCATTATTGGATTATGGACTTCTAAAGTCTGACACACCAAAAGGGAGGGTCTACTTAGGAATACCGTTAGAAAGCCTACGATTTTTATTTCCCAATCTATGGCCAGAAGCGGAGGCTGATAGCACCCGAAAGAAATAAGATTGAAGAGCTTCTTTGTTTCACTCAATTCTTGTAGCTTTTATTAAATACCTACGTATAATGCAACTTCCCTGCGCCAACCAATCAGTGTAGCGGCCTTTTGTTTTTTAATATCCCTTTATTTGCTTGCCTCGATTGGTATTGCTTCAAAACCCTACATAGGGTGCAGTGGCCGGCTCAAGAATTTCTAGCCTGGAGTTTTACATTGTCTACAGAATCACCTATTTCCACCCCTGACTTTAATACGTTAGGGTTAAGCGACCCCATCTTGCGTGCCATTGCCGATGCCGGTTACACCACCCCCACCCCAGTTCAGCTTAAAGCCATACCGCAAGTATTAGCCGGCGGCGATTTACTCGCCGGCGCACAAACCGGAACCGGCAAAACCGCTGGCTTTACGCTGCCGATATTGCATATGCTGAGCAACAAACCTGCTGCTGGCTCTACTATCGGGCGGCCACGCTGCCTGATGCTGACGCCGACACGTGAGCTTGCCGCGCAGATTGAAGAATCAGTCAAAACCTATGGCAAGTACCTGCCCCTGAAATCGATGGTGATTTTTGGTGGCGTGAATATCAACCCGCAAACTGCACGTCTAAAGAAGCCGCTGGATATTTTGGTCGCCACGCCGGGCCGCTTGCTGGACCACGTTGGACAGAAGAATGTTGATCTATCCGGCGTTGAGATTCTGGTGCTGGATGAAGCCGACCGCATGCTGGACATGGGCTTTATCCGCGACATCAAGAAGATTCTCGCGCTTCTGCCTAAACAACGGCAGAACCTGCTGTTCTCGGCCACATTCTCTGACGAGATTAAAACGCTGGCTGATGGCCTGCTGCATAACCCGGGCTTTGTCGAGGTTGCACGCCGTAATACTGCTTCCGAATTAGTCGAGCAAACCGTACACATGGTAGGCCAGAGTCATAAGCGCGAGCTGATGAGCTATTTGATCAAGCATCACGACTGGAAGCAGGTGCTGATTTTTACCCGCACCAAGCATGGCGCTAACCGCCTCACTGAAAAACTGGTGAAAGATGGCATTGAAGCCGCCGCAATCCATGGCAACAAAAGCCAGGCAGCGCGCACCAAGGCGCTGGCACAATTCAAGGATGGCAGCATGCGCGTATTGGTTGCCACCGACATCGCCGCGCGCGGCCTGGATATTGACCAGCTACCGCAAGTAGTGAATTTTGAAATGCCGAATGTGCCAGAAGACTACATACACCGCATCGGCCGTACTGGCCGTGCAGGCGTTACCGGCGCGGCAATCTCGCTGGTTGACCGTGAAGAAGCCCCGTATTTGAGAGATATTGAAAAGCTACTCAAACGTGAAATCCCACGCGTGGCGGTTGAAGGCTTTGTGCCTTCTGCCAGACCAGAACCGGAAGCGCCGCGCCCGCCTCGCCCTTCACGCGGACAGCAGCATCGCAAGCCGCAAGGTTCTGCCAATGGCTTGCATCGTAGCCATGGTCAGAGTCAGGGCCAACGTACTAATACCAACAACCCGAATGGCTCGCGTCATGGCAGACCCGGCAATGGGCAAACCAATCAGCAGCATCATGTGCAAAGCGGAATTGAACAAAACCGTAATACAAATAGCCCCGCAAACCATCAGTCAGTAAAATCTGATAAAAATCTGTCCGAAGCCGCGCGCCATCAGGCCATGCCACAAGCGGCTTTGTTTTCCCCCAAACCTAGTGCGCATCATCGGGGCAATCGAGGCCGCTAACAGTGCAGATATGGGTTGATGCAGACGCTTGCCCCGTGGTCATCAAGGAAATTTTATTCAGGGCTGCGGATCGTACCAAGACTCTGACCACGCTGGTTGCCAATAAGCTGATGTGTGTGCCGCCCTCGCCTTACATCAAAGCCTTGCAAGTCCCCGGTGGCTTTGATGTAGCAGACAACAAAATCGTGCAGGAACTGGAGGCGGGTGATCTGGTGATTACCGCTGATATCCCGCTTGCCGCGCAGGTGACAGCCAAGGGCGGCCATGCGCTGAACCCGCGCGGCGAGTTTTATTCCACAGCCAATATCAGTGAGCGCCTGACCATGCGTAACTTTATGGAAGAACTGCGTGGCAGCGGCGTGGATATTTCAGGCCCATCTACTTTCAGCCAGGCTGACCGCCAGGCTTTCGCGGCGGAACTGGATCGCTTTCTGGCGCGCCAAATTCAAGTTACGTGCACTGGGACGTGTTTCACCTTTTGAGGCTATACTCCGCTGGCACCAAAAACTACCCAATATTTTTACTGTTAATCATGACCATTTAATTGTGGGACTAAACAGCTAGCCTTTTGATTTTTTAGTAGTCATGGAGAAATTCGGATTATGAAGAAAAACCTAGACGATCTATCGAAAAAGCTTTTCGGCATGCCTTATTCATCACTGGATAATCACAGGCAAAAGGTCACCCGCCATGTGACCGAGCGCAAGCACATTTCAAAAAATACGGTACATGAATCAGACGCAGATAAAACCATGGGTCAGCGCGCTGCGGATGCAGTTGCGAGCTTTGGCGGTTCCTGGGTGTTTATTGGCATCTTCGCCTGCATCTTGCTAATCTGGGTAGCTTTAAACTCTTACATTCTTGTTAATTACAACAAGACTTTCGACCCCTATCCCTACATCCTGCTCAACCTGTTTCTTTCCATGCTGGCTTCTGTTCAGGCGCCCATTATTTTGATGTCGCAAAACAGGCAATCCCAAATTGACAGGCGTAATGCAGAGCACGATTATGAGGTCAACCTGAAGGTGGAACTGGATATCATGCTGTTACACGAAAAGGTGGATTTGCTGCGCAAAACCCAGCGCGGCGAGCTGATGGAAATTCAGAGAGAGCAGCTGAAACTGCTATCCGACTTGGTTGCGAAGAACGGGCCCGGTCGAAAATAATATGGGGCTATAAAGATTATGCAACTCGAAACCTGGGAACTCTTAAGCTACATCGTCACGGTATTTGGCCTGCCGCTGGCCATTTTCGCTTACCTGCTGGAGCAGCGCAAAGAGCGCGACAACGGTTCATCAGCTGCTGTCTGACGCTTATACCGATTTCCTCAAGCTGGTGATGGCCAACCATGACCTCAAACTGCGCTCGCAGTGCGAGATTACCGACCTGACCGAAAAGCAGCGCGAACGCGTGCAAGTGCTGTTTGAGATTTTGATTTCACTATTTGAGCGCGCTTACCTATTGAGCTATGAAGATAAAATGACCTGCAAGCGGCAACGGCGCTGGTTATCGTGGGAAGACTTTATGCGTGAGTGGTGTGAGCGCGAAGATTTTCGCAAGATGTTACCGCGTCTGTTGCATGGAGAAGACCCAGACTTCGCCGCTTATATCAGCAAGCTGGCAGCCGGAGAAGCTCAAGCCTCCAATTAAACCCGCAAAATGCGGGATTCCTTCCCCTTGTTAGGGGGAGGGTTAGGGTGGGGGTGGTAGGCAGCGCAGCTACTTAGTTGAGCTAAAATGCCTCGGTGCCGGCTTTTTAAAGGCGCCGACACGGGCTTTCACTTCTGGCGCGCGGCGCCTGACCACGGCTTTTTCAGTGCCCAGTGGCTGCCAGGCCGGGACCAGATGCTTTTTACCATTACCAATCAAATCGGCACGCCCCATATTTTTTAAGGCTTCGCGTAGCATCGGCCAATTGTTTGGGTCGTGGTAGCGGATAAAGGCCTTGTGCAAGCGCCGCACACCGCCTGCCTTGGGAATGGCCACTTCTTCGCTGGTTTCGGTCACTTTGCGCAGCGGATTTTTACCCGAATGATACATGGCGGTAGCCATTGCCATTGGCGTGGGCGTAAAGGTCTGCACCTGATCCAGGCGGAATTTATTGGCTTTGAGCCATAACGCCAGATTGAGCATATCTTCATCTGTGGTGCCCGGATGCGCGGCAATGAAATAGGGAATTAGATACTGCTCTTTGCCCGCTTCTTTTGAAAAGCGCTCGAACATCTCTTTGAATTTGTCATACGCGCCCATGCCCGGCTTCATCATCTTGGACAGTACGTTGTCCTCAGAATGCTCAGGTGCGATTTTCAGGTAACCGCCCACGTGGTGTTGCGTCAGCTCTTTCACGTATTCCGGCGATGTCACCGCCAAGTCGTAACGCAAACCAGAGCTAACCAGTACCTTTTTCACACCCGGAATCGCGCGCGCCTTGCGGTAAAGCCCAATCAGTGCAGAGTGGTCTGTATTCAGGTTCTCGCAGATGACTGGATACACGCAGGAGAGCTTGCGGCAAGCTGTTTCAATGGTTTCACTCTTGCACGCCATGCGATACATATTGGCGGTTGGCCCACCAAGGTCGGAAATCACGCCGGTAAAGCCTTCTACCTTATCGCGGATTTCTTCGATTTCATGCAGTATGGATTCTTCAGAACGGCTCTGGATGATGCGCCCTTCGTGCTCGGTAATCGAACAGAAAGTGCAGCCACCAAAGCAGCCGCGCATGATATTCACTGAAAAGCGAATCATATCCCACGCCGGAATTTTTGCGCCCTTGTACGCAGGGTGCGGCTTGCGCGCATAAGGCAAATCGTAAACGTAATCCATCTCTTTGGTGGTGAGCGGTATTGGCGGCGGGTTTAGCCACACTTCTCGGTCGCCATGTTTTTGAATTAAAGCTCTGGCGTTGCCCGGGTTGGCTTCCAGATGCAATACGCGTGAAGCGTGAGCATAAAGGATAGGGTCTTTTGCCACCTCTTCATAGGCTGGCAAGCGTACTACCTGCATGGCGCGATCGGCCTTAGGCTTACGCACAATCTCGATAGCCTTTGTGCCTTCCGGCAGCAGCGTCTCTTTGGATTTGGCCTCTGTCTCGCAAGACGTGCCTGCGCCCATTTTCATCTCGTATGGGTCAACATGCGTATCAACCTTGCCCGGCCTATCCAGATTGGTTGAAGCGACTTCTTGCCAGCCTGCGGGAATCGTTTTGCGCAAATAGGCTGTACCGCGAATATCGGTAATTTCCGAGACTTTTTCACCTTTAGCCATGCGGTGACTAAGCTCCACCAAGGCGCGCTCAGCATTGCCATAAATTAAAATATCGGCCTTGGAATCCACCAACACCGAACGCCGCACTTTGTCTGACCAATAATCATAGTGCGCAATGCGGCGCAAGCTGGCCTCAATGCTGCCAATCACCAAAGGTGCATCAGGATAGGCTTCGCGACAGCGCTGCGAATACACCAGTACAGAACGGTCTGGCCGCTTGCCAGCAACACCCTCCGGCGTATAGGCATCATCCGAACGGATTTTGCGGTCGGCGGTATAGCGATTGACCAGCGAATCCATATTGCCCGCGGTCACGCCGAAATAGAGATTCGGCCTGCCTAGTTCTTTAAAGGCATCGGCTGATTGCCAATCCGGCTGCGCAATAATACCTACGCGAAAACCCTGCGCCTCCAATAGCCGCCCCACCAGCGCCATGCCGAAGCTGGGGTGGTCAATGTAGGCATCCCCCGTCACCAGAATAATGTCGCACGAATCCCAGCCGAGCATATCCATCTCGGCGCGGCTCATCGGCAACATAAATGAGGTGCCAAAGCGTTTCGCCCAATAGTGCCTGTAGCTATTGATTAAACGGGGAATTTCCATCAGGCGCGCATTTTACTCTGTTTGTGCGCAAAACCCTAAATAAAGAATGACTTATAACGATGCTATGAGTTCACTAAAGCAAGTGAGTTCATTAAAGCAAGTTGATGCCAAACTTCTTTAAGGCCAGCGCATAAATTGTAAACAGCACAGCAGTGAAAATAATGCAAATTGCGAGCGACGCCCAGAAACTCATTCTTTGCATCAAATAAGGAAAAAGCAAAAACATGGGCAAGGTCGGAATCACATACCAAAAAGTGTAGTACGCGTGATTGCTGAGCTTGGCTGCCGGCTGATGTTCGATGTATAGCCAGATAAGGGTCAGCACTGTCACCAGCGGCAAAGCAGCAATCAGCCCACCGATACGGTCACTACGCTTCGCCAGCTCAGACACCAGCACTACCATGCCAGCGGTAACCAGATATTTAATAATGAGATATTGCATATACTTTCCTCTCGTAAAGTCCTATTTTAGCTACTTTTTCGCTTGACTGGATGCAATTGGTATCACCAGTGCTGGCGTTGCTAACGCTATAGGAACATTTCGTTTCCTTATGCGGGTCAGCTTTAAGTAAGTTTGCGAAATAAGTTTGATTATGTTGTAATCAAACCATGCATTCCGAATTTAGATGGATTACATTATTCGCCCTATTGGTATGCCTTCCCTTGCAAGGGCTGGCCGCCGTGACCATGCCTTCCTGCACAGGGAAAAATCCATTATCGTCATCTACATCTATGTATTCCGATGCTGGCCATGCCAAAGCGGCGTCTCCTTGCAATCATGCCAAGCAGCAGCATTCCAATAACCACACTGAGCAAAAATCTAAAACCGCATGCGATAAATGCTTTACCTGTTATCTCAGCGTAACGCAAGCAATAAGCCCAATTGACATCATCATTGACTCATATGGGGCCATTGCATCATTCCTCCCGATGATCAACGGCAATTATCAAACAGTTTCTTCGTCGCTATTCCATCCCCCCAAGCCTGCCTTCGCCTAGTTTTTACAAACGGCACTGAAGGTCGCTTAGCTTTCCAGTCGATTCATTTTAAGGCTCCTTCCTGAGAGGAGTCCGTCTGCTAATCCTGTCGGATACTTCAGCACGCTTGAATAAGGGCGCCTCTCCCAGCCCAGTGTTGCAGCAATTCGAGCAGTCAGAGTTTTTTAACCACAATTAGGAGTTTTAATCATGCAAAAGCAAACCATTAGCAAAATGATCGCCATCATTACCATCATGTAGTATCGGTTTTCTCTCCGCTTCAGCCATCGCCGGACCGGACGAAAACCAGCGCATGCTGCAACAGCAGATCATGAAAGCCAAGCAGAAGCTGAAAGAAGCTGAAGCGGCCAAGGGGCCAGAGCGCCAGAAGCTGATGGGCGAGCATATGAAGATGATGAAGGAATCCATGGAAAAAATGCAGGCCATGAAACCCAAGGCCGGCATGTCAATGCAGGAGCACGAAGACTGGATCAACGAGCATCAGAAACTCATGGATGACATGATGGGCCAGATGATGGAAGAGTATCACATGATGACGGGTATGAAATGTATATCCATGGACATGGGTGACATGCATAAGTAATCAGCAGTAATCCGGGCGGGCATCGACCCGCCTGGTTCTATTTGCTTAAAAGGATATGAACATGATGAAGAAATTTTTGATGGCTGTTATTGCATTCTCCGTACTCGGTATGGCTGCCATGCCGACTTGTGCTGACGATACACACGAATCTCATCACCCCAAGGCGGATGCTCAAAAAAGCTATACCGTAAAGGGTGATGTGGTTTCTGTGGATCAGTCCGCGGGCAAGGTAAAGGTGAAGCATGAAGCCGTTCCGGAGCTCGATTGGCAGTCCATGACCATGTTTTCCCGGTTACTGACAAAAGGTTGGCGATCAAGTCGAATTCCAGTTCGTGAAGGACAAGGGCGTTGCGCCGCTAATTACGCAGATCAAGTCCGTGAAATAAAAGATTGGTGTCGGCCACGTGGCTCCCGGCTGGCCTGATTCAACGAAATATAGGTGAACGTATGAACATGAACAAACAGCTTCGAGCACTGATTCTTGCCGTGGCCGCCTTGATGCTGCCACCAGAACAGGTGATGGCGGATGTACTGCCTAACAGCGCTCCAATCGGCGCCAATGTGCAGGAGCTGCTGCAATGGGCCGATACCCACAATCCCGAGCTTGCCGCCATGCGCTACGAGATCGAAGCTGCCGGCGAGCGTATCGTGCCGGCTGGCGCGTTGCCCGACCCGGTGTTGCGTGCCGAATGGATGGATTTTGCCGGGCCGGGGGCACCGGATAGCTTCAATCCGCTGCCCGGCAAGGGAAGCGGAACCAAATACACTCTGATGCAGAGCCTGCCTTTGTGGGGCAAGCGCGACCTGCGCAAGAAAGTCGCCACGGCGGAAATGGAGCAAGTCAAGGGTCGCAGGCAGGCTACCGTGGCCGAGATTCATGCCCGGATTAAAACGGCTTATGCGCAGTATTACCAGACCGTTGGCCTGAAGAAGCTGAACGAGGAAATCCTGCGCCTACTGAATGATCTAGAGGCAGTGACGCAAGTGCGCTACGCCAGCGGCCTGGTGCCGCAACAGGACGTAATCCGTTCACAGGTGGAGAAGACCATGCTGCGTTCCGAGATCATCAACCTGAAAACCGAGCAGCATCATGCCATAGCCAGGCTCAACACGGCGCTGGGACGGCCGCAACGCGCGCCGATCGCGGAGCCGCAAGCGCTACGTCGCATTGCCCCGGCAAAGCTTGATGCCGCAACGTTGCAGGAAAAGATATCGCGCACCAATCCGCTACTTGCCACGCAGTCGGCCCAGATCGCGGCGGCCGATGCCAATCGGCGCCTGGTGGAAAAGAACCGCTATCCTGATATTACGCTCGGCATCGCTCCGACCCAGCGCGGCAGCAGTATCGATAGCTGGGAAGCGATGGTGGAGATCAACATTCCTATCCGTTTCGATACCCGCCGCGCGCAGGAAAGCGAAGCCGGCGCCATGCTGGCTGCCGCTAGGGAGCGACATCAGGCAATTGTTAACCAAGTGGCGGGGGAGTTGCAGGAAAACCTGGCGGCATATGAAGCCGCCGGTGAACAGGAACGGCTGATTGCCGACACTCTGCTGCCGCAGGCGGAACTGACGTTCCGTTCCGCGCTGGCCGGCTACGTAGCCGGCAAGGTGGATTTTGCCACGCTACTTGATGCGCAGCGTGCCATCAAGCTCGCCCGGCAGGACAAACTTAAGGCCGAAGTAGAGCAGGAAGTTCGCATTTCTGAAATCGAAAGAATGATAGGAGAAGAACTATGAAGCATTCCGGCATCTGGATCGCTCTGGCCTTGCTCGGCCTGGCGGGTGCAAGCGGCACGGGATATTGGCTAGGTACTGGGCAAATGGCAAAGCCAGAGATGAAAGCGACCACGCCTATCAAGGTTGAGCGCAAAGTTTTGTATTACCGCAATCCGATGGGATTGGCCGATACCTCACCCGTACCCAAGCAGGATTCCATGGGTATGGATTACACCCCAGTATACGCGGATGAAGAGGTGCAGCCAGGTCAGGTCAAAATTAGTCTGGACAAGGTGCAGAAACTAGGCGTCAGAACCGAGCCTGTTTCATCGCGAGAACTGGTGAGGACAGTGCGTGCCGTCGGCCAGTTCCAGTTGGATGAACGGCGTCTATTTACCGTCACCACCAAGTTCGAAGGCTATATCGAGACGCTGCATGTTAATGCTACTGGCCAGCCTGTGCAACGCGGGCAGCCGCTGATGCAGGTGTACAGCCCGGAACTGGTCTCGGCGCAAGAGGAATACCTGATTGCATGGAATGGTCGCCAGTCCCTTAAAAACGGAACGGAAGAGTCACTGATTGGTATCGGGCAGTTAGCGGAGGGTGCCCTCAAGCGCTTGCGTAACTGGGATATTTCTGATGCACAATTGCAGCGCTTGCGAAGAGAAGGCAAGGCTAGCCGTACGCTGACCTTGTATTCGCCGGCCAATGGTGTGGTACTGGAGAAGATGGCGGTAGCGGGTATGCGTTTTATGCCAGGTGAGCCACTGTTTAAAATCGCTGATCTCTCGACCATTTGGCTCATTGCCGATGTGTTCGAGCAGGATCTCGCACTCATTCATGTCGGGCAGTCGGTGAAAATTAGCGTCGATGCCTATCCTGACAAGGAGTTGAATGGCAAGGTCGCCTATATTTATCCTACATTGGCGCCTGAGACCCGCACCGCCAAGGTGCGTGTGGAACTGGCCAATCCTGGTAGGATACTCAAGCCCGACATGTATGCCAGCGTGCAACTGGTCACAGGTGGCGACAAGCCCCGTGCGCTGACGGTGCCGGATTCCGCCGTTATCGACAGTGGCACGAGACAGATCGTATTGGTGCAGCGCGCAGAAGGCCTGTTCGAGTCGCGCGAGGTGAAGCTCGGCAGGCGTGGCGACGGTTACAGTGAGGTGCTGCAAGGTTTGAGTGAAGGCGAGCAGGTGGTGGTGCGGGCGAACTTCCTGATTGACGCCGAGAGCAACCTCAAGGCCGCGATCGCCGGGTTTGGACATTCGTTGCACGGTAGCCAGGCCAAGCCGGCAGGCGGGACGGCGAAAACGCATTCCGCCGAGGGAACGGTTGAGAGCGTCGATTCCAAAGCCGGATCGGTTAGCATTGCCCATGAGCCGGTAGCGAGCCTCAAGTGGCCGGGCATGACGATGGAGTTCAAGGTCAAGGACCCCGCGCTGCTGCAGGGGATGAAGGCAGGCGCGAAAATCAGCTTCGAGTTCACCGAGCAGGCGCCAGGGGAGTGGCTGGTGGTTCGGACATCTCCGGCCGCAGGCGCGCCCGAAGCGCACAAGGGGCACTGACATGCTGGCACGTATCATTGAATGGTCAGTGCGGCACGTTTTTCAGGTGCTACTTGGTACAGTTTTTATCGTCGCCTTGGGGGTTTATTCGGTAGTCAACACCCCCGTTGATGCAATTCCAGATTTATCGGATGTCCAAGTCATCGTTTACACTGAATATCCAGGGCAAGGACCGCAGGTGGTTGAGGATCAGGTTACCTATCCGCTCACAACCGCGATGCTGAGCGTGCCACGCTCGAAAGTGGTACGTGGATTCTCTAATTTTGGCGTGTCGTTCGTTTACGTCATTTTCGAAGACGGTACAGACATCTACTGGGCGCGCTCCCGGGTGCTGGAGTACCTCAACTTCGCGGCGAGCCGGTTGCCGAAAGGTGTAACGCCCTCGCTCGGCCCGGATGCGACCGGGGTGGGCTGGGTCTACCAGTACGTGGTGCTGGCCAAGAACCGTTCTCTGGAGGAGCTGCGCGCGATCCAGGACTGGTTCGTGCGCTATCAGTTGACCAAGGCACATGGCGTGGCGGAAGTGGCCAGTGTGGGCGGTTTCGTCAAGACTTACCAGGTAACCGTGGATCCGCGACGGTTGCAGGCCTACGGCATACCGCTCAAGAAGGTGTCCGAGGTCATCGCCATGAGTAACCGCGATGTTGGTGGGCGCGTGATCGAGATGGCGGAGACCGAATACGTGGTGCGCGGCAGGGGCTACCTGCGCGGCATCGCCGACATCGAGAATCTGGTGGTCAAGGCTGAAAAAGGCACACCGGTCTTGATCAGGGATATCGCACGCGTCGAACTGGTGCCGGACGAGCGCCGCGGCATCGCTGAACTCAATGGCGAGGGCGAGGTGGTAGCTGGCATCGTGGTGGCTCGCCACGGGCAGAATGCGCTTGATGTCATCCACAACGTCGAGGCGAAAATCGCAGAGATCGCGTCGGGCCTGCCAGAAGGGGTCTCGATTCAGGCTGTCTACAACCGCGCCGAGCTGATTCACCGTGCGATCAAGACCATGAGCGAGACGCTGATTCAGCAGACCATCATCGTGGCACTAGTATGCATGGTATTCCTGATGCACGTACGCAGCGCACTGGTAGCGATCATCATGCTGCCAATTGGCGTGCTGTTTGCCTTTATCGGGATGCGATTTCTTGGACTAAACTCAAATATCATGAGCCTCGCAGGCATTGCACTCGCAATTGCCGAGATGACCGATGCGGCTATCGTCATGATCGAGAATGCGCACAAGCATCTGGAGCGCAGAGATCCAGCCACATCACGCATTGAAGCCATCATCGCGGCGTGCAAGGAGGTCGGCCCGGCGCTGTTCTTCAGCCTGCTAATCATCACGGTATCTTTCCTGCCAGTATTTACATTGGAGGCGCAGGAAGGGCGCATGTTCCAGCCGCTCGCCTACACCAAGACATTCGCCATGGCGGGTGCAGCATTACTTTCTATCACCTTGGTTCCAGTACTGATGTTGCTTTTGATTCGCGGCCGCATCCCGCAGGCTGAGAAGAATCTGCTGGTTCGCGCCATGACCTGGAGCTACCGTCCGGTAATCGCCTGGGTGATGCGTTGGAAAGGGCTGGTCGTTATTGCAGCGCTGGTGGTGCTGAGCTTCACTGCCTATCCTGCGCTTAAGTTGGGCACAGAGTTCATGCCAACCCTGAACGAGGGTACGCTACTATATATGCCCTCAACGCTTCCCAGCGTCTCGGTCACCAAGGCCGCTGAGCTATTGCAACTTCAAGATCAGATCATAAAAGGCTTTCCAGAGGTGGCGTCAGTATTTGGTAAAGCTGGGCGCGCAGCCAGCGCCACCGACCCTGCACCACTGGAGATGGCCGAGACGGTGATTAACCTGAAGCCGGAAAGCGAATGGCGCCCTGGCATGACCATCGACAAGCTAATTGGCGAACTGGATCAGGCGGTACAGATACCAGGAGTATCTAACGCCTGGACTATGCCAATCAAGGCGCGCATCGACATGCTCTCCACCGGTATCCGTACACCAATCGGCATCAAGGTGTTCGGCAAAGATCTGGTTGAGATGGAAAAGCTCGCCAAAGAGATTGAGGCCGTGGTTAAAACCGTACCTGGCACCACCAGTGCTTATGCGGAACGCATCACAGGCGGTTATTACCTCGACATTGAACCCGACCGCATGGCTCTGGCGCGCTACGGTCTTTCCATTGGTGATTTCCAGGAGGTGGTGATGACCGCACTGGGTGGTGAGATAGTGACTACCACAGTGGAAGGTCGGGAGCGTTTTGCGGTCAATGTTCGCTATCCACGCGAATTGCGTGGCGATCCAAGATCAATCGCTACACAGGTTTTAGTGCCAACCATGGGTGGGACAATGATTCCACTGGGCCAACTCGCGCAGATTTCCTTGCAAAAAGGACCACCGAGTATCCGCACCGAGAACGCGCTCCTGTCGGCATACATCTTTGTTGATATACGCGACCGCGATATCGGCGGCTACGTTGCCGATGCGCAGAAAGCAGTCCGCGCGCAAGTTAAATTTCCACCTGGTTATTACATTACCTGGAGTGGCCAGTTTGAATACATGCAACGCGCAATTGAGAAGTTGAAGATTGTAGTTCCGCTCACGCTCCTCATTGTATTTGTTCTACTGTATCTGAACTTCAATCGTCTCACTGAAACCCTGATCGTGATGCTCTCGGTGCCGTTTTCCATGGTCGGCGGTGTCTGGTTGATGTATCTGCTCGACTACAACATGAGCATCGCCGCGGCAGTCGGCTTTATTGGCCTGATTGGTATTGCGGCAGAGACCAGCCTCGTGATGCTCATTTACCTGGATCAGGCATTAGAAGCTGTTACTACGACGCGTACAGCCTCTGGTGAAAAACTCACTGTTGTAGATCTTCATACTGCCGTGTCACAGGCCGCATTGGATCGGGTACGCCCGGTCATGATGACAGTTGCCGGTAGTATCGTGGGCTTATTTCCGGTCTTATTAAGTAGCGGAACGGGTTCTGAACTGGTACGGCGCATTACAGCGCCGATGGTGGGCGGGATGGTTACGGCAACGATACTGACCCTAGTCATCATCCCGGCCATATACACGCTCATGAAGGAGATCGGTATTCGTAGGGCGGCGCGATGAGTCCGCATTGGCATACACTCACACAGGAGACGGCGGTAAAGGAACTTCACTCGGATACCGATCTAGGGTTGACACAGGCTGAAGCGCTGCATCGGCTAGCAGAATTTGGTTCGAATGCGCTACCCAAGCGCCTCCAGTCTCCCCACTGACACTTCTGCTCGAACAGTTCTCAAGCATGATCGTCTGGGT
>JBCKUK010000013.1:0-33602 GCA_038924905.1 Methylophilaceae bacterium | reverse complement strand
CGCACGATCATGGGTGCTCCGCTACACAATCAGCGGAAAGCGCCGTGACATGGGCTTGGGCAAGTATCCAAGTGTGAACCTTGCTGGAGCCAAGGAAGCCGCACGCGCTGCCCGTGCCAAAATCGCGTCAGGCATTGACCCTATCGAGGAAGGCCGCGCCGCCCGTAGCACCCTTGCCGCTGCCCGTGCTGCCGCCTTAACCTTCGAGCAATGCGCCTTTGCCTTCATCGCCGTCAAGGAAACCGAGTGGGCGAACTCGAAACACGCGCAGCAATGGCGCAATACACTGGTGACCTATGCCTATCCGGTTATCGGCAAGCTACTTGTCCGCGATGTAGAACAATCGCATGTGCTTCGCATCCTTGAGCCGATATGGGCGGGTAAGACTGAGACAGCTACACGTCTGCGCGGCCGCATTGAGTCGGTACTAGATTGGGCGACGGTGCGCGGCTTCCGCAAGGGTGACAATCCGGCACGGTGGAAAGGCCACCTGGACAAGCTGTTGGCGACACCCAGCAAGATAGCAAAGGTTGAACACCTTGCCGCCCTACCCTATGCCAAGCTTGGCGCATTCATGGTTGACCTACGGAATCAGGCGGGCATGGGTGCGCGTGCGTTGGAGTTGGCTATTCTGACAGCGGCACGGTCTGGCGAAGTGCGTGGCGCAGCATGGAGCGAGATTGACTTAGATGCAGGTGTATGGGTTATTCCAGCGGCACGCATGAAGATGAAAAAAGAACATCGTGTACCGCTATCCGATGAAACTATTGCGCTGCTGAATACCTTGCCGCGCATCGGAGGCACTGACCTGATATTCCCAAACACCAAGGGCACCGTGCTATCTGATATGACGCTGACGGCAGTACTGCGCCGCATGGGCGTCAAAGTGACCGCGCATGGCTTCAGGTCAACCTTCCGTGACTGGTCATCGGAGCGCACCAGCTACGACCGCAACACTTGCGAGATGGCACTGGCGCACAGCATTGGAGACGCAGTAGAAGCGGCATACCGCCGTGGTGATTTATTCGAGAAGCGCACCCGATTGATGCGCGATTGGGGGAAATTCTGCGGCACGGTGGCGATGACGGCGAGTGTGACCTCGATCAAGAGCAAGGCGGTCGCCTGACGGCAAGCATGATTGCAATTATTTACAGACGAAAAATGAATACAGGTGGTAAATCGTGAAGAAAAATATGGGTAGGCCTATTGAACCGTATGAATTTTCCGTTGAGCAAATTACGCGGCTTGTAGATGCGGGGTGGTGGAATAGGCCAGCTAACCGGAAGAAGGCAGAATGCTTTGTGAAGGCTTCTCAAGGCTTGGTAGAGGAGTGGCTTACCTTAGCAAAAGGGGTGCAAACTAAAGCGCCTGTCAAACAAAGCAGTGCGAACAAGATTCAGAAAGCCGCAAAGAAATTGCGCGATGCGCTCAATGCCAGCCCGGAAGATGTGAATCTAAGGCTATCCGGTGGTGTGGATAATAATTTGTTGCCCCCCCCCACCCCCACCCCAAACATCGTAAAGCATTCCGTTATTTGCAACTAGCTACAGGAAAGGAATGTCCCGGCCTGTATGACATGGCGGGTGTACTCGACTGCCTGCTTTACGTGCTGGGAGAAGCGGCGGGTGAAGTGTTGGCTGATAAAACCGCATCCGGTATAAACAAAGAGCGCGAAAAAATACTAATTGGCGGCTTGGCATGCATCTATGAGAAGCACCTTGGCAAGCCCCCTTCAGCAGGAAACGGCAGCATCTTTCGCAAATTCGCTGCTGAATTATCCAACATTATTGGCTACAAGCTAGGCCCTGACATTATCAGAGAAGTGTTGAGTGATTAAAAAAAACCGTCAGCATTCGATAAAAAAGAATCTGGAATACCAACGAAATACTCTTTACAATCAATAAGTTAAATTAATTATACTCCATGTTAGCTGTTCTCACGGCCTTTCAAAAAAGTGAGTCCTCCATTTCAAGGAGAAGCAATATGGAGATAAAACGTAACACAACCCGCGACACACCCATCAAACCGGTAGCTATCTCAAAGGCTGTATCTCAATTCGATTCGTTCCCAAGTTCTGCACTGGTGAGCATTCGCACTTACTGCGCAGTCGTAGATCGTAGTCATGCGAGCGCGTACCGCGACATCAAGGCCGGACGCCTGACGATTATCAAGATCGGCAATTCGTCTCGTTTAAATGTCGGCCAAATTCGCAAACTGATAAGCGGGGTGGCATAATCATGGCCGCTACTCCAAAAAAATCAGACAAGTCTAATTTTCCTGTAACGCAGGTGAAAATAGCACGCCAGAACGATTTGCTTTATGAACCATTCGGCGTTGCCAATGTGGATGATGCTGCACTTGTCGTCTCAATTCATGAGCTGGGCATTCAGGAACCGCTGGCCTTATCGACCGATGGCTACCTTCTGAGCGGACACCGCCGTTTTGCAGCGGCCAAGTATCTTGGGCTTGAAACTGTACCGGTTCGGTTTGTGGATACTGTTTTTGCATATCTGACGGATACCGAGAAACTGGCCGTATTGCGATCCCACAATCAACAGCGCGAAAAAACGCCTGGCGAGAAAATCCGCGAGCAACTTCTCGGCATCGACCCAGACGCGGCCTATGACGAACTGCGCCGTCGCCGGGTAAGCCAGCAATTGGATTCTGTTGAATCCAACGTTGAGCTTGGAGTGGTGAAAAAGCGTGCGCGCATAACTACGGTTCAATTCCTGAATGCCGTGCAAGAGGTCATCACCGAGAACAAGGAATACTGGCCGCTGACCGTCCGGCGTGTCCATTATCTGCTGCTGAACGACCCTCCCTTGCGGCATGACAAGAAACCGGGATCGCGTTATGAAAACGACCGCAGCTCATACCAGGCGCTGACCAATCTGCTGATACGGGCGCGGCTGGGGAGAGTTGTTTCAATGACAGCCATTGAAGACACGACGCGCCCAATCCAGCTAGGCGGCGGCTTTTCCACGTTTGAGGAGTTTGTTGGGCAGGAATCGGAAAACTTCCTGATGGGTTATTCGCGAAACTTGATGCAAGGCCAGCCGCACCACGTCGAGATCATGCTCGAAAAAAATGCCCTGAGATCGATTATTGAAAAGGTAGCGCGCGATTACTGCATTCCAGTCACTACGGGACGCGGCTTCTCTTCGCTTTCACCACGGAATGCCTTGTATGCGCGGCTCAAGCATTCCGGCAAGGGGAAATTGATCCTTCTGATGCTGACCGACTTCGACCCGGATGGCGAGCAAATTGCGGCTTCATTTGCGCGCTCGATGCGGGATGATTTCGGGTGTACCGACATCCATGCGGTAAAGGTTGCATTGACGGCGGAGGATGTAAAGGACAACAACCTGCCAAGCGACCTGGACGCAAAGCCATCAAGCCCGAATTACGCAAAGTTTATTAAGAAGTACGGCACCAAGGCGGTAGAGCTTGACGCCGCACCCGTGAAGCTCCTCCAACAGAAACTTCGAGACGCTATCGAAAGCGTAATCGACATCGACGAGTTCAACGCACAAATTGACCTCGAAAAAGAAGACGCGGCAAATGTAGAAGCTCACCGGCGGACTGTGTTTGACGCAATTGGACGGGCAACATGAGCGTCAACAATGATTTTGTAAAGTGGTTGACTATCAAGGACGACCTAGAGGCCGAGGCCATGCCTGCACGCATCCTAAGAGGCTTGCTGC
Organism: Methylophilaceae bacterium; assembly: GCA_038924905.1. Classification (GTDB taxonomy): domain Bacteria; phylum Pseudomonadota; class Gammaproteobacteria; order Burkholderiales; family Methylophilaceae; genus JBCKUK01. Next base: position 29,898 of record JBCKUK010000013.1, on the reverse strand, counting down.
GCGATGCAATAGAAGAGTTGATACCAGGAGGTGCATTGGCAGCGGCGAAGGTCGCAGAGGCGTCAGAACGGGCTGGGTTACGCCTTCTTGCTGCGAGGTGCGCAACATGAAACCAGCACCAGCATTTCTATGTTATGCCAGCAACATCATCGCCGATAAGCGCTACAGACTTATGTCGCCTAGCGAGCGTTTCGTGTGGGTATCAATTTATCTTGAATGCTGGCCTAACCACTCCCTGCCTGCCAATCCTGTCGAACTCGCAAAGTATCTGGGGCATTCTGTGGAGGATGTCAAAGCCGGATTGACCGCGCGTGTTCTGACGTTCTTCAAAGAGGTCAAAGGCGAGCTAATTTCACCTGAGTTAGAGGAATATCGGGAAACGCTTAGATTGCGGAATTTAAAGAAGTCAGAAGGCGGCAAAAAAGGCGTGGAACGTAAGCGTGACAAGGTTTCTGGCGGGTTAGGTAATGCTGAAGGTACACCTACAGGTTCCTTAATACAATCTAAACCAAACCAATCTAAACCAAAGCATCCGTTAGAGAAGGAAGTTATTCCAGTTGATGATTCTTGGGTAAATGATTATGGAAAAGCCTCGAAGGGTGCTTGATTGTGGAAAGAATTAAAAAATGAAAAAACGCCACCCGAATCCCAATCTTGCCAAAATCCATTACAGCTACACCGTGGAAGAAGTGGCCGGCCTGTTTGGTGTCTACAAAGGAACCGTGCGGAATTGGGTCAAGATGGGGCTACAAGCCATCAACGACACACGCCCGATGCTGATCCATGGACAAGACCTTCGCGCCTTCCTACAGGCACGGCGGGTGAAGAACAAGCGGAAATGTTAGCTCGAAGAAATGTATTGCTTCAAATGCCGCGCACCGAAAGCACCTGCCGCTGGCATGGTGTGGACTATGAACCCAAAACTGCAACGATGGGGAACCTAATCGGCATGTGTCCAGACTGCGAAACGATAATGAACCGGCGCACCTGCTGGCACAGCGCGAGTTTGCGCGCATCAGGCTGGAATTGATCGAGAAACATACCACGAAGGAGACATTGCAATGAGACAGACAGGGAACGATATGAGCCTCACACCTAGACAGGAAAAGTTCGCACAAGCAATTGTCAGTGGACACAATCAGTCGGACGCTTATCGCATATCTTATCCCAAGTCATTGAAGTGGAAAGACTATTCGGTTGCGATTGAGGCTAGTCGGATGATGGCCAAACCTAATGTTTCACTAAGAGTGGCTAAATTACGGGCGCCAATTATCGAAAAGATTCAACGAGATGCAGAATACGGACTACGTCAGGCAATGGCTGAAGCCGGGGCAGCATTTGAAATGGGGCGTGCCAACGAGAACGGTGGAGCTATGGTTGCCGCTGTCACGCTCAAGGCAAAACTCAACAATCTGCTGGTAGAACGTAAGGAAGTTAAGGCCGGATTACTGGATAAGTTGCCATATGAGACGCTAGAGCGCCTCAGGCTGCTACTGGAAGTTGCTATTAAAAGAGATAATCTTAGCGAATAATGTCATTTCCGTGCAGAGAATTGGCAAACTGGATGAATTTGACGCTGTGGGGCGGAGCAGAAGGAAAGGACGGCGGTGATGAAGGAGTTGAAGCGGTTGATTGAACAGGCGTTTACACAAAATTCAGGACACCCCGTGAAACGCTTTAATGAGCCCCTTAATTACCCTTGTATTAGCCTGTATTAGCCCCGTAATCGAGTTAAATTTCTCTTTTGATGTCTTGATATGGGTAATATCTTTTAACGCGCCCTGCAACGTCATATAGTATCGAAATGATACCCACCTAATTGCACCTATTCTTTTTGCAACTGCCAATTGCGAGGAGATAAAAACCTAGCCAGTTTGGTTGACTATCTGCATCGATGTAGTACGCTACATCTTTAAAAGCGCCTGGTTAATTTTAACTGCGCGCCAACACTCTATGGTCCCTGTTGCATCCGAAGCTCACATGATCGAATATTGGAAATGACAACCGATAAGCTCTATTGCTCGCATTGCGGTGCGGCGGTTACCAGCGAAGCGAAGTTTTGCTTTAAGTGCGGCACTCCCATACAAAAGTCATCTCTCGAACGTTCAGAGCCCTACCGGTTGGACGACAAGTTCAAGCTCTGTACCCCATCTCTGCGTACTGAGCTCGGATACTCTTCGCATAATCGGGTTTGGTTACTTGATGGCGGGTTTGAGAAGCTTCACGCGTTTGTCAACGAGCTTTGTGATTTGGTCTATGAAAAATCCTCCAAGGTGTCACCCTCGGAAAGCAAAAACCAGTGTTACGATACCATCTCCGACATTCATTTCACACGTTATGACACAGATTTTTATCCACCAGATGGGTTTGAAAGTATCTTTGTCGAGTTCCGTGACTACATCCCCAGCCCGTTCGGAAATATAGGCGTCAGAGAAGAAGACACAGATTTTGATCGGCCATTGTGTATCTTTCTGGGGCGAGTTGAACATGACCCAGATCACGGAGAGAACAATGTTTCGGAAACTGAGCCACCGCGACTCAGAAAATCAAAGCTGGTCGAAAAATGGGGAATAAGCGTTAAGCACAGATTCATTGATCGCAAGCCGACGCTCAAGTTTTTTTACTCACTATTCGCTACTTCGATCTCAACCCAATGTCAATACTCGACAAACTACAGCGGATTGCTCTCGGTCTTGGGTCTGGAGGTCGCCATACATGGCCAGCATTGGTTTGTTAAAGGTAAGGATGTAACCAGTTTCACTGAGGTGAGAGAAGCATTATCTGGTGTTAATGGCAGTCCCATTGAATCCATACTTGAGGAGGAGTGGCGACCAGTAGGAATCTGGCAGCCAGTTATTATAATCGATGTTACGACCGGCTGGTTCTCGTCAGAAAAGCGCCGAATCTATTTTAATTTATCAACAGGCGAACAACGACCACCAACCAGATAGTCAGGACACGTTATGACAAATGATGATCTCGATGAGCTTGGGTACGAAGAAGTACGGCATTGTTTTGATCGTGGTGACTATTACGACCTGACTGAACTGAAAGCGGTAGAGAAATGGCTGCGCGGCAGGGAGAAAGAACATCAATTCATTGCTGCCTGTGAGCGTGCTAGTGTTTCTTCTGCACTTGACGCAAAACGCTCTGCACGGTGGGCGATCTTGGTTGCTTTCTTGGCACTGGTAATTTCCGCTATCAATGCCCGTGAACAAGTTGGTGCTCTTGTTGACTCTATTCGTGGGTGCCTCGGCCACTGATTGATGCAATCAGGCAAGAGTGAGCCGATGCCCAGCCCATCATTCCACCGGACCTGCGCGAAAAGCCGCACAGGCCGGTTACTTCTACGTTGGGCCTTACAACAAAGGGAGCAGTCATGAGTATCGTTGACAAGTTCAAGAAGGAAATCACTGAAATCGAGCATCGCACCGATATAACTAATGAGCAGAAGGTATCGCGCATCACCCATATTGCTTGCGCTACGTGCGCGGGCGTTGCGATTCAGCCAATACCGTTCGCAGATATTTTTTTTCTTACCCCGATTCAAGCCTATTTCGCCAGCCGAATTGCGGCCATTCGCGGCGTGCCGGTCAGCGAGTCAGAGGCTTCTGATTGGATAAAGGAAATCATTGGCATCGTTGGCATAGGGATCATCGCGCAGCAAATCGCGATAGGCATCTGGAAAATGGTTACTTTCGGCCTAGGCGGTGTACTCACTATTCCACTTGTTTACGGACTCACTTATGCCGTCATGAAGGTTTCAGATGCCTACTTCTCAGCAAAGGCACGAAACGAGAAACTGAGCGACGATCAGATCAAGAACATCTGGAAGAGCGCATTCAGCGAGGGTAAGAAAAAAGGCACCGCTAAGGAACAGAACATCAAATCGCAGAGGAAAGAGTAGGTAAATGGCGGCTCATAAAGGACTTCACTATTTACGGAAGAATTTCGATTCAGCCGCAATTGTCGCGGCGCTTTTGGCTGTTGCGCTTACTGATGAATCTGGAGATTTGAGCGAAGGCGACCACGCCATCCTGGCCGCACTCAGACGCTCAAACTCGGTGCTTGAAAACGCCCCCCTCCCGGAAATACAAGATTACTTGCGGGATCTCGATGAAGATCAAATCCCCGGCCTTGTCTCGAACGTCAAGGGAATCCTCCATGAAATGGAGTTCGTTCGGGTAGAGAATGAAGATGGAGACAGCGTCTTTGCTTCATTCTTTGCTGCAACGAACCATCCAGACACCGACGTTCAGTTTCTGGACCGATCAACAGGCGAGACTTGGGAAGCTCAACTAAAAGCCACAGACGATGCAGCTTACGTTACTGACTGGATTGAGGGGCATCCTGGTGGAGAGATTCTTGTCACCGATGAACTGGCGCAGCGGATGGACTTGCCGACATCGGGGCAATCAAACGACGAACTGACCACGGACGTTGAAGACTTTGTAGACAAGATGGTTTCAGCTGATGACGCGGATGATTTCTGGGATTACTTCCCGGCACTCAGTGTCGCTTCAGTTGGGATTGTCGTGTGGGAGCTTTGGCGGCGACATCAGCGGGGCGACATCAACTGGGAGGCGTTTAAGCGTCTTGCTGCACGCGCAACTGGGTTGAAGGTCGCAAAGATTGGAGCTATTGGGCTGCTACTTTCTGTGCCCGTTGTGGGTCAGGTTACCGGTGCCTTCCTTGTGGCAAAGCTCCTGCTCGGTGCCAAGGCAACTTGGTATGACCCGCAGTGGGTGAAACGTAAGGCCCAACAAGGCGCTCAAGCGGCGCTCCCCTTAGCTCCACGTTAGCCATCACAAAATTGAGCTGCCCATGATTACTGTTCGCGACACAGAGGAAGCGCTTCGGCATCTAGCGACTAAAAGGCCGATATTTCACTCTGAAGCTGATTTTCAGCACGCCCTTGCTTGGCTCGCCCACCAATCATATCCAAATACTGTTGTTAGGCTCGAACTCCCATTTCGGACGGAAGATTCAAGTGTGTCAATCAGCGTCCAATAGTTTCCAGTTGTCAGCATCCAGAAGTGATGTGAAAATTGTAATATCCGCCTACAATCAAGCTCGGCATCAGTGCGGCCAGTAAAAGCTCATTCGCTGATTGCTGGCAAAAACAGTGCCTGATTGACACCACTGCAGGCTTCCATGCCGATCAGGCACGGTGGCAGGTTGGTAATCAACGGCAGCCGCTGGTCGCGTGGGACTTTGGGTTTGACCAGTTCAGGTTTACCAGCTTTATTCACGCCATGAACTGCAAAAACGTTCTTGGCAAGATCGATTCCTATGGTGATAATAGTCATGACTTTCCCCTTTCGTAGGTTTTGATGAAATTCAGGAATTCCATCATGGCACTTTTATGGCCGTTTGCGGTAACCTCACCGCTCCTTTGGGACGGGGAAGTCCCTTTCATTCGTTAGATTGCAGAAAGAGCGAGTCACTGCTTGACCAATTCCAACATTGTCAGACCCATGGGTTGCACATGAGCAAGCAAAAGCCATTTGCCGTGTCGGTCACCCGAGGCCTCGACGGCCAGTGGAAATTTGACCCACCTTTCGAGGGCGGCTCATATCCGGAGTTCAAGGCGTGGGATTTTCACGCGCAACAAGCCGTCGAGGACTACTTGCGAATCCATGGCGAAAAGCCCAGCAATGTCGTGCCTCTCGGTATTCCCGACATATCAAAGGTAAATTGGGACGTCCTGACTCACGAAGATGTGCTGGCGTTTGCAGCGGAGGCTTTGGACTCCGGCGAGGGAGAATCTGTGCTCTCCGTATCTTGGGACTTTGGAACGCCAATGCACAATGGGATCAACACATTTTGGAAAATTGGTGAGTGGTTCTTCGCTGATCTTGATGAAGGGATGCTTGGGCCGTTTTCTTCCCTAGAAGAAGCTCTCGAAGAAACCGAGATGAATCAGCCCCTCAACGCCGGATTAATCTACGAGTCCGAATCACGAAGTGCGCAGGAAATAGCCTTTCTGCTCCGTGGTGATCTTTTGACCCCTGGCGAAGAGATCCTAATCAATAACGAACGATGGGCAGCCAATTCGGAGAACGCCTTCGCGCCGGTCAAAACGCAGGCGCGAACATAGTGCGCCATCTCGATTTCAGGCAAGTGGCAGTCGCCGATGGTCCTGAATCTGCAATCTAACCAGCCATTGCAGCTGACGTGCCGCAAGCGGCCCGCCGCTGAACGCAATCGTTAGGACCCACACAGGGAAGTTCACTAATGAAGCCAGATAGTATTGAGTGGTTTATTCAGGCAATTAGGGATTTACCGTCTGACAACCCTATCGCAAATCGGATGCCAGGTTACAACAACTATTCGACGCAGAAAGACCATTGGCTTGGCTGGCTTGATCCAAACTCGGGTACTGGTACATATCCGCGTGCAAGCAGGCAAGACCGTGATGCGCGGTATGTCTATAACCACATTATGGAACCAAAGATGCTCTTGTGGCTGGTCTTGGCGGCCAGGGTCAGTCCTGACCTGATCCAAGAAGCAGTGCTCGCAACCGAGGGCGCTTCATCACTAGCGAGCAAATCCGCAGCAGTTCGCAAGAGTATTCCCTGGCCTGTAGTGTCTGCTGCACTAACAGCGCATGACTCTGCCGGAATCTAACAATTCTGGTCATTTTATGACAGGGTTGAGTAAACTTGTTCACTTATAGCGTTGTCCAGTTTTGCTGAGCCACCTCTAAAGACGCATTACCACGTTCATGCCAATCCACCCTTCCATATTGAGATTGGAGTCTTTAGTGAGCCACTAGCAAAGCTAATGCATGATATGTCTTGTGATTGCTGTTGCTTCATTACTGCTTACAACCCATACAGCAAAAAGACTACTGAAATTGAAAACAAAATCAAACAAGAAGAGCTCGCTCAAGAATTACAGAAAAGAAGTCAAAAGTTTATAACTGGGCTGGGAGAACATCCTAGCAAGCACTGAGAAGGCGAGCCAAGTTTGCTAGTTTTTGATTTTCAACTAGAAGCAGCTAAAACACTTGGAAAGAAATACGAACAGAATGCTATTGTTTGGTGTGGAAACGACTCAATACCGCAATTAGTAATGCTGGCTTAAATTACCATCAAGCCTAAAGTAATTAATGCTTATTTTGAGCCACAGAACGCCTGCCAACGCATTATATTTTTAATTTAATACCAACCTCAGGGCTATGAAAATAATTGCTTAAAACAGCCTATTTTAGTTGGGTAGTTAATATCAAATTTCCATTTAAAAACAATAACTTAGTGTTTTATAACATGAACACTGTTAAACCACTTTAAAGCATACTATATTCATTTGTCGCTGACAGTGTTGCGGAAGATATTCATAAAGATTAATGTTCAAGAGACAAGTATCTAAGAAAAATCATGGCAAGTTCATTTAATCAACTCAAAAAATTCATTACTGACGATATGAGCATGTCCCATATCTATCAACCCGTGATGTTAATAGAATTGCTAAAGAATCAAGGTAAGGCATTGGATGAGGAAATCGCCAGAGTTATTCTTAATCGTGACCCCACTCAACTTGACTACTACATAGGTAAAGTAAAGAACATGGTGGGTAAAGTTCTCCATAAAAATGGCATCACTTCAAGAGAGAAGGGTCAACACTCACTCAATGGATTTAATGAATTTACTTCAGAACAAATTGAAGAACTCATTAATCTCTGTTGTGCCAAACTGATTGAATATGAAGGTAAACGAGGAGATAAGATTTGGGAGCATCGGGCAACAGATAGAGAAGCGATCAGTGGCTCTGTTCGCTATCAGGTTCTATTAAGGGCAGGAAGAAGATGTGAGTGTTGTGGGGTATCAGTAGACGATAGACCAATCGATGTTGACCACATAATCCCGAGAAGTCTAGGCGGCATGAATGATGTTGCCAACTATCAAGCACTCTGCTGGCTATGTAATACAAACAAAGGCAATCGTGATAGGACAAACTTTCAAGAAGTAGAGAAAATCTATGCTCATCGTGAAGAAGATTGCCTGTTCTGCCAAGTTCAGGTTAATAACAGACAAAGGATCATTGCTGAAAACATTCTTGCATATGTGATGCGAGATGGATTCCCTGTAACTGCGGGTCACACTCTGTTCATTCCGAAACGTCATGTCTTTGACTACTTCAGTTTAATACAAGCAGAAGTGAATGCGATTAACATTCTGATGGCAGAGCAGAAGTCGTTACTAGAAGCAGAGGATGCAACGATTGATGGATTCAATATTGGCATGAACTGTGGTGAAACTGCTGGTCAATCAGTCTGGCATTGCCATGTGCATCTGATACCTAGACGAAAAGGTGATGTAGAGAGTCCTAAGGGTGGTGTGCGTCATGTCATACCAAGCAAAGGTTACTACGAGGATAAAAAATGACATCAACGATATTGCGTCAACGCTAAATTATATTGTTGCAAAACAATAATTAGAAGATTACTATTAGTTTGTGCCGATTTGAGTTTCAGCTTGCAGGGCACGTTAAATATACTAGCTAAAGCGTGTGCAAACCCGTCTTAGTTAAAAGCTGATGCGGGTTTTTTGTTGCCCACCGTCCTGATTTAGCCTGACTTGCAGGGGACGTAAATATGACTGCTAAACAAGGCTTCTAACCTTTAGGAGAACGTCATGACAGTGCCAATCAATCCCATCTTTACTTCTATCGATTTCGATCATCGCCCTAGAAGTTACTTCTTCCCCATGTCAGCAGCCAAGTACCTGCTTGCGACTATCAAAGGTACGCAGCGCCGCCGTGAGATCGAGCAGTTGATAGAGTCAGGCAACGAGCGTGAGATTCAAGACTGGATGGCACACAGTTTGAACAAAACGCCATCGTTTGCACAGGAGCGAACGCCGTTGCTGCACTGATTTCATGGGCTGGCCCACCTTACGGGCCGGGGGATTTGATCCAGATTGCGGTCCCCGGCATTTTGCCAAAACCGCTAAAGAGGAGATTGATCATGGCTTCATACATTAACACCAATCGCCCGTCCGCCCTCGGCGTCCCCATCTTCCTTGTGAACCATGGGCACACCTATCCGCACCTCATTACTCAGGCTGGTATCAGTTTTTTCAAGTGTGCAGACATCGATGTGCGCATCGGCCCACCAGAGGCTGGCATGTGGGGGGAGGGGGAAAGTTACGTACAGCACCCCGAACCGTTCGATGCCCATGGTGAGTTGAGTGTGGCCTGTCGCACACTCTTGCTTACCAGCCTGCAGAACACAGTCATAAATTCCAAGTTCAACTTTTTTGAGTGTGTTGTTTGGAGCCCGACATCGTGCAGCTACGTTGCACCCGATGGGCTCATCTTTGAAACCTTCTATGGTCTAGCCTCACCGGCCCGTGTGGCTTTCGAGACTATGCGGCAATTGCTTGACACCCCATACCCGCAAATCAATGTGGCGACCCCCTACGGCATCACTCGCGAGGCTTATCCAGTCGACGTTTCAAAAGGAGAGACGGTGGCGCAGGTGGTAGAGATTGTATTGCGGACAGGCTGGCGAGCGCGTGTTGTTTATTCTGATTCTGAATGTGTTTGGGCTGAGCTGACCGACAAGTTTGGCAAATTAATCTCAGGCATCCGACCTTGTGTTATTTGGTCTCAAAATGAATCCGGGCAAGCTGTTCCAATAATAGATTTGCATACCTTGTCCGGATTGAAACATCCGTACATCATAGCGGGTGGAGATAATGAGTGTGCTTTGTTTTGTCCTGACCTAACGACAATAGAAGAGCTTAAGGCGAAAGCTGCCGAGATCTCTGCATTGGGCTACCTACGGGTGCGTATCGTCTGGTCTTCAACCGAAACGTTTTGGGTAAAGTAGGAGCTGGATGTAATGCTAAAAATCGACAAACAAATACTATACCTCTACGAAAAACTGTATCCGGGAATTAGGGAATCAATACTCCACTTCGATGAGGCCAAACTCCCAGCATGCAGCCGCTGCCGGTCAGAGGACACAGCCGTCGTGCGGTGTGGCATTATTGGGCGCACGATCCACCTCTGCGCCGCCACCACGAAATTCAAGCTGACCCCCAACGGGGGCCCCGGCAGATACTTCTGCAATGCCTGCAAGGAGTTCTTCAATTAGAAAGGTGGCCGCGGTTTCGTAGACATTTAACAGCTTCCAGTGTGTAGCTGCTCAGCAATGGCGCGGGTTGAACGTTTATGGCGGTGAGGAAATAAACCGCGCAATGACATTGCAACGAGATGCACATGCATCGGACTGGCCCACCTTGCGGGCCAAGGGGATTTGATTCCAGCTTGCGGTCCCCGGCATTTTGCCAAAACCGCTAAAGAGGAGAACAAAATGTCTTACACAAATGAAGAAATAAGTAGTGCACTTTTCCCGCACCCAGCACTGTACCCTTACTTAGAAACGAGAGTTTCTCCATGCTTTTATCATCTCATGATAATTCCAAGCGTGAGTCATGACCAGTTAATCAAAATTGCCACTGTGCAACAGCTGCTCAATGACCTCTCGACCTGCTTGGTATTGGATGCCAAGACGGCACTGTTTATAGATAACGGAATTGGCGAACAATCAATGCCACCTACTGGCGGGTGTCTTTGTGCGGATAAATTAATCCCTTGCTTTAACGTCGATGAGTGCATAGAAAAAGATCCAACATTCATGCCTCGGGTGGAAGCATTGAGAGTATTTATTAAAAGCCGTGAACAAAAGGGATTTATCTCTGGCGACCCAACCAAAGGGGGCAGGCAAGCTACAGCCGATGAACAGAAAGAGCTAGAAGGACCAAATCTTGAACACGAAGGAGTGCCGAACGGCCTCACGCTGTGCCCTGACTGCAATGAATTTCGGGGGGCATGCCTGGAGCCGGGCAAAACGTTTGAAGGTCAAGTAATAACCGGGCATTGCCGATGCGAAAATAAAAATAAATGCGCGGGCTGCCTTGAGTTACTTTTATCGCACAAGCTCAACGCAAACTCGTACAACATAAAAGACGGTCGTCTCTGGCATTCTCCAGGTTTCATGGCATTTAGGCATGTATGCCAGGCTAGCGCAGAGCGTACCAGTGGGGTGAATATTCTATACGCAAAGCCCGCGATAGATATTGGTATGAGAGCACTTAGCAAAGTTTTACACTAAGGAGGGCATAAAAATGATTAAGCGCGATGATATTCCACTAGGCTTTACTTATAACGCTCAAGGCAAAGAGTTGACGTATAAAAACGGCGGTGGATATTGGTATGAGTGCACTTATGACGCTAACGGTAACGCGCTGATCGAACTCGTAGTCCGGTTCTGGCTGGGCCTGCGGGTCAAACTCGCCAGAAGGCTGCCAGCGCTACTTTGGCTTTAAAGGCTGCACTGTGGTTACGACGGGGTCTTCTGGTCATTTCGTTTACTCCTCAATTAGTTGTCATTTTATGGCAGGGTTGAGTAAACTTGTTCAGTTTGCTGGGCCACCTCTGGGGATGGGTATGAAAAAACTACTGACTGTCATGTTATTGCTACTTGCGTGTACGGCTTGTAGCGGCAATTTAGAGGATGGCAAAGCGGCATATTCAAAAGGTAACTACTCAGTCGCCATTGTCAAATTCAAGTTAGCTGCGGCACAAGGCGACGCAGACGCACAGGTCAGCATCGGCGTTATGTACGACGAAGGACAAGGTGTTGTACAGGATAACGCTGAAGCGTTGAAATGGTACAAATTAGCTGCGGCACAAGGCAGCGCACAAGCACAGTTCAACATCGGCATTATGTACGCCAAAGGACAAGGTGTTGGTCAGGATTACGCTGAAGCGCTGAAGTGGTACAAGTTAGCTGCGGCACAAGGCAACGCAAGCGCACAGTCCAACATCGGCTTTATGTACCGCAGTGGACATGGTGTTGTACGGGATTACACTGAAGCGTTGAAGTGGTACAAATTAGCGGCGGCACAAGGCAAGGCAGACGCACAGTCCAACATCGGCGCTTTGTACGGCAATGGACGAGGTGTTGTACAGGATTATGTGCGCGCACATATGTGGTCTAACTTGGCTGCGGCTGGCGGTAACTTAGACGCAGTTAAGAACAGAGACATAGTCGCAGCCAAAATGACGCCCCAACAAATCTCAGAAGCACAGAAACTTGCCAGAGAATGTCAAGCACGCCACTTTAAGCATTGTGATTGAATATTATTCAAGCTGAATTACTGAACATGGCAAAAGCTAAAAATTTAGTGGAAATTCAAAAGTTAGCTGAACAAGGTGACGCGCAAGCACAATGGAATTTAGGTGCGATGTATTACTATGGACAAGATATTACACAAGACTATATGCAAGCGTTTTATTGGTATGAAAAAGCAGCAGAACAAGGCCACGCAAGCGCACAGTACAACATCGGCGTTATGTACGACAATGGACAAGGTGTTGGTCAGGATTACGCTGAAGCGTTGAAGTGGTACAAGTTAGCTGCGGCACAAGGCCACGCAGAAGCACAGTATTTCATCGGCGATATGTACGGCGATGGACAAGGTGTTGGTCAGGATGACGCTGAAGCGTTGAGGTGGTACAAGTTAGCTGCGGCACAAGGCAAGGCAGACGCACAGCACAACATCGGCGCTATGTACGACAATGGACAAGGTGTTGGTCAGAATTACGCTGAAGCGTTGAAATGGTACACGTTAGCTGCGGCACAAGGCTACGCATGCGCACAGTACAACATCGGCTTTATGTACGACATGGGACATGGTGTTGTACAGGATGACGCTGAAGCGTTGAAATGGTACAAGTTAGCTGCGGCACAAGGCTTCGAACTAGCACAGCTCAACATCGGCTTTATGTACGCCAAAGGACGAGGTGTTGTACAGGATTATGTGCGCGCACATATGTGGTTTAACTTGGTTGCGGTTGGCGGTGACGCAGACGCAGTTAAGCTCAGAGACATAGTCGCAGCCAAAATGTCGTCACAGCAAATCTCAGAAGCACAGAAACTTGCTAGAGAATGTCAAGCAAAAGCCCCAGCAGATGCATCGAACGAGGTACTAACAATACAGGAAGCCGCAGATTATTTGCGTATTAACAAGAAATTGTTGTATAAATTGATTAACGCTGGAGATATTCCAGCAAAACGTGTAGGTCGGGTATATAGAATTAATAAAGCCGCACTAATCACATTTATGTCTGGAGATACGAGCGAATTATCAAGTGCTTTCGATGCTGCGGACGGTATCTTAGAAGAGAAGCAGAAACAAATATCAGCCGAACTATTACGTATCTGTAAAGAGAAAAGACATGTTTATTCGGTAATCTCATACATTAGTGCACTAACATTTACTAATGGTGAAGTAACATTTACTAAGGGCGGAGATGCTTTTAATGATAGCGTCATTGATAAAATGTTTAAGGGCCATGAATTGCCAACATGGTCAGGTTTTAAAGGTGCGATAAGAGCCAATAACGCAATGCAAACAAAGGCTGAAAGAGTCAAATTGCCCACACGGAAGACGCACGGCGCGATGTATCAGCATTTTAATAACATTGAAAAGATTAGCGAAGCGATAGAGCTAGGATTTAATCCACTAGTGTATTGGGATGCAAAATCCAATATTGCAATGCGTGACGTTCATTCTAACATCAGCTACATTTTGAAGGGTGCGCGTGAGTTTATCAACGGGGCATAAAGATGAAGAATAAATTAATAAAAAATTGTTTAGAAAAAAATAAGATGCGCTCACTGACCCCTGTTGAATAAAATGGACACTGCCACTTCAGACAAGCTCTTCCTTGTAGATTTGCATCCAAACTCGAAACCTGAGCAGGAGAAGAGGAGTGATCGACGTGGCGATATTAAGTGTAATCAGACGTTGGCATTTACGAGATCAAATGCCCATCAGAGAGATAGCCAGACGTACTGGGCTTTCTAGAAATACCGTAAAGAAATACTTGGCTGGCAATATTGTCGAACCGCACTACCCAAGGCGACGCAGCCCCAGTGCGCTGGATGCTTATGCAGTCAAACTTGTCAATCAGCGTCCAAGAATTTCCAGTTTTCAGCGTCCAGAAGTAATGTGAAAATTGTAAGATCCGCCTGTAATCAAGCCCGGCATCAGCGCAGCCAGTAAAAGATCACGCTGTTTGCTGGCAAAACCAGCGCGCTGATTGACATACCAGGTCTTTAAAGTCTACTCGAACAATTACAAAGAGGGTGGTTGCTTGGACGTTTACAAATGCTACATGGCGTGTAATAAAGCCTTTCATGATTCTGAATTTCTGGTGGGTGATTCCGGACATCAAAGTAAGAATGGTTGTATTGATAGAGAAGCTCACCTGGTACAAGGGAGTCATGCTGATGGTTAGCCACGTTAGGTCTTAGACTTACGCTTCCGGGAGCATCTGCGGTTCGAGTTCCATTTATTTCAATTGATTCATATCGGTTGGTTGATTCAGATAAAATCGGCAAATCAAGTCCAAATTCCAAGTTATGAATTTCAACTTTGTCTTCATCTCCCTTAGTCAGGGATTTAGCTTTTGCGTTAAGAATCAGGTTTTCATCAATATTAATCTGCAACTCAAGTCTTTCATGAAAAGGCAGTGCCTTATCATCAACCTTGATCGAAAGACTATTAAGAATATCGCGAGGATCAGTTTTTTGTATGTTGTGTCCAGGTTTAATAGGTGCCACAATCTGAATTTTCGCGATACCATCTCTGGGATCTGTACAATAAAGGCTCAGCTCCGCTTCCTGAACATCACCTTCTCGTGGCATTTTCATCCCCGCTTTAATCACGGGAAAATATGAATTTCGTGCTACGTGTACTTCGATATTTTTAGCTAAAGTCAAATTGGATTTATCATGTGCTATCCATGCAGCTCCTTCTGAGATAATCGTATTGCCACGCTCAGAGACATGTAGTCTTTGCGGCCCAAAAATCTCTCGCAAGCGAGATTTAATTATTGGCATATTTACTATACCTCCTGTTGCAAGGCAAAGCGCTACCGATGACGGGCTAATCCCAGTTTTCTCTAGTAACATGTGGATTCGTTGGATTCCCTGTTCAATTTTCTCGCTAACCATTTCCTCCATTTCCTGGCGCCCAAGAGGATATTCAATATCCACATCATATTTATCCGTTTGAAAATAATCAGGGAGAAACACCGTCGCATTCTGTTTGCTAGAGAGCTCAATTTTTATATGCTCAGCTCTGTTCAAAAGCCGTTGCTTTGCACCTGGCTGTATTGGCAACTCGGATTCAACATTGCGGCTTTTTAAGCTGCGAAGAACAATCTGGTTGCGAATAATGTTGTCCATCACGTCGCCGCCAACATCACTAAAACCATCGTTCATGAGTTGTACCAACATACCGTCGACTATTTGGCATACTGTTAAATCGAGCGTACCCCCGCCCCAGTCAAAAACCAGGACAAGTTCTCCATTCAGCCTCCTAAGTTCATCCTCGAAATTTTCTTTTGTCCGGAGGTGTCCGTACAATGCAGCCAATGGTTCATGAATGAACTGAACGATATTTAACCCAGCCATGCGAAATGCTTCCCGCAGATTCTTACGCCCTGAGCCGTTCATGTTCACAGGTATAGTTACTACTGCACTATCATAGTCACCTGGTAGCTGAGCTTGAGCCTCTTTTTTCACAAATCGTACGATTTCAGCAACCATCTCCTTTGGGCTTCTTGCTACTCCTTCCACATACTCTTTATTTTTACCGAGTAATGATTTTGGTGAGCTAACAATATTGCCAATTACACCAATTCCAGCTGTAGAAAGTCTCTCTTTAGCTTTGCGACCGACGATAATTTGATCGCCTTCATAACAAAGTACAGAAGGGTGAGGTAAATTTGTGCCTCGATCTAGGATGGGAATGCACCGCCCGCCTTCAACAATCGAAATCAGACTATTGGTCGTTCCAAAGTCGAAGCCTATTGTCCTAGACATTATCATCTCCTCTAAGCTGATTTAATTCCTTATTAAGCTTCTCAAGTGCGGTACCTATATACTCTTTAGCGACCCCCACTTTAGGAGGTTCTCGTTCAAGCGCTTTTAAGCAATCCGCAAGAATAGGCATTTCTTCTTCTAGAATTCTTAGTATCCGACCCTTTTGGGCATGCTGGTCAGCAAGCATATGGATCTCCTGCACACGCGCATTTTCATGTGTAGCGTTCAATTGCTCCCGCAAACTATTCATTTGTTCATTCACGCCATCAATTTCGCTTCGATCTAAATCCAGCAAAGCATTCTTCTCTGCAAGCTCATCAGACAAACTATCCACCCTGTGCTGCGCAATTGCAGCTAAGTTCCTATCGTATTCACCCTGGTTTGAATACCATTGCATTAGGCTTGCAACCCCAGCCTGCTCTTTGTCTTGCGCTGTCACTAGGTAATTTAGCATGTGTTTTTCAATATCACTCTTGCCCATCTCTAATTTATAGACTGTTGCCCGTAGCACACGGAGTAGCTCGGCAAATGAAGAAATATTCTTGTTATATCTCCACACGGAAGCAATATAAAACGCGTTCAAACGAGCTTTTTTCAGTTGAGTGGTCACTCTTTTGTCGGCATCAGATTTTCTTGTTTCCTTAGGTTTGTGCTCTGGCTTTGTTTTTATACCAGCGCCAATCTCCTTAAATAAATCAATCAAATTAGCTGGATCAGTACTACCAGCCATTGGAAACCAAAGTTCAGCCTTTCGCTGGACCATAATGGGATGCTGCATTACAGCATCACGGATGAAATCACTCATTGAATGCTGAAAGGTTTGGTAAGTGCTGATTTCAGCAACGAAAGAGAGTAGGTGCCGACTTTTATCTAGCGACAAATCATTTTTTGCTGCCAGAACCACCAGCTGTTCACGTCGTTCGCTCTCAAAAATCTGCTTCTTTAATTTTCTTACTCGGTCAATTGAAAGGGATTTGATTTTTCCAGAAAAGTACGCCTCAACAAATCCTTCAAGGGACTCTGATTCCTTTTTTTTAGCTGGCTTAACCTGACTAGAGAATTGCTGAGCCAAATCTGAGCTGGGATTCTCTCTGTTACTTTTAGGAGCATCATGATATTGCTTATCCCCAGCATTCTTGTCTAAAGCGGTTGTCTGAGGCGATTTATTTTTATTCCGTTTTGGCATACATTACTCCTTCACCTCTAATGATTCGCTGACCCCACGGCCCGAAGACTATATCGTTGGAAGAGCTTCCAGCTATGAGGGTGGCGGCAGAGAAATCACCAGACGCCACAAGCAGCTCCGCCAGGAGCATCCGAACTTTAAACTTATCGGTGTATACCCAGTCTGCTAACTTCAGAGTATGTTCAAGCTCCTTACGAACTTTCAACAGCTCATCGAATGGCGCCAAGGCCCATTCAAAGATTTTCTCCGTTGCGTAATCCAATGGAATCTTACTGCAAGATGTCGATGCGTCCAGCTTCCAATCATTATTATCAATAATAGTTCCTGTGACAAAGCCACCAAATTTCCTCATTGCCCAATAAGCTTTAGGGGTGGCGACTAATCGCTCGGCTCCTCCAAAAACGTTGTGGTTGAAATTAACAACTCCAGCAATCGCATGCGCAAATGACTTATCAAAGAGCCTTAAAGTATCCAGAGCCTGGTTAAATTTTGTGGTGAAATCCAAGCGCTTTAAATGAGTGCCCCCACGCTGGTCCTTCGCAAGTACTCCGTAAAGATAATTGCTCAGTCCATGGACATATCGTTTTGCAGAGCCAAATCTGCCGGTCATGTCGATAAATAAATCGATTCGAGTCGAATCTAAGATACCTCCGCCAACAGTTTCAAAAAAAATCCGCTCGACCTCTTTCAGTTCGTCTTCATCTGGCACATCAAAGTCAAGCTGGTAAGAGGTTTTTATTCCCTCATTTTCCAAATGGATGGTACAAAGTCCGCACTTTTTCTCAACAAGATACTTTACCAACTCATCCTTTGTGATAGATCTATTATTGAGATGGCACTTGGTAACATGACCAAAAACAACATCGCCATCCGAAAGCTGACTTCCCACTAACTGGTGCGGTGTAATAATTTCAATGCCTTTTAAAAGTAGGGCTGGGCGTCTAGAAGGATGATTCTCAAATCGGTGCTCAAATTGGGCATCGGGGGTATCAAACTGACAGCCACATATTGTGCATGAATAAGTTATAACTCTGGGAGTTAATCCTTGGAATGGAGAATCAGTTGGTGGGACGCTCCCGCCCGAATTTCCCGGGTCAATAAAGTCCAGATAAGCCATAATTTTTGAGCTCCATAGGGTCCTCCATCGAATTACTCACTACTAGCCTTACTCTGTGATGACTGAATAAGACTTTATTATCAACATAAGTATTAAACCAACTCTATCACAATCGGATTGTGGTCACTTATTTTAGAGAGCGCGCCAGTAGTATCCACTTCGGCACCTACCAGATGTGGAATGAAATCAAGGCTCAAAAAAATTGCATCGCATCTGTTTGCGCGTGACTTATTCCCTTGGGAGTGCAGTGGCTCGTCGCCTTCGTCAAGCAAGATCGGTATCACGCTGGCGCTATTCTGCTGCGCTGGTCAAGATGAGGCGCATCCATAGTGGATGATCATGGCCGACGATCAAATTCCAGCCTTTCACTGACCGTCAACACCCAACAGCCCGAATCCTCTGGGCGCTTTCTCCGAGTTGCGCTTTTGATAGGGCGACACGTAAAGCATCGCGAGATGACTTCCATCAGGCAATCGTAATTTTGCTAAATAGCTGGTGCTACCGAATGTCGTCTTGGTGGGGATAGGGTTCGCGATGTCGTGGCCGAACTCGCCCTGACCTCCAGGTATCTCGTCCGTATCACAGCCACCTTCGCACATCATGCTCATCGCATCGAATAATTCCTTCTGCTCTTTAAATACTGGATTTGCTTGCAGGTCGCCCCACAGAGCTTTTTTCTTTCGTAACCAATCAGGCAAGAAAATTGGCCATAGAGTAATGCCTGCCGTGCATACAATGGATCGAAACAGCCACACCTTCCAAGCTGGAGCAATCGCCAAATTTCTCCAAATTGACTGCTGCGCCGATGTGGCGAGGATTAAGATTAGTCCAACTACGAAATAGGCTGTCAGGGCGTATGTCCACATGGCATTCATATTAGCGTGTTTAAGGGATGCCCGCTTGTGATACGGTTACACGTTTTGTTTTTCCACAGTTTCAATCGCCATGCTAATTCCTTTAGGCCGTTGTGGGCCACAGGCGAAAAGTGGATCAGGCCGTTCTACTTTGACGGTGAGCAATTCGTGATGGGCGAACCGCCCAAGCCCGAAGCAGGAAAAACGCTGTATGAGCTGCAATACCAATCGAGGCAAGCAAATAAGGGATCAATAAGATCGGGAAGGTAAAAGACCGCTACGCTGATTGGTTGGCGCAGGGAAGTTGCATTATACGCACAGATTGAGTAAAAGAAGGGGGAACCACTCTCTTTAGTTGCCGCCATTATATTTTATGAAATATTACTAATATATTTAATACATTATTGATATATATTTAAAATGTAGTTTATAATAGGTGGAGAAGGCAAAGGGGAAGGCAATGTCTGCAAAGCTAAAAAACTTCGAGCGCCTTGCTGTGCGCAGGGTGAATGAAGTAATAAAGAAATTACACCTGATTGGCAATCTTGCCAACCGCAACAATTATTCTTATACGGACGAGCATGTGAAGCAAGTAATGGATGTAGTTGAATTGGAAGTTAAGCAACTTAAAGGAAAGTTTAAGGGCGAGAGCGCAAAAGATGAGGTTTTCTCATTCCGCCCTTCAGGAAATAAAAAAGTTTAAATGAATACAGCAAAGTCACTGGAAATAACGGGCAGAGTGTATACGGTTGCGAGCTTGTTTGCCGGAATGGGCGGATTCTGCCAGGCATTTCAGAGTGCAGGCTTTAAAGTCCTTTGGGCTAATGAGAATGATCAATTCGCAAACAAAACCTACAGACATAATTTTCCAGACACGAAGCTTTATACGGATTCGATTAAGAATCTGTCAGTAATCAAAGATCATTTACAGCAGGTGGATGTGCTAACAGCAGGCTTTCCTTGCCAGCCATTTTCAGTTGCTGGCGAAAAAGCCGGCTTCAAAGACCAGCGAGGACAAGTCTTTTTTGAAATTATCAGATTGCTGAAAGAGTTTGGCTCACAGCGGCCAAAGGTACTGCTTTTAGAGAATGTTAAAAATGTTTTGCGCCATAACGATGGAAAGACTTTTTCCAGAATAGTGGAGGAGGTCCAGGCGGCCGGATATTGGTTCATGTCTGAGAATGCCAAGATACTTAATACTAAAGAACATACAAACATTCCCCAGAATAGAGAGCGTTTGTTTATGGTGGCTTTTTCTTGGGACACTTTTGATACAAATGACTTTGCATTTCCTGCAGTGGAGCCTGAAACTTCAAGCGTGCTAGACTTTCTGGATCTGGGTAAGAAGGCGAGTAGCGATTTGTACTTTTCAGAGGACTCTAAGTATGGAAAACTGTTTGTAGAGTCGATGAAAAGCGGTAACGCCGATACCACATATTTACTTCGGCGTTATTACGTGAGAGAAAACAAAGAAAATGGCGTTTTCACTCTTATGGCGAACATGGGTGACGGCGGGCATAATGTCCCGGTCATCCGAGATCAATGGGGAATCAGGAAGCTCACACCTATAGAATGCCTGCGGCTTCAAGGCTTCTCAGACAGTCATTATTCGTTCCCCCCCGAACTATCTAGGACGCAACAGTATAAGCAAATCGGCAATGCGGTGACTGTGCCGCTCGTTGAAAAGCTTGCGCATGAATGTTTAAGGCAGTTAAGGGCAAGGGAGAGTGAAAAATGATCGGCTGGAATTTTCCTTCGAATAATAATGGGCAGAAAACTGCTTTAAATGATGCGGGGATTGAGATTTTCCGGGGGGAGCCAATTGCCTCCCTAGCGCGTGAAGTTATTCAAAACTCAATCGATGCGCATCAGTCTGGCGATACGCCCGTGGAGGTGCATTTTACTTTAGATGAAATCAGCAGTAGCGATTTTCCTGGGCAGAAAAACCTTTTGAAAGCACTTTCATCCAGCAAGGATTTTTGGAAAATCCTTGCGTCCCAGGAATTTTTTGACATCGCCTTGGGTGCACTCAATTCAGATAAGCTGTCCGTACTTAAGATAAGTGATTTTAATACTTCTGGGCTTACCGGAGCCGATAGGGAGGAAAACAGCAATTGGGAAATTCTTATCAAGTCTACAGGCGCATCTGATAAGCCGGCAGGCGCTGGCGGATCATTTGGCATTGGTAAAAACGCCCCATTCGCATGCACTCCGTTGCGGACTATTTTTTATAGCACGTTAGATATTGACGGGTTGCAGGCTTTTCAAGGTGTATCCAAGCTTGTAACCCATAAAAATGATAAAGGAGAAACAACCCAGGGAACTGGTTTTTATGGGCTTCAGGAGAAGAACGCCCCTATTTTGGATACCGACCTTATCCCAGAGATGTTCAAGCGCACGCGTACTGGAACAGATCTTTTTATATTCGGTTTTTCTGCAGACTCAGATTGGGAAAAGAAAATAATCCAGTCAGTACTCGAGAGTTTCTTTATTGCCATCCACCAGGAAAAATTGAAAGTTGTAGTCGGCAGTACATTAATTACCAAGGCAAATCTCGGAGAGTTAATTACAAAATATTTTGAAGATAAAAATTCCAATTGCCCTGTTTTTTATGAAGCATATGCTTCAGGAGAGGCTGTTTTTAAAGAGAACAATAGTTTCGAGAGTCTGGGCAGGATAGAGTTGCATGTCTTGAGAGGATCTAATTTTCCTAAACGAGTTGCACTGTTTCGGAAGACAGGCATGCTGATATTTGAGCGCGGCCATTTTCAAACACCCATGAAATTTGCCGGAGTGCTACAGGCTACTGGCGATGAGATAAATTCACTTCTTCGGTCACTTGAACCCCCGGCGCACGATAAATGGGAGGCTTCCAGACACCCTGATCCCGAGTATGCAGCGCGTATTCTCAAAGCACTTTATAAATGGATTCGCGACTGTATTAGTGAAATTTCACATGATGCTATACAAGAAGAATATGACTTTGAGGGCATGCAACAGTATTTACCTGATGATAGCGATGAAGAGCCTCGACAGTCAGATGCAGATGCAGAAGATCAAACCCTTCCTGCAGAAGTCGACTTGGTCATAAGACAGACAAAAAAACAGAACCAAGCCGGTGACCATTCTCCAAGCGAAGATGCCGGAACTGATGGTGATAGCGGAACTACTCCTGACGGTAGCGAGGGCGACAATGATTCTACTGGAGGCGCTCCGGATGCGGACACGGGTGGCGGAGGTGAAGGAGGGGGCTCAGCTGAGCCAGGGGATGGCAAGCCAGCAGGCGGTCGTACCCCTATAAAATTGAAAAAGGTGCGTGCATTTTGCTCTAACCCTGCCATTGGAAGCTACAAAGTTATTTTTGAACCCCAGAAAGCGGGTAATGGGATGCTTGAATTAACAATCGTCGGAGAAGTAGAGCAACAGCCGGCACCTGTTTTGACTGCTCAGATGAACGGAAATGTTGTGGAGGTCGATAGTAAAGGCCTAATTGGCCCTATAAGTTTTATTCCAGGAGCTTGTGCTGAGATTACCGTGGTTTTAGATAACCCATTGCGTTGCGCTCTGGGGGTGGCTGCGTATGAAAATCAATGAGCGCTTATACCCTCATCCAGTTTTAGCTCACTTCTCAGATGATGTTGTCAATTCCTTATTTCAAGTGACTCCCAAGGTCGTGCCCGGAAGGACTACTTATAAATTCGACGTGATTGCTAAGACCAGTAATAAGAGCTTGAAAGCATTAGTAGAGTCTTCCAAGGCGCAATATGCCCTCCATATTGAGTGCGCCTCTACTCGATTCAGAAAGATTGTCAGCTCAAGCGAGGAGCAGTTTTCCACAGAAATAAATGCAGCGTTTCTTGATGGCAGAGTAGAGCTATGCTCTCTGATTATTGCTACAGCCGAGATTTCAGAATACATCAATGAGAATTTTCACCCTGATTACGGCGGCATGTCGTTCAAAGTCAAAAAAGGCGATGTTCTGGCTGTTGGCCAGGATCTGGTTTTCGATGCTGAAAAGGAAATGGATCCTCTGCAACATATTTCCTCGATCTTCAAGGTTAGGCAAGGCAATGAGGGGGATCCACCTTTCACCGTATATCCAGAAGAGTTAATCATAATTTATCTATCCCCTGACAACTACAGCGCTTATGCGCAAATGAAAGGCGACTCTAGCAAGCAGATAATTCTAGCTTCAATGATTATCCTTCCTGCGCTAGTCCAGGTTTTGGAAATGATTAAATCTTCTGTTAATTCAGGGGACGCAGAAGACAATTCTGACAGAAGATATTACCGGGTCATAAGCAAAAAGCTCAGAGAACTTGGCTATAACCCCCAGGACTCTAATTTCTGGGAGCAGCAACCTTGCCTGGTTATCGCTCAGAAACTGGTTGGCGATCCGCTTACCTCTGCTTTAAAAATAATGATGGAAGAAGAAGATTTTTTAGACTAACTGGGGTTATCTTGAAAATAAAATACATAAAGTCGGGTGAGCTGGTGGATCTTAAAAGCAGGATCAATGCTAATTTGGATAGTTATGCCAAGCCTGAAGCCTGGCTCACTGAATATTTCGGGCACGATAAATGGTTTTTAGAGTCACCGTATCCATTCCCAGAAAAACTGGAGCTACTGATGCCGGGTAGCGGAGACATGCATAATGATTTTGAGAATACAAAGCGGGTGTACACGGCGTTAAAGGAGATACCTATATCTGTTGCAATTGATGAGCGATTCTGGGCATATCTTACGCATACGACTTTTTGGGAGTATATGCGCGCACGCTGGCCCGTTGAAAAAGGCGTTAAGACTAAGAAGGAAGGCCTTTCTTATTTAACAGAGCATTACTTTTTCATGGCTAACAAAGACAGAGCGCTTATCCGTAATGGTCTTTCAAGACTCTGGTGGTATGGGTATGTCTCATACGATGAAACCCGCGAGGATCCTTTTGAGCTGACAGAAGTGCTTCTAGAAAAACTAGATATTGCCCAGCAACTTCTGGAGCGCAAATATTCAAGAAACTCGCAGATCACTAAGGCCATTCTGAGCCAGTTGCTTGAGAGCAAAAAAAATGGAGACCCATTCTCGTTTTTTACCCGGCTAAAATTCCGGCCTGTCATGATGCATCTCAATGCTGTGGGCGGAGTGACAATTCTTGACTCGCTGGGCGTAGCTGACATCAATAACATAGTAAATGAAAAGCTTGAGCAGATTAAGGATAGCCCGCTTACGGATTATGTGGAGGCGGAAGACGGAGCTGAAGAATCGGCAGAGGCTTAGCTATGTCAATCAGCGTCCAAAAATTTCCACTAATCAGTATCCAGAAGTAATGTGAAAATTGTAAGAAATGGACGATGCCACTGCGTGATTGGAAACCAGCGTTAAATAGGTTTACTATTCAGTTTGAGGAAAGAATGCCTCAGCAGTGATTAACCGACGTTTACACAAAATTCAGGACACCCCCCTGCCGCTGAGATTCATTTAATGATGACTGGTTATTACAGCTATATCTAATATGGCTATCATATACAAAGCTTCTTGCACTTGTGGATTTGAAACGCCTGTAAGAACTGGTGGCCTCCGTTCTTCGCATTTGACCAAATCTAATTTCCCATTCTATTGTGAGCCATGCGGCCGACTAGTTAATATAAATATTATGGAGAAGCCGTTAAAGTGCTATCTATGTAATTCGACTGAAATAACACCCTACGGTGAGCCCTTAACGTCATTGGAAAACAAGTGGAAGATGGTTCAGTGTGGTGACTTCAGTGCCCCTTCCGAAGGCAACCTTTGCCCTGCTTGTAAGGAATTTAAATTGACTTTTCATCTTGAGATTATTCTTGATTAATCTGTTGTGAGAATCACAACGTATATAGGCGGATTCAAATGATTGTTGGGTAATACGAAAAACTCTAGGGAGGTTACTGCATGTTTTTAGCGTCAATTGGTTTTTGGGGTCATTTGCATTGGAATGGTGTGGCTCTGTGTAGGTGAAGGGTGTCAATCAGCGCCCAATAGTTTCCAGTTTTCAGTATCCAGAAGTGATGTGAAAATTGTAAGATCCGCCTGCAATCAAGCCCGGCATCAGCACGGCTGGTAAAAGATCACGCTGATTGACAGTCAAGATGTCGTACACCCAAGTCATTCAGTTTTTAGCCACACATTACTTAAATGGTAGCGGACAACGTGACATTCCGTCACACAGTCTTTTTGATAAGGAGAGTTAAGATGAAACAAAATACAAATGAAGTGAGAACTATCGAGGCTACTAGCGATGCTGATATCGTTAGTATTGAATTGGGTGACAGAGTACCTCCCTTAAATTAATGCACTCAATCAGCATTTACACAGAATTATTTACAGGGTCGCTGAAAATTCAATCATAAAATTTATGTAACCTACTTCCTTTAACCTTCTATCTGAATTACCTATTTCGTTTAGATCGAAGTTATTTAATTTTTTAGAAAAATATTCGGTGATCAATTTGGATAATTCGTAAATTGAAAAATCATCATGATTTTCTAAAAATGAATTACTTAATTCATAGATGGAATCCTTCAATCTGAAAAGTAAAATAGTGTACGTTTCATACAACTCAAATTTTACATTTTTTGTCAAACTCTCGTGGTATGGAAAGAAACAAAGAATTGATGACTCCAATCCCTGAGAAACATCCAAAAGACTCTCTCTTAAATCTTTTTGCTCATCACTCAGCTTATCTAATTCCACGAAAGTTCTAACTTCTAAGAAGTGAGCTCCAGATTCCAGTCTGTTTATCTTACATAATAAAATTCCGTTAGGTGTTGGAACACTGGCACTTAGTAGCCTTGTATCAAAGCCCAAAGGAAATTTAACATCAGATAAGAAAAATAATATAAATCCAGCCCAAATGGGTAGGTACTTCAGCTCATTCATAAATCTTGATGAATCAATCTCAATTAAATCATCAATTAAATTTGCACGTTGAACTATTCTTTTTAAAGCATGTTCCACTATCAAAAAAGATGAGCCGTAGTAATGCCGATTAAAATCCCACTCTGGCAACCGCTTTAAATTTATTGACCCGTGAATGGAATTTTCCGTCCACTCTTCATATTCTCTATTTTTCCAATAAGTCGGAAGATTGTAAGCGATATATGGATGCCTTTTTGAACCTCCTTGAATATAACAAAAGGAAATATTTTCAAATGCATCCTTGTGAAATTTCAATATTTTTTCATAATTAGTTCTTTTCTCCAAAGAAATAAAATGCGTGCTTTTTTTAAAAGTGCTTGAAGCATTTTCAATTTCAGCATCGAATTGTTCTATGAGTCTTTTAGTTATGCCCTTTGCTAATGAATCATCTATAAACATAAGTTAATTTTAATTTTTAAATAATGAGAAAAATATTTACTGATTATCATCATATGGTAATCTCCCCGTAATCCCCCCATTTTTAGTAGCCACTAAAAGTAGAGATTAGGCGACACGTTGTAACTTCTGCATTGGGGGTGATGCCACCGATGCCCATGTTTGGCCTTTCATGATTGTATGTCCAAAGCCAATGCGTGACCCTGTAAATAATTCTGTGTAAATGCAGTTTGAGTGCATTAATTTGAGGGTGGCACTCTGTCACCCAATTCAATACTAAAACGATTCAGCGCAGACTAAAAGGCTCCTAAGTTCTCTTTCGCTTGGACTTTACGAGTTCTACCTCAACAAACCTAATGACCTCATGGGCAGGCAGATTTAAGGCTGACGCCAGTTTCAGAATAGTGGCAAGCGACGGCTGTTGCTGCCCTAGTTCAAGAATGCTGATATAAGTACGACGTAGGTCAGCCTCGAAGCCAAGTTGCTCCTGTGTCAATCCAGCCTCTTGCCGAAGCCGGTGTAGCACTTTCCCGAATGCGATTGCTGGTTCCAAAACTATCCTCCTACGATAGGAGGAATTTGGCTTATAGACTATGATGTGTCTTCCCATAACTGTAGGAATGTAAATTTACAGTCGGTTGGGTCGTCTGGTGATCCAGACATTGAAATATGAAACCTACCGCCAACTATTCAGGGAGCAGACACATGGCACACAAGCGCTGGAAACCGATCGAAGAACAGCCCCTCGGCTGGAACCCCGATCTGAACGACGGGGTGCGCATGAACATTCGCCCCTTCTTCTCGGTGCCCGATGTGGGCAAGCGCGGCGCTGGTGTGCTGCGCGACAAGCCGAACATCAAATGGGAGAAGGATCGCGGCAGCGACGTGCCGTCCGCCCCCTGGAACAGGCTTGGTCTGCAATACGGCGGCAAGGTCGGCGACCGCATCAATGATCATCACTTGACGCTCGCCGAGAAGAACGCCAAGCGCGCCATAAAGGGAAAGGCATAAGACCATGACAACCACACGCGCCTGGAAGGCAAAAGACCCCGCAGAAGCGTTCTTTCCGGTGGAGATGCGTCCACTTTTCATGCTTGCCAAAGCAGACGGCCTCGACAAGTATCAGCAGCTCAATCGGCATTTCGCCGTGGTCGACGATGAACGCCAGCACACCTTTGCCGTGGTGACCGATGACTACGAGCTGGTCACCAACAAGGCGGCTTTCGACATGGCCGCCGAGGTGATGAAGAAGGTGTTTCACACCACCCATATCGGCGACATGGAGTGCTTGAACATCACCATGCCCAAGACCCGGTCGTTTTGCCACATCGACCTGATCCATAAGTCAGCCAAGTTCTCCCCCTGGGAGAAGGACAAGTGGATCGCCTTCCTGCGCATCAGCAACAGCTACAACCGCACCCGTCTGCTGCGCTTCGAGCTCGGCTTTTGCCGCTGGATCTGCTTGAACGGCATCATCTTTGGCAGCAAGAGCATCGAGTTCAGCAACGCCCACACCCGGCGTGGCATGAACCGGGATCGCTTCGTCGAGAACATCGGCGACATCCGCAAGTTGGAAACCGCGCTGACCGAGAAGCTGCACCAGCTCAAGCGCTACTACGTGCCCGAGAAGGAGATGTTGCCACTATTTTGCCGCGCCTTTGACATCAAGGTGACCAAAGATGTGGTCGAGAAGCAAAGGCGCGTCGACGACCTGCTGGCACTGCGCGAGCAGGCCAAGAGTTTGACCAAGTCTTACTTCTCGGAGATGGGATCCCACGGTTATGCCGCGCTGAATGTCCTGACCGACTACGCGTCGCGCCCGGCAGGCGTGATCGCGTCGCAGGCCAGAATGCATGGCCTGCAGCAGAAGGCGGGTAGCTGGATGGACGACTTCATCTCGGCCATCAAGAACCCTGATTTTTCTTTCGACAGCTACCTAGCCGACTACCGCCAAACGGCTGAGGTGATTGAGTCCCTATGATCAAGTCGGTCAACAACTACCCGGTCTCGTAGAAGGATAGGAATTTCAACGCCACTTTTGGAAGCATCCCATAGCTTTCAGACGTAATCAATCTGGGGATTTGTGTCGAAGAACCTCAAAACCTGCCCCTGCTTGCCGCTTGCGCATTTGCTTTACTGTAAGCAGCGTGACGGGCGGTAAGGTGAACGAACGTAATGCTTTAAGGTAGCGCATATCCCGGTAAAAAATCTATCCCTGTCCGTTGCACCAATTCCTCGTAGCTGATTGGTTTCCCTACTCTGGCCTCATCTGTGTTGTCTAACCAATGTGCCCATGCACGGCGATTAGATAGGTCATAGACAAGCTTAAACAAGTGCTGTGGCACCCATACCTTACCAGTACCGATTGTCGCAGGATTGGCCTCATACACCGGGCCGGTTATCACGTACACATCACCCGCAGCACGCATTACATATTTGCGCGTGTCCTTCTCGATCTTTGCCCATGCCTTGCGGTTATTGATTGGAGCTTGCGGAACCATGTTCGCCAATGAAAAACTCTGCGCCATCGCTTCATCAGTCCCCATGTCCGCAGCGGGAGCCATGTGCCCACGATCAAAGCCGGAGCCTCTATAGTCTTCAAGCGTTGCACGCTCTAATCTGGGTAATCGGGCTTCTTCGTAGAATTGGTCGCTACGAGCGATTTCCTTTTCAACAACCGCTTTATTCAATCGTTCAGCAACGTAGATGGGGGTGCGGCTTTTACCTGAGTGAAGTATTGCAAACGCCTCGAAGCATAGCGCCCGTGGCTGCATGTCTTGTTGGCGTTGAATTGCCGGGGGATTGCCATTCGCAAAGTGCTGACGGCATTGGGCGAAATCACTGCCTTCCGCGAAGGCCATGTCGGCCACTGGAAGAAAAACAACAAATGCCAGTACAACGATGGCAGCTTTGTTCAGGATTCGGCTAAGATCACATATCTTCATCAGCAAAGACTACCATGACAGACCTTTCGGCTTTTGCACAATACAACAAGCTGGCCGATATGCTAATCGCCCAAGCAACCAAAGACCAAATTGCTGAATGTGCCAGGCTGCTTGCCCTCAATGTTGCCCACTACCAAATGAAGTATGGCGACTTGCCGTTAGAAGAAACGCTGGCCATGATTGATGCCGATGAGCCTAATGACGACCAAGCTAAATTGCTTGCGCATGGCATGGAGAACTTGGTTGGCGTGCTTGGCGCGGTATGCAGTGGGCTGGGTGAGGCGAAGCATTAGGGCGATTCATTTATTCCCTACATGCGTACCAGTGCACTAGCCCGAGCTTGCCGTTTACTAAAAAAGCACTTTGCATGTTGATGGGTTAGAAGGTGGGTAGAAAATAAAACTGCCATGAAATCCGCTTATTTCCTTGTGTATTGGCGGAGAGAGAGGGATTCGAACCCTCGATACAGGTATAAGCCCGTATGCTTCCTTAGCAGGGAAGTGCCTTCGACCTCTCGGCCATCTCTCCGGTTTAATCCGCTT
>JBCKUK010000012.1:0-34863 GCA_038924905.1 Methylophilaceae bacterium | reverse complement strand
CAATATCTGCCGTGGCCTTACACTGTTGGCATAGGGTGCGCACCAGGCGCTGTGCCATGATGCCGAGTATGGTGGAATTAATCAGGTAGGAAGCTACACCCAGATCCAGCAGGCGGGTAATAGATGAAGGCGCATCATTGGTATGCAGGGTGGATAGCACCAAATGGCCAGTAAGTGCAGCTTGGGTGGCCATTTCGGCAGTATCATGGTCACGAATTTCTCCCACCATGATGATGTCGGGGTCTTGCCGCATTAGTGTTTTAATGCCATCGGCAAATGAAAGATCAATGTTTTTCTGCACCTGCATCTGGTTAAACGCAGGCTCCACCATTTCGATGGGATCTTCCACGGTACATACATTCACTTCTGGGGTAGCCAGCTGCTTAAGTGTCGAATATAGCGTGGTAGTTTTGCCAGAACCGGTGGGGCCGGTGACCAAAACAATACCATTGGGATGTGCCGTCCACTCTTTCCACAGGTCGGCTTGTGCTTGCGAAAAGCCGAGCTGAATGAAGTCCTTAACCAGGTTTTCAGGGGTGAATATACGCATGACGAGTTTTTCGCCAAAGGCGGTGGGCATGGTGGAAAGACGTAACTCTATTTCAGTGCCTTCAGCCGTAATAGTTTTAATGCGGCCATCTTGTGGGTGGCGTTTTTCTACCATATCCATACGGCCAAGCAGTTTAATGCGGCTGGTAATAGCGTTCATAATGACAGAAGGTAACTGGTACACCTGATGCAGCACGCCATCAATGCGAAACCGCACCAAACCTAAATTGCGGCGCGGTTCCAGGTGAATGTCACTGGCGCGCTGCTCAAACGCATATTTGAATAACCAGTCAACAATATTAACCACATGCTGTTCGTTGGCGTCCAGCTTGCTATTTTTGCCGAGCTCAACCAATTGCTCGAAATTCTGCACACCGATGACGTCCCCAACTTTAGCCGTAGTAGCCTGGTTAATAGAGTTAGCCAGATTGTATATTTCAGGCAGATAGCGATTGATTTCCAGTGGATTAGTGAGTACCAGCTTAATTTTCATATTAAGCACACGCTCTAAATCAGGTATCCATTCAGTCAGGAAAGGCTCCGCAGTCGCAATGGTTGCCACCGAATTTACAACCTTGATTGGCATAATTTTGAGCCGCTCAGCATAGGCTTTTGAAAAAATCTGGGCAGCTGCGGTGAAATCCAGTTTGAGCGGGTCTATGTGGTAATAGTCAATACCAGAACGTTCGGCCAGCCATACTGTAAGCGCTTCAACAGTGAGTAATTTCCTGGGACTGGTAGGCGTTTGCCATTTTTGCTCGGCAATGATGACAAATGGATGCAGGTTCGAGCTATCCATTTTGCGATCTTTGTAGAGTTTTTCTGCGTCGGCTTTGTCAACCAGGCCATCATTGACCAGCATGCGCAGCAAGTCGCCCAGCGTTAGGCGCCCTTGGGGTTGCTTGAGTGTGCTAGTGGCTTTGCTCATTTTTTGTCCTTAAGCTTTTGTCCTTTTAATGGTGTTTAAGCTCAGCATCAAAGCGCATGGAGAGGTCTATAGCCTGTATATTCTTGGTCAGGCTACCAATCGAAATGCGATCCACTCCTGTCAGCGCGACTTCCCGTACATTGTCCAAATCAATCCCGCCCGATGCCTCCAGTATAGCGCGACCGGCATTTATACTCACGGCCTCAGTCAAGTCCTGCAGGCTAAAATTATCCAGCAGAATAAGCCTGGCATGTGCCTGTAGTGCTGCTTTCAGCTGTGCAAGTGATTCTACTTCAATCTGCACAGGTATATTTTTCTCGAGGGCATGTGCCGCCAGCAAAGCAGCCTCAATACTGCCTGTAGCGACAATATGGTTTTCCTTAATAAGAATGCCATCATGCAGCCCCAGGCGATGATTCATGCCGCCGCCAACCGTGACTGCATATTTTTGTGCCAGACGCAGGCCGGGCAGGGTTTTGCGCGTATCAAAAATATGCGCTTTGCTGCCCGCAACTGCATCCACATAGCGCCACGTGGTGGTCGCCGTGGCAGAAAGCGTTTGTAGAAAATTTAACGCCGGGCGTTCGGCAGTCAGCATTGCGCGGGCATTACCACTAATTTTACAGAGTACTTGATCTGGGCTGATGCGCTCACCTTCCGCTACCTGCCATTGAATTTGCGTAGCGGCATCCAGCAGCTTAAAGCAGTGCTCCGCCCATGCCATGCCACAAAAAATCGCAGATTCACGGCTGATGACAGTGGCGCTGGCTGATTGTGTTGCCGGGATAAGCTGCGCGGTGAGGTCGCCATCGCCAATATCTTCATCCAGCGCATTACGCACATCATGCTCAATTGCCGCTCGCAGTGAAGGGCTTTGCAGACCAATGTCAGGCAGGTTTGGCTCCATAAATTCCATTATAATGCAGCATTTCGTCATCACTCATAATGTCAGCGCTTAAATAATATGAAACTTCTGTACACTCTAAATAGCCCCTATGCCCGCAAAGTTCGTGTCGTTGCGGCCGAAAAGCATATCGAATTGGAAATGGTTGAGGTTGTGCTTTCGGCGCCAGACTGCCCAGTGAGCGATTACAATCCGCTGGGCAAAATTCCGGTGCTGATCCTGGATAATGACAGCAGTCTGTTTGATTCTCGCGTAATTGTGGAATACCTGGACAACCGCACGCCGATAGCGCATTTACTCCCGCAAAACCATAGTTCCATGGTTTTGGTAAGGCGCTGGGAAGCGCTTGCAGATGGCGTTTGCGATGCGGCGGTGGCAGCCATGAGGGAAGGGCGTCGGCCACAAAATATGCAGGACGCAGCTTCAATCACCAAACAACTGGGCAAGGTTGAGCGTGGCCTGAAGGCGCTGAGCGATGATCTGGGCGACAACAAATGGTGTGTGGACGAGACTTTCAGTCTGGCTGATATTGCGCTTGGCTGTATGCTCGGCTACGTGAATTTGCGCCACAAACAGATTAAGTGGCAAAAGCAGTATCCAAATCTCGCTCGCCACTACGGTGAAATGATGAAACGACCTGCTTTTAAGGACACGGCACCACTAGCTGTCTAGCATCCTATCTGGCAGCCTATAAAGCTGAAGTAATAATACCGCCACCCAGGCAAACATTGCTTTCATAAACGACCACCGACTGCCCCGGGGTGATTGCCCATTGTTTTTGGCCAAAGCGCACTTCCAGGTTATCACTGTCCAGTCGGTCAATCTCGCAAGGCGCATCGGGCTGACGGTAGCGGGTTTTCGCCGCATATACCCAATGTGTTTTTGGCTCTTGATTGGCAATCCAGTGCAATTGGCTGGCAGTCAGGCCATCATTCAATAGCAGCGGATGGCCGTGTCCTTGCACCACGATAAGCACATTGTGCTGCATATCTTTTGCCGCAACAAACCACGGCTCGCCATTGCTGGCATTGGAGCCGCCTATGCCGAGACCCTGGCGCTGCCCTAGCGTGTAATACATCAACCCTTCATGTTCACCAACCACTTGGCCTTCTGGGGTTTGCATTTCGCCGGGCTGGCGCGGCAGATAACGCGCCAGGAATTCCTGAAACGGACGTTCACCTATGAAGCATATACCGGTGGAATCCTTTTTCTCGCTGGTAGGCAGGTCAGCCTTACGCGCGATTTCACGCACCTGGCGTTTGAGCAGGTGGCCTAGCGGGAAAAGCGTTTTGGAAAGCTGCGCCTGATTCAGGCGATAAAGGAAATAACTCTGATCTTTGCTGCCGTCTTCAGCTTTGCGTAGCTGGAACAAACTGCCCTTGCTTTGCACCTGGGCGTAGTGGCCGGTGGCGATGAGGTCAGCACCCAGCGTTAAGGCATGATCCAGAAATGCCTTGAATTTAATCTCAGAATTACACAGGATATCCGGGTTGGGCGTGCGCCCAGCCTTGTATTCTTCCAAAAAGTTAGTGAATACACGCTCTTTATATTCGGCACTGAAATTTACCGCCTCGATTTCAATGTCTAGCCTATCCGCGACAGAAACGGCGTCAATCAAATCCTGTTTGGACGAGCAGTATTCGTCGGTATCGTCATCTTCCCAGTTTTTCATGAACAGGCCGACAACGTCATAGCCCTGCTCTTTCAATAGCAGTGCCGCGACCGAGGAGTCAACACCGCCAGACATACCAACTACTACGCGCTTAGTCATAAGTGGCTTATTACCGATAGTGGGAAGTGTTGCCCGGCTAGGTAATGCTCAATGCAGGTCAGCACCTGGGGGCTGCGATGAATGGCGGCATTGGCGCGGATTTCATCCATATCCATCCATACTGCGCGGATGATGCCGTCATCCAGCTTTTGCGCAGGGTCATGACCGGAGACCTTGCCGATGAAGGCAAAACGCAAATAGGTCAGGTCTTTATGCGAGTGACGCCAATGGTAGATGCCAAGCAGGGATTCAGGCGCGAAGTTGTAAGCAGTTTCCTCGAGAGTTTCGCGCACCACCGCTTGCAGCAGGGTTTCACCATCTTCCAGGTGCCCGGCAGGCTGATTCAGGCGCATGCCATTGGCGGTTTCTTCTACCACCAGCAGGAATTTTCCGTCTTGTTCAACGATAGCGGCGACGGTGGTATTGGGTTTCCAGATCATAGGGTGTGCATAACGAAAACCTAAGATTTTACAGCGCGGGAGGCTAATTAACCAGTTTGGGAAACAAACCGGCAATGCCGTGCGCGATGAATTCTACTGCCATGGCTGCCAGAATAAGCCCCATCAGGCGCGTGACAATATTGATGCCTATGGTGCCCAGCTTATGCGCGATACCCAGCGCCAATCTGAGCGTTATCCAGATAAACACGCAAACCACGGCTACCGGTAGCGCCAAGGATACGTGCCCCAAAAAACTGCCGCTTTGCTGGGCGGCAATAATCATGCTGCTGATGGCGCCCGGGCCTGCCAGCAACGGGATACTCAAGGGCGCGACCGCAGTTGCTTCGCGGTCTGCCACCGCTTGCGCTTCTTCCTTTGTCTGGCGCGTGTCGCTTTGCTTGGCGTGCATCATCGAGATGGCAATCAGCATGAGTAAAATGCCACCCCCAACCTGGAATGACGGAATACTAATACTGAAAAATGCCAGAATCTTGTCGCCGAGTAATCCGGATAGTGTCAATACAAAAAATACAATAAGCGCGACGGTTTTTGCGGCATGCGCACGATCTTTTGCCGACTAGCCGTCAGTGGCGCTGATGAATATAGGCACACTGCCAATTGGATTGACAATGGCAAACAGTGCGATGCTGATTTTAAATAAATACGCCCATTCCATGATATTCAGTAGAATCCGAATCAGTTAGTATTCACAGCCTACAGCTAAAGGAACCTCTGATAAAGCATTCCATGACTAAGAGTATTTACCTCGCTTCCCGTTCACCACGACGTGCTGAACTTTTGCAGCAAATCGGCATTGATTTTCATATCCTGCCGACGGATATAGACGAATCTGTGCGTGCCGGCGAAACGCCTGAAGCTTATGTGGTGCGCCTTGCCGCCGAGAAGGCCGGTGCTTGCAGGGAGAGCTTGAAAGTCAGTGACACGGCAAATTTACCAATTCTGGCGGCGGATACCACGGTGAGTATCGATGGGCTGATTCTGGGAAAACCGGAAAATGACCAAGACGCGGCCGTCATGCTAAAAACTCTTTCCGGCCGCTGGCACGAGGTGCATACCGGCTTGGCAATAGCTTCAGATAAGGGCCTGGAGACCGCACTTTCCACGACAAGAGTAGAGATGGCCGTGTTATCCGAGCGGGCAATCGCTGCCTACATTGCCTCTGGCGAGCCGCGCGACAAAGCCGGTGCTTATGGTATCCAGGGCTTGGCTGGCACCTTTATTCGCCGTATTGAAGGCAGTTATTCCGGCGTAATGGGTTTACCTATTTTTGAAACGGCAGTTTTGCTTAAAAACGCTGGGGTGGACGTATTGTGAGTCAGGAAATACTGATTAATATAACGCCGCAAGAGGCTCGTGCAGCTATTGTGGAGGATGGCGTGTTGCAAGAGTTGCATATGGAACGTAGTTCCTCACTCGGCCTGGTGGGCAATATCTATCGTGGTGAGGTCTGCCGCGTGTTGCCCGGCATGCAGTCCGCCTTTGTTGAAATCGGCTTGCAGCGTGCTGCTTTTCTGCACGCGGCGGATGTGCTTGAATGCACTGTCAACGACGCTGATAGCGAAAAACAGAAAGCCATACAAACAGTATTGCGTGAAGGCCAGTCTTTGATCGTGCAGGTTCTCAAGGAGCCGATGGGTAGCAAGGGTGCGCGACTAACTACGCAGATAAGTATCGCAGGACGATTTTTGGTGTATTTGCCACAGCAGGACCATATTGGCGTCTCCCAGCGCATTGAGGACGAAGCGGAGCGTGAGTTGTTGCGCGAACGGCTGATCAGACTGTTGCCCGAAGACAGGCAGGGCGGCTATATCATCCGCACCGTGTCAGAAGCCGCGACTGATGAAGAGTTGCTGGCGGACATTGATTACCTGCAAAAGGCGTGGGTTAACATTCAAGCAGCCAGCCAGGATGCTGCAGATCGTTCGTTGGTGTTTCAGGATCTGGGCTTGCCCATGCGGATGTTGCGCGATTTGGTGAATGAGCAGACTGACCGTATTCTGGTCGATTCACGCGAAACCTATCAAAAGTTGCTGGATTTTTCCGAGGACTATTCCGTCGGTATGGCAAATCGCCTGCAGCATTACCAGGGCGAGCAGCCATTGTTCGACATGCACAACGTCGAAAATGAGATTAAAAAAGCCCTGTCACGCAAAGTAGAGTTGAAATGCGGCGGCTATTTGATTATTGATCAAACCGAGGCGCTAACCACGGTGGACGTGAACACCGGCAGCTATGTGAGTGGTAACAGCTTGTCGGATACTATTTTCAAGACCAATCTCGAAGCCTGTCAGTGTATCGCGCGCCAACTCCGGCTACGTAATCTGGGTGGCATCATCATCATTGACTTTATTGATATGAATGAAGATGGCCAGCATGCAGCGGTGCTGGAAGAACTGCAGAAGGCCATCGCTAAAGATCGCGCACGTGTTGCTGTGCATGGTTTTTCTGCGCTGGGCTTGGTGGAAATGACGCGTAAGCGCACCCGTGGGAGGCTGGCGCATGTCCTCTGTGAGCCATGCCCTGCTTGCCTGGGGCGGGGAGAACTTAAAACGCCGCAAACAGTATGTTACGAGATTTTTCGTGAGCTACTGCGCTATTCTCGGCAAACTGCCGCACGGGAATTTCGTGTGTTAGCGTCGCAAAAAGTAATTGATTTGTTAATGGGCGAGGAAGCGCAAGGTTTAGCTGATTTATCCAATTTTATTGGGAAACCGGTGTCGCTTCAGGCATTTCACGATCAGCTAGATTTACAGAGTACAGAATTGCAGCGTACGCAGGAGGAATTTGATATCGTACTGTTGTAAGTAGTACTAAATAGTAATGGCTGTAGGATTTTCTGGCTCAGTAGAGCTAGCTGACTTGGCTGACTTCATTAGCACCAGCAGCAGCTGGTCAAGTTTGCTGCTTTGATTGTGCAGCGTTTTAAATTCCGTTTCTACCGCAGCCATATTCTTTTTCAGCAAATCTGTATTTTGGTGGACTTCGGTAAGTGCGGCAGTGCGTTTCTCCAGAACCAATTTATGTTCGTTAATCTGTAGTTTGAGCGGCCCCAAAACATCGAGCAACCATTTATTGGATTCTTGATGCGCTTCTGCAAAAATAGCTTGCGCTTGTTGTCCCAAACTGAGAAAAAACTTACGTACTAAAAAGTGTTTTTCGGTCATTACGTTGATTGGATTGGCACAAAATTGTTCGGTAACGCCTTCAAGCGCGGTCATTTGATCCAGAAAATTTTGCATCACCAGTGCCTCAGGAACGCGCTTTTCGAAGCCATGCCGACTGTGGGATAGCAGATATTGCTGATTGGCCAGACTATTGATTTTTTTACTCTGCAAGGTAATGTCCTCAGCCAACGCAGTAGTTTTTTTTGATCAAACCTTTCATGCCTCGATTCAAACCCACAGTTGTCCAGCTATCGCCAATTGCTTGCCTGCTTTCCTCGAGCAGGGCTTCAACGTATTCAGGCTTGAGTTTCTCCAGTAAAACTTCACCCATTCTGGCAAGCTGCTGACTGGCTTGATTGAATGTGACTATCGAGGCATCGTACAGTTTGCGGTTGGCATTGACCTCCAAAATCAGCGCCTGAACCTTCTCGCGACCCTGTCCGCTAAGTGACTGGAGCTCATGTAACTGCGTACGCCATGCAACCACGCGCTCCTGAATGAGTTTGCGCGAAGCTTTTACCATATTAGCGGTTTCGTTGACGATGGTATTACGCAAAATATCATGCTTTGCGCCGACCACATTTTCAGCCAGCAATTGTTCTACTTTACCGATACCGCTACGGGCCAACAGCGCGGCATCCTTTTTAATTTTAGCGAGCAGTGCTTTTTGCGCAGAAATGGCAAAAACACTGGAGGTTGTCAGGCTCAGCTGGCGTGCAGTGGTGTCAACCTGAGTCTGGATCATGGCATCAATTTCTGCTTCCGTCTTCATGTCGTCCCAAAGGATGTCAATCTTATTAAGCACAGCCAACTTGCGGCTGGCGCGGTTACGGATAAATTGTGTCCAAATCTGCATATCTGATTTAGTAACACCAGTGTCTGTTGCCAGCAAGAAAATGACAGCATGCGCGTTAGGGATAATGCTAAGCGTGAGTTCAGGCTCGGCACCCAAAGCATTCAGCCCGGGTGTGTCCAGTATGACCAGACCGCTCTTAAGCAATGGGTGAGGGAAATTGATGAGTGCGTGACGCCAAACCGGGATATCGACTTTACCCTTAGTCTGCATAGTTTGTACCATGGTAAGGTCATTATCATCCCAAAGCCCGAGATTGCGTGCCTCATCGAGCGTTACCTCTTTTTGCGCAACTATAGATTGAAACGACTTTTTCAGGGATGAAGCGGAACTCATGTCCAGCCGCAGCTTGGTCCATTCGTTGGGATTTGTTCTGAGAGAGGAGAGACCATCATCTCTTTTGCGGGTCTCGATGGGCAATAGTTTGATGCAAGGCTCTTCCTGATCATTCCAGAATATTTCGGTAGGGCACATGGTGGTACGCCCAGGGTCGCACGGTAACAAGCGTTGATCATAGTCAGAGAAAAACAGGGAATTAATGGTTTCTGTTTTGCCACGGGAGAATTCAGCGACAAAAGCCAGCATCAGCCGGTCTTTTTTTAGCGTCTCTTCCATGTCATAGAGACGTAATTCCTGTAGCGAGTCAGCAGATTGTTAGACCATTACAATAGCCAGTCACGGTAATCCGCAATGGCCTGCATCAATTGCTCGCGCCAATGCTGATACTCGGTGATTTTCTGATCCAGACTAATACTCATGTTTGGCAACTTTAATCTTAAAGTGTTAAACGCAAGTATGACACCGAATCAAGTTGCATGACCCAACACTTACCGTCGTGCATTGAAGCCTCGCTCGCACTATACTTACCTTAACTGTAAATGAAATTCCTCAAACCTTCAATTACTTATCTGTTCCTGAGCAACATGCTTCTGCTCTAGAGCAGGTTCATTAGCTGCTGTTCCATGGGATAAATTAATAAAATCAACAATAATTGGGCACCGATAAATACTACCAGCGGAGTTAAATCCACCCCGCCTGCCAGTGGGATACGCCTGCGTAAAGGCCTAAGGATAGGTCGCGTTAGTGCGTCGAGGACAGATGTAAACGGCGTGTAAGGATTGATCCAGCTCAAAATGGCCTGCATGAACACGGCGACAAGAAAAATGTAAATACTTAACTTGAGCACACCAGCAAACGCAAGACCCAGCAGAGCGCACCATACCGCTTGCCCAGCGACAAGTAATGGAAAATCACGTAGCCATTGCGTACCTGTCAACAATAATAATTGTGAGAAATAAGCCAGCAGCAAGGTCGATAAATCCCATCTGCGCCAGCTCGGGATGAGCCTTCGCAGAGGCTTAACCGCAAAATTGGTAAGGGCGGTGACAGCCTGCGAAGCTGGATTCTGAAAAGGTGCGCCGGTAAGTTGTAGATAAAAACGCAATAACACGGCCAAGGTAAAAAGCCCTAACAGGGTTTGCAGTAAAAACAGTAATGCATCAGCGAACATTGGTTTTTTCCATCAATCCTGGCCTAACAAATCGCCCAGCTCCTTTGCGCGTAGCGTTGCGGCCTCTATTGCTATGATGATGGCAGTTTTTACTTGGGCAGTTTCCATACTTTGCACAGCACATTCAGTAGTGCCACCTTTGGAGGTCACCTGAGCGCGTAATGAGGCTGGGCTTTCTACGCTTTGTTGCGCCAACTGGCTGGCGCCCAGAAATGTTTGCAGACTAAGTAATCTGGCCTGTTCTGCCGATAAGCCAAGCTTAAGGGCAGCTTGCTGCACGGCCTCAACAAAATAGAATACATAAGCCGGCCCACTACCGGAGATGGCGGTTACCGCATCAAGTTTGGTTTCATCTTCCAGCCAAAGCGTTTGCCCCACTGCGCTTAACAGCGTAGTGGCCTGCTCACGTTGCAATTTTGTCACAGCAGGCATGGCATATAACGCCGAAATCCCGGCTTGGATTTGTGCGGGTGTATTTGGCATAGCGCGTACGATAGCCTGATAACCGCCCAACCAGCGCGCCAGATCATTGCTGCGAACGCCAGCAGCAATTGATATAACCAGTTGATTCTGTAGCAGGTTACCTAAAAAAATAGATACATCACGTAGCTGCTGTGGCTTGATCGCCAGCACGATGACGCCAGAGTTGCTTGCGCTTGGCAGGTGTTCGGTAACGCTAATACCGAAATCTGCATGAAGCTGGGCGCGCTTTTCAGCATCCGACTCGACAATGTTGATGTTGGCCATGTCAAAGCCATTTTTTTGTAGCCCTGTCACAAGGGCGCGAGCCATATTGCCGCCACCTATAAAGCTGATTTTCAGTTTTGTGTTATCCGACATAATTGTTTTCACTTGATAAACGTGCACCAAATATCGCTGACCCCACACGTACTATTGTCGCACCCTCTGCAATCGCTGCGGGAAAATCTTCTGACATGCCGATAGACAGCGTATCCAGCTCAAGGCCCTGCACCTTTAGTTTTTCGTATAGCTCGCGCACCATTCTGAACTGGGCGTATTGTCTGCTGGTGTCAGTGGTTGGCGCAGGGATTGCCATCAGACCGCGCAGTTTCAAGTGGGGCAACCTTGCAACGGCATCAGCCAGCGTGCAAACTTCCTGTGG
Source organism: Methylophilaceae bacterium (assembly GCA_038924905.1). Classification (GTDB taxonomy): domain Bacteria; phylum Pseudomonadota; class Gammaproteobacteria; order Burkholderiales; family Methylophilaceae; genus JBCKUK01. Next base: position 23,600 of record JBCKUK010000012.1, on the reverse strand, counting down.
GGGAGCACCGCTCTTGCTGGCCTCGCAGCTCACATTAACCTGGATGCAAATTTGCAATGGCGACAATTGCGGAGGCCGCGCTGCATTAAGGCGCTCAGCGATTTTTAATCTATCAACGCTGTGCACCCAGGCAAAGTGTTGGGCGATAGCCTGAGTTTTGTTGCTTTGTATGGGGCCGATAAAATGCCATTCAATATCCAGGTCTGCCAAAGCCGTTTGCTTGCTTAAAGCTTCTTGCAGATAATTCTCGCCAAACAGCCGTTGACCGGCTACAAAAGCCTCGCGCAGCAATGCCACAGGCTTCCCTTTGCTCACCGCCAATAGCGTTACTGAATTTAGCTGACGCCCGGCTGCAGTTTCGGCTGAATGAATACATGCTTGGATTGCTTGCAAGCGCTGGGCAATTGTGGTCATAATCTCTTCATTATTCATTGTTAAAAATTATAACAGGAGCTCTCCGTGAATATTTCAGATTTACTAGTGTTCTCGGTCAAAAACAAGGCTTCGGATTTGCATTTGTCTGCGGGCTTGCCGCCGATGATTCGAGTGCACGGCGATATACGAAAAATCAACGTGCCGGTGATGGAGCACAGTGAAGTGCACGATATGGTGTATGACATTATGAACGATGGTCAGCGCAAGGTTTATGAAGAAACACTGGAGTGCGACTTTGCTTTTGAGATTCCCAATCTGGCGCGCTTCCGAGTCAATGCTTTTAATCAGAATCGTGGATCGGGCGCGGTTTTTCGTACCATTCCAACCAAAATTTTGTCCTTGGAACAACTCGCCTGCCCACCGATTTTTAAGGATATTGCAGATACACCGCGCGGCATCGTATTGGTTACCGGGCCAACTGGCTCTGGTAAATCAACCACGTTGGCAGCGATGGTGGATTATGTGAATGAAAATGAATTCGGCCATATTCTGACGGTGGAAGACCCCATTGAATTTGTACACCAATCTAAAAAATGTCTGATTAACCAGCGTGAGGTTGGCCCGCATACCTTGTCATTCGCCAATGCTTTACGTGCTGCACTGCGCGAAGACCCGGATGTGATTCTGGTAGGCGAAATGCGCGATCTGGAGACCATCAGACTGGCACTGACTGCGGCAGAAACCGGCCACTTGGTGTTCGGCACGCTACATACCAGCTCGGCGGCAAAGACTGTTGACCGTATCGTCGATGTATTCCCTGCCGCCGAAAAGGAAATGGTGCGTTCCATGCTCTCGGAATCGCTACGCGCAGTTATTTCTCAGACGCTATGTAAAACCAAGGACGGAGAAGGCCGCGTGGCGGCACACGAGATTATGATAGGCACCCCCGCTATTCGTAACCTTATTCGCGAAAACAAGATTGCGCAGATGTACTCCTCTATCCAGACCGGCCAGAACGTCGGCATGCAGACGCTGGATCAATGCTTGCAGGATTTGCTCAAACGCAATGCAATTTCAGTTAGTGAGGCACGCGGTAAGGCGGCCAATAAAGACGCTTTTCCGGGATGATAGCTTCGGGAGTTATGCAAGAACCGGCGTTCTCGTTTGATTATTTAAGCTCTAACACATAAGGTTTGCAAAATGGATCAAGGTCAGGCAGAAAAATTTATATTTGATTTGTTGCGGTTGATGATGGCAAAGAAGGCATCTGATTTGTTCATCACCTCAGGCTTTCCTCCAGCAATGAAAGTTGATGGCAAGATGACACCGGTGAGCAATCAATCATTAACCGGGCAGCAGGCCAAAGAAATTGCGCGCTCCATCATGAACGACAAACAAGCTTCGGAATTTGACGAGACGAAAGAGTGCAATTTTGCCATTGGCATCCCGGGTGTGGCACGCTTTCGTGTGAATGCCTTTGTGCAGCGCGGTTCGGCGGGTTTGGTATTTCGGACTATTACCACCAAGATTCCCAGCTTTGATGATCTAAAATTACCTGAAATACTCAAAGAAATTGCCATGACCAAACGTGGCTTGGTGATTTTCGTTGGCGGTACCGGCTCCGGTAAATCGACCTCGCTTGCCGCCATGGTCGGCTACCGCAACGAAAATAGTTATGGTCATATCATTACTATCGAAGATCCGGTTGAGTTTGTACATGAGCACAAGAACTGCATCATCACCCATCGCGAAGTGGGTGTAGATACCGATAGTTGGCACATTGCCCTGAAAAATACCCTGCGCCAGGCACCGGACGTCATATTGATTGGCGAAATTCGCGATCGTGAGACTATGGATTACGCGATTGCTTTTGCTGAAACCGGCCACTTATGTATGTCAACACTGCACGCCAATAGCACCAATCAGGCGCTGGATCGTATTATCAACTTCTTCCAGGAAGAGCGTCGCCATCAACTGCTGATGGACTTGTCGCTTAACGTGCGCGCATTTGTTTCGCAGCGCCTGATACCGAAAAAAGACGGAAAAGGCCGAGCCGCCGCGATGGAAATCATGATCAATTCACCGCTGATTTCCGACTTGATCTTCAAGGGAGAAGTGCACGAAATCAAGGAGATTATTGCCAAGTCGCGCGAATTGGGCATGCAAACATTTGACCAGGCGCTGTTTGACTTGCATGAGGCCGATGAAATCAGTTACGAGGATGCCCTGCGTAACGCCGATTCGGTGAACGATCTCCGTCTCACAATCAAGCTGAAAGGCAAGGACTCAAAAGATAAGGATTTATCAGCTGGGCTGGATTATCTGGGGATTGTCTAGCTATAGCCCTGCTTGCTTCTGCTAGTTCAGGCTTGCAGCTAAAATCTTACTCAAGCTTTATAAATGATCTGGCCTTCGAGCAAGGTATAGCGTACCTTTCCAGCTAGCTCATGGCCTAGAAACGGTGTGTTCTTACCCTGACTGAGTAGAGATCTCGCTTCTATTTTCCAGTATTGCTCAGGGTCAAAAATACAAATATCCGCATCACTGTTTGGGCTTAAATGTCCGGTATCTATGCCCAATATTTGCGCTGGGCTGCTGGTGAGGCGGGCGATAGCCGTGCCAAGCGCAATCTTGTTTTCTGTTGCCCACTTCAGGCTCAAGGGCAGTAGCAGTTCAAGCCCGGTGGCACCGGCTTCGGACTCGGCAAAAGGCAGCAGCTTGGCATCTTCATCCACCGGCGTGTGGTCAGAACATACCGCGTCTATCGTGCCATCAGCCAGACCCTTGCTTAGTGCATCACGGTCACGCCCACTCCTTAGCGGCGGCTTGAGGTGGCAGTTGGCGTCAAAAAAACCAATGTCGTGTTCAGTCAGGTGTAAATGGGTGGCAGCGATATCACAGCTCACGCTTAAGCCTTGTTTTTTGGCTTCACGTACCATGCTTACAGCCTCGCCGGTGGAAAGTCGGCAAAGGTGAATCTTGACACCTGTTTCTTTTGCTATGCGCAGAATAGATGCCACAGCAAGTGTTTCTGCGGCTGAAGGAATGCCTCGCAAGCCAAGTCTGGAGGCCACTTCGCCGTCATGTGCTACACCATTGCGTGCCAGATAAGTTTCTTCCGGGCGTAGCCATACGGTAAAGCCAAAGGTCGCGGCGTATTGCATGGCGCGCCATAGCACTTGCGTATCGGTAATGGCGCTATCGGCCTGCGAAAAGCCTACACAGCCAGCCTCGGTCAGTTCGCACATTTCTGTCAGTTCAAGACCGGCAAGTTTTTCTGTCAGAGCGCCCAGCGGATATACGTGAGCGAGATTGAGTTGCTTGGCGCGATGCTTGAGCATCTCAACCAGACCCGGATCGTCCAGCACCGGCTCGGTATCAGGCGGGCAGGCCAGGCTGGTAACGCCGCCTGCCGCCGCCGCTTGCATTTCGCTGATTAAGGTAGCCTTGTATTCAAAACCGGGTTCACGCAATCTCGCAGAGAGATCCACCAGGCCGGGGCAAACGACGAGGCCGCTAGCATCAATCACCTGATTTGCCACAAAACCAACCGGCGCCTTGTTTACACTAACCACTTTGCCGGCAGCGATAAAAATATCCCGCTTGGCGTCGATATTGTTTTTGGGGTCTATCAGGCGGCCGTTTTTGATTTGAATTTTCATTAGCTGTTACCTGCCAATATGCTCATTACTGCCATGCGTACGGCGATGCCATAGGTTACCTGTGGCAGTATCACCGACTGGTTACCATCGGCCACCGAGGAGTCAATCTCCACCCCGCGATTCATCGGCCCCGGATGCATGACAATAGCATCCGGCTTGGCAAGTGCTAGTTTTTCCTGGGTCAAGCCGAAACACTTGAAGTACTCCTGCGCGCTGGGCAGTATGGCACCAGTCATGCGCTCATTTTGCAGACGCAGCATCATGATTACGTCCACATCCTTAAGCCCTGCACGCATATCGTGATAGACCTGCACGCCGAGTTTTTCCACATGGGTGGGCAGCAGGGTTTTGGGGGCAATCACGCGCACCTCCGGCACACCCAGCGTGGTGAGTGCGTGAATCTCCGAGCGCGCCACGCGTGAATGCAGCACATCGCCCACCAGGGCAACGCGCAGGTTTTGCATGTCCGGCTTGTAGCGGCGGATGGTGAATACATCAAGCAGGCCTTGTGTCGGATGTGCATGACGGCCATCCCCGGCATTGATAACGTGTACATGGGGCGCTACATGCTGCGCGATGAAGTGTGCAGCGCCGGATTGTGCATGGCGCACCACAAACATGTCCGCATGCATGGCGACCAGATTGTTGACGGTGTCGAGTATGGTCTCGCCCTTGGCTTGCGAGGAAGTGCCAACATTCAGGTTTATTACATCGGCCGAGAGCCGTTTGGCGGCAATCTCGAAGGTGGTACGAGTACGCGTGCTGTTTTCAAAAAACATGTTGCATACGGTTTTGCCGCGCAGCAATGGCACTTTTTTCACCTCACGAGTCGCGACACCAACGAACGATTCTGCCGTATCTAAAATCTGGTTAAGAATGGCTTTGGGCAAGCCTTCTATGGTTAGCAGATGTTTGAGTTTACCGTCTTTGGTAAGCTGCGGATTAACCATCAAGCGCTTTCTTCAAGGGTAAGGTAAAAACGACCATCGTCATGGCGTAGCAGTTGCAGGTTTTGCCTGGCTGACAAATTGAGCTCGAGTGCGGCAATTTGTGGTGCAATCGGCAACTCGCGCCCGCCACGATTGACCAGTACAGCCAGCGTGATGCTGGCCGGGCGGCCGTAATCAAACAGCTCATTCATTGCCGCGCGTATGGTGCGCCCGGTGTAAAACACATCGTCAATGACAATGATGTGGCGGCCCTCTACATCAAACGGGATTTGTGATGGCCGGTTTTCTTTATGCAGTCCACGGCTGGCGAAATCGTCACGGTAAAACGAAACATCCAGTATGCCATGCGTCAATTTCTGCCGGCCCAGCATGGGCAACAAGCGCTCGACTAGCCACGCGCCACCACTATGTATGCCTACGATGGCGGTGTCAGCGTTGATGAGAGGCTTGAGTTTTTCCGCGAGGGTTTTTAGCAGCAGTTCAGCGTCAGGCAGTTTCATGTTGGGGCAGTGCATCAAAATAAGATTGCAGAATATGCTGCGCGGCGACAGTGTCCAGCAAAGGTTTCTGTTTACGTCCAGCTACGCCCATTTGCTTGAGCGTGCTGCTGGCTTCAACCGACGTATAGCGCTCATCCACCATTACCACCGGCAAGTTAAAGCGGCCGTTTAAACGATTTGAGAATTTTTTGCTAAGCAAGGTCAGGGCGTGTTCTTCACCCTCTACACTGAGCGGTAACCCTACCACCAGCAGCCCAGGGCGCCACTCTGTGATGAGTTCGCCAATAAGGTGAAAGCGTTCGCTGTTGGTTTCAGATGCAATCGTCATCAGTGGGTGCGCGATACCTAGCATATGCTCGCCGACCGCTACGCCGATACGTTTTTTACCAAAATCAAAAGCCAGCACACAGCCTTGTGAGTTTAATGGTGGCTGGTTACTAGGCAGAGGTTGGGTATGGTTGATGGCTTCCCTATGCATGGCCTGCTTCTTCAGAGAGCTGGGAAAAATTCACACCCAACAAGTGCATCGCCGCATCCAGTTTATCTGCATTGGGCAAATCAAAAATGACAGCTTCTGCTGCCGCGACAGACAGCCAGGCATTTCTTGCCATCTCCTGTTCCAGTTGCCCGGCAGTCCAGCCTGCGTAACCGAGTGCGACTATGATCTTCTCCGGGCCTTCGCCACGTGCGATTGCTTCCAGCACATCTTTGGAGGTGGTAAGCGCGGTATTGCCATGCACTGCAATGGTGGATTGCCATTCGCCCGCGGGTTGGTGCAACACAAAACCGCGATCAGGCTGCACCGGGCCGCCAAAATGTACGGCATTGGTGGCAATTGGCTTGTCGTTGGTATCCAGTTGGATTTGATCGAACAGGGCGTCCAGCGTCATGTCGGTAGGACGGTTAATCACCACGCCCATGGCGCCATCCTGATTGTGTTCACAAATGAAAGTAACTGACTTGGAAAAAAACGGGTCGGTCATGGCGGGCATCGCGATGAGGAAGTGACCAGTGAGATTTACATTCTCCACAAGACTTATTATCGCATAAAACCCAACAAGTTGTCTCTAGGTGGACTGCAAGTAGCCCGTGATTTCTAAACCAAACCCTACCATGCTCGGCATCTTGCGCGGTGTTGCCAGCAGTTTCATTTTGCGCACACCCAAATCCAGTAGAATCTGCGAGCCGATGCCATAGTTGCGCAAATCCTGTTTAGGCCGAATCGGCTCGTCTGCATGCAGGATGCGCTCGACCAGTTCTGCGCCATCTTCATTGCGATGCAGTAGCACGATCACGCCACAATCGGCCTGACTGATGGTTTCCATGGCTTTGAGCGTATTCCAGGTATGGCTGCGGCTGCTGCTATCCAGCAAATCAAACACCGAAAGTGGTTCGTGTACGCGTACCAGCACTTCTTTATCAGCGCTTGGCTGGCCTTTTACCAGGGCCAGGTGTGTTTCGTTGGCGATTTTGTCGGCGTAGGCAATCAGCCGCATAGTGCCGTAGGGGGTAGTAATGGTACGCTCTGCGGCACGCTCCACCAGTTTTTCAGTTTCGCTGCGGTAATGAATCAGGTCGGCAATGGTGCCAATTTTCATTTTGTGCTGTGTGGCAAAATCAATCAAATCCGGCAGGCGCGCCATGCTGCCGTCATCCTTGAGAATTTCACAAATCACCGAAGCTGGCTCCAGGCCTGCCAATGCTGCCAGATCGCAACCCGCCTCAGTGTGGCCTGCCCGCACCAGCACGCCACCATTTTCTGCGGTGAGCGGAAAGATGTGACCAGGGCTGACAATGTCTTTGGCCTGTGCATTTTTAGCCGAGGCTGCTTGTATGGTGCGGGCGCGATCGGCCGCCGAAATGCCGGTGGTGACGCCTTTGGCTGCTTCAATGGATATGGTGAAATTGGTGCGCCGGCTGCTGTCATTTTTCTGCACCATCGAAGGTAGGTTGAGCTGACGGCAACGCGCTTCAGTAAGGGTGAGGCAAATCAGGCCGCGACCATGCTTGGCCATAAAGTTGATGTGTTCCGGCGTAACGAATTGCGCCGCTAGTACCAGGTCGCCCTCGTTTTCGCGGTCTTCCTCATCCACCAGAATGACCATGCGGCCATGGCGAATTTCATCAATAATTTCAGTAATCGGGCTAATCGCTGTTGCACCCATCAAGCACTATCTCCTTCGTTGTCGCTATCCCATTCCTTCATGCGCTGCACATAGCGCGCGATCAAATCCACTTCCAGATTCACGCGGCTGCCTATGCCCAGAGTTTTTAGCGAGGTCATGGATAGCGTGTGCGGAATTAAATTGACGCTGAACGTGTCTTTTTCAACCGTGTTTACCGTCAGGCTGACGCCGTCAATCGTAATCGAGCCCTTGACGGCAATGTAGCGGGATAGCGCATGCGGCGCGCGAACCGCCAGCACGATGCAGTCACCCGCAGGCTCAAAGCGCACCAACTGACCAACGCCGTCTACATGGCCGCTAATCAGGTGGCCGCCCAGGCGGTCTGAAAAGCGCAACGCTTTTTCCAGATTGACTGCGCGCGGCCCATCCAAACCCACCGTGCAAGACAAAGTTTCCTTGGAAACATGCGCCTCAAAATGCGTTTTGGTCAGGCGCATCACGGTCAGGCATACGCCGTTAACGGCAATACTGTCGCCGACATGCACGTCAGACATATCAAGGCCATTCACTGCAATAGACAGTTTTAAGTCTTGCGTTTTAGGCGCAACCTTTTCAATATGGCCTATGGCCTGAATAATTCCAGTAAACATGGGGTGATTTTAGCAGGTAATGCAACGCGGCTCATGTTGGACTTAAGCAGAGATTCCCTGAATAATTAGCGATGCGTAAAAATTGGGGTTTAGCATGGAGGCTGACGGGCTTGGCCATGGGTCTGGTGCTTGTTTCGCCCATCTGTGCGGAAGAGCGTCCCGATGAGCGGCCTTACCATGAGCGCGCAGAAGTACAGGTTTTTGTCGCCAGGATGGTGGAGCAGCATGGCTTTTCGTCCGATGAACTGCTCAATCTGTTTGCCAATACCGAATTTCAGCCTTCGGTTATCAAGGCCATGCAGCCGTCAGATAACCCGGTAACTGCGCGCTCCTGGGAGCGTTATCGCCCAAGATTCGTGAATGGCATGCGTATCGCGCATGGTGCCAGATTCGTGACGCAATATGCCGAAGCGCTAAAGCGCGCGCGTGAAACCTATGGCGTGCCGGAAAACATTATTGCCGCTATCATTGGTGTGGAAACCGTGTACGGGAAAAAAACCGGCAATTATCGCGTGATGGATGCGCTCACCACACTGACCTTTGATTATCCAAGACGCGCCGACTATTTTCGCGAGGAGTTGACGCAATACTTGCTCATGGCACGCGAGCAGAAACTGGACTATTTTTCGGTGCTGGGCTCATACGCCGGCGCCATTGGGCTGCCGCAATTCATGCCGACCAATGTGCGTCAACTAGCGGTAGATTTCGACGGCGATGGCAAAATTGATATACGTGATAATCCTGTGGATGCGATTGGTAGCGTCGCCAGATACTTGCAATTTTATGGTTGGCAAACAGGTGCGCCAATTGCCTGCGCGGTTAGTTTTCAGGATGCCGTTCCTTCGTCATGGCTGGAAAGCACCGTGCCGGTCATGACTATGGCTGACATGCAAGATGTTCGGTTTACCACCGAACATGACGTAGGCCAGACGCAGAAGTTTGCTGTAATTCCGCTGGTGACACCTAACAAGGCGCCTGAATACTGGCTCGGTTACAATAATTTTTATGTGATTACGCGCTACAACAGAAGCACGTTTTACGCGATGAGCGTGACGCAGTTGGCAGAAGCATTGCACGGTGAATGATGCCGAATCGCTGATTGAGTTTCCCTGTTAGAATCCTGATTATGTCCTTACCCTTCGAGCTCTTTGTCGGCCTGCGCTACACCCGCGCCAAGCGCCGCAACAATTTCACTTCATTCATATCGCTTACCAGCATGGTAGGCATTGCCCTAGGCGTGGCGGTGCTGATTATCGTGCTGTCGGTCATGAATGGCTTTCACGAAAAGCTGCGCGATAGCATCGTCGGCGTGACTGCGCATCTGCAGATCTCCGGCGAGAATAACGCGCTAGCCGATTGGCCCAGTCTGGTAGCGGATGTAAAGCATGCGCCACATGTAAAAGCAGCTGCGCCCTATATCGCGGCGCAGGGCATGTTGTCTTTTGGGCAGTCGGCACAAGGGGTGTTCGTGCGCGGCATATTGCCTGCGGAAGAAACTAAAGTAGCAGAGCTGGGCAGCCATATGCGCGTCGGCAATTTGGCGGATTTAAAAGCTGGCGAGTTCAACATTATTTTAGGTGCGGATTTAGCGCAATTGCTGGGCGTGGTGATTGGCGATAAGGTAGTTCTTCTGGTGCCGCAGGGCCAGTTCACGCCAACCGGCGTGGTGCCGCGCATCAAGCAATTCAAGGTGATCGGGTTTTTCCAGACCAACTCGGTTGAGTATGATGCCGGCTTGGCGCTGATACACATGGACGACGCGGCCAAGCTCTATCGCATGGGCGACAAGGTATCCGGCGTGCAGCTCAAGCTGGACGATTTGTTTCAAGCGCCGGCCATTGCGCAGCAATTAGCCAATCAGCTTAGAGGTAATTATTACATTAGCGATTGGACGCAGCAACACAGCAATCTTTTCAGTGCAATACAGATGGAAAAGCGTGTGATGTCCATCATCATGACGCTGATTGTGGCGGTAGCGGCGTTCAACATTGTTTCGACGCTGGTGATGGCGGTAACCGACAAGCGTGCAGACATCGCCATCATGCGTACTTTTGGTGCCAGTCCGCGCAGTATTATGCGGATATTCATCGTGCAGGGCGCACTGATAGGCTTCATAGGTACGCTGCTAGGCATTGTTTCGGGCGTGCTGATTGCGCTTAACATCGAAACCATTGTGCCGTTTATAGAGCAATTATTTGGCGTTAAATTTCTCGCCGCAGGCATTTATCCCATCAATGAAGTACCGTCTCATCTGGAGTGGTCGGATGTGACGGTCATTGCTACAACATCGCTCATACTAAGCCTGCTGGCGACGCTGTACCCAAGCTGGCGCGCTTCCAAAACCAATCCGGCAGAGGCGCTGCGATATGAATAGCACCCCTATACTCAACTGCAGCAACTTGCAAAAAACCTACACCGGCCTGGATGTTGCGGTGCTGAACGGCATAGACCTGGCAATTGGCACGGGTGAACAGGTTGCCATTGTTGGCGCTTCCGGTTCCGGCAAAAGCACATTGCTCCACCTGCTGGGCGGGCTGGATTCACCTACTGCTGGTACAGTTTCCATTCTCGGCCATGCATTGGCCACAGCCAACGAAACCAAGCGCGGCGAATTGCGCAATCAGGCGCTGGGCTTTATCTATCAATTTCATCACTTGTTGCCAGAATTTACCGCGCTGGAAAATGTGGCTATGCCCTTGATTATCCGCCGCATGAATCGCCATGAAGCGCTCAGTGTGGCAGCAGAAACTTTGGGCAGGGTTGGCTTGAAGCACCGTTTGGAACACATGCCAGGCGAGTTATCTGGCGGCGAGCGTCAGCGTGCCGCTGTGGCGCGCGCACTGGTAACCAGGCCGCAATGTGTGTTGGCTGATGAACCTACCGGCAATCTCGATCGCCACACTGCACACAGCATATTTGACCTGTTGCTGGAGCTTAACCAGAGCCTGGGTACGAGCCTGGTGGTAGTAACGCATGACCTGGAGCTGGCGGCCAGGATGCAGCGGCAATACAAACTGGAAGACGGCAAGCTGCTGCCTTGTTAGTGCGGTTTCTCTAGATCAATTTCCATGACATTTCTCGCACTGATATTCGTTTTCGGTGCCTGGAGTTTGCAGCAATTACCTGTCTTGCCTAATCTGTACTGGTTGGCAGCCTTAATCCCTCTTTCTCTCATTGCATATCAATGCCGTCGCCATAAGTTATTAGGCAGCGCTTTATTTTGTAACCCTAGTGCAGCCCTACTGGCATTCTGCACAGGCTTTATGTGGGCAGCCACCTTTGCCCATATTCGGCTAGCTGACGAGTTGCCGAGCCAATGGCAGGGGACGGATATTCAAATTATCGGCGTAGTAGCGAGCCTGCCGCAATGGCTGGAGCGCAGCGAGCGCTTTGAGTTTGATATCGAGCAAGTGCTGACACCCGATGCCGTAGTTCCTCGCCATATTTCGCTTTCCCAATTTAGCGAGGATTTTTATAAAACCAATGTTTCTGGTGAGTCGGCAAAAACCAGTACTTTCTATGCAGGCCAGCGCTGGCAGCTTAAGGTAAGGCTGAAGCGCCCGCATGGCACTCTAAATCCGCATGGCTTTGATTTTGAGGCGTGGGCGCTGGAACGCAATATCCGCGCCACTGGCAGCGTCAAGAAAGATACGGGCAACCGCATGTTGGATGCTTTTGTAGTGCGTCCCAGTTATCTGGTGGAGGCGGCGCGCGAGAAAATACGTGAGCGTATCAATGTAGTGCTGACTGGCAAACCCTATAGTGCCATCTTGCAGGCGCTGGCTATTGGTGACGAAAGTAACATTTTGCAGCAGGACTGGCAGGTATTTTTGCGCACCGGCACCAATCATTTGATGAGTATTTCCGGCCTGCATATCACCATGCTGGCTGGCCTGGCGTTTGGTCTGGCTTATGCGCTATGGCGCAGGGTCGAGAGGCTCACCTTACGCTTGCCTGCGCGCAAGGCTGCGACTGTTGCAGCAGCCATAGCGGCATTGCTCTATGCGCTACTGGCAGGCTTCTCTGTGCCCACCCAGCGTACCTTATATATGCTGGCAGTGTTTGCCGTAGCGCTCTGGTCAGGGCGCAATGTGGCCATCAGCCAGGTGTTGGCTTGTGCCTTGCTATTGGTAACGGTACTCGATCCGTGGGCAGTATTGGCGCCAGGGTTCTGGCTATCTTTTGGCGCAGTAGCGGTGATTGCGTATGCGATGGGCGGACGCCTGCGCGGCATGCATTGGCTACGCGAGGCAATTAACACCCAATGGGCGGTGACGCTGGGTTTATTGCCTTTGTTACTGGTGTTATTTCAGCAGGTTTCGGTCATTTCGCCGATAGCTAATGCCTTTGCTATCCCACTGATTAGCCTCATCGTTGTGCCTCTCACGTTGATAGGTGCGCTGTTGTTGCAATCTTGGGCGTTGCAACTTGCTCATAACATCATGAGTGCCTGCATGCAGCTCTTGCAATGGCTAGGCGATTTGCCATTTAGCACCTGGCAGCAACATGCGCCACTGCCATGGACGCTACCATTAGCCTTAGTAGGTGTGTTATGGATTCTGTTACCGCGCGGCTTTCCCATGCGCTGGCTAGGGCTGGTTGCCTTTTTTCCGATGTTCATGCTGCAACCACCGTTGCCCGAACTTGGTGCAATGAAAGTCGCTGTACTGGATGTGGGGCAGGGTTTGGCGACGGTGGTGCGTACCGCTACGCATACCCTGCTTTACGATGCAGGGCCACGTTATTCATCGCAAAGCGACAGTGGCAGCCGCATTATCGTGCCGTATTTGCGTGGCGAGGGCATTCATCGTCTGGATGGATTCATTGTCAGCCATAATGATACTGACCATAGCGGCGGCATGGATTCAGTATTGGCGCAATTGCCGGTGAATTGGGTTGCCAGCTCACTGGCAGACAACACCTCGTCGTTTGCCGCAAATGAACACATGCATTGTTATGCAGGTCAGTCGTGGCTGTGGGATGGTGTGCATTTTGAAATGCTGCATCCGAGTTTGACCAGCTATGAAGAAGCGGACATCAAGGACAATAATCGTAGCTGTGTGTTGCGTATAACCAGCCAGTTTGGCAGCCTGTTACTCACCGGCGATATTGAGCGTGCAGCTGAACAGGATCTGCTGGAGACCTTACCGGATAAGCTTGCTGCTGATGTATTAGTAGCGCCACACCATGGCAGCAAGACTTCTTCTACGCCTGATTTCGTTGCAGCTGTGCAGCCTCAAGTGACAATCTTTACCGTTGGCTATCGCAATCGCTTCGGTCATCCCAAGCAGGCAGTGCTGGAGCGCTATGTACAGCTGGGCAGCCAGATTTACCGGTCGGATGAGGACGGTGCGTTGCAGCTGGAATTTGCCAGCAGCAAGGCAATAACAATTACGCGCTGGCGTTATCAAGCTCAGCGTTATTGGCAGGATGAGGCATTTTCCGAGACCGGCACGACTGATTAAATCGGCCATATCTATTTGCCAAAAGCTGCGCCGCACGCTAAAGTAACGCAACTTTTAGGACATTAGGGAGAAGCGTCTCGTGTGGCAAATCATTCAAGCGGCAGGCTGGCCAATCTGGCCTTTGGTTCTCGCCTCTATTATCGCATTGGCTATCATTGGCGAGCGTTTCTGGGCTTTGCGTGCCGAGGTGGTGGCACCCAGTACACTGTTACACGAAGTCAGTAAAATGGTGGCACAAGGTGGCATTACCAAAGAAACCTGCGCCAAACTCGAGCAGCATTCTTTGTTAGGTGAAATTTTTGCCAGCGCGCTATCCAATGCCAGCGCGTCGCGTGAAGTGATCAAGGAATCGATTGAAGAGTCCGGCCGAGCAGTCGCACACCAGCTGGGAAACTATTTAACTACACTGGGCACTATTGCCACGGTAAGCCCTTTGCTGGGCTTGCTTGGCACAGTCATCGGTATGGTTGAGCTATTTGGTGCCTTTACCGCTACAGGCCACGATGTAGCACAGTTTGCTCGTGGTATTTCGGTTGCGCTTTATAACACTGCAGCAGGCATTATCGTGGCAGTACCCGCCATGATTTTCTATCGTTATTTCCGTGGCCGGGGGGATGATTTAATTGTTGAAATGGAGCAGCAAGCGGTAAAACTGGTTGAAATTATCCACGGTGAGCGTAAGTAGCCCTTACAAACTTTAAGCAGGTTGATACGATGAATTTTCAACGCGGTAGAAAGCACGAAGAGCTGGAGATGAATCTCGTGCCTTTGATTGACGTGCTTCTCGTCATCATCATTTTCTTGGTGGTGAGCACTACTTTCTCCAGGGTGAGCGAGCTACAAATCAATTTACCTACAGCTGAAGCGAGCTCTCAACAACAAAAACCTTTGACCGTCACTGTAGATGTGGATGCCAGTGGCCGCTATATTGTGAATGGCGTGGACGTGACGGAGCGCACGGTGCAAGCGATTAGCCTTGCCTTGCGCAAGGCAGTGGGTAACGGCAAGGAGCCGACTATTGTCATCAATGCAGATGCGCAGAGCACACATCAATCGGTGGTTAATGTGATGGAGGCTTCGCGTCAGGCGGGCTACACCCACATTACTTTTACCACACAAGTAAAATCCGGTTCTTAAATCACATTTTTTAAATCCACATCGACGTAAAGTATGTCGAAAACTACACCTGCCATGCCCCCACCTTCATCTCCAAGTGCCAAGACACTCTATTTGCGCCTGCTTAAATATGCAGCACGCTACTGGAAGGTTTTCGCCATCAGCATTATCTCTTTGGTGGTGTTGTCGGCGACAAATACTGGCTTCCTCGCCACGATTAAACTGGTGACTGACGAAGGTTTTGTTAACAAGGATTCCAGTAAGCTCAGTCTTTTACCTTTGATGTTATTTGGCCTGCTGGCAGTCCGCGCACTTGCTGGGTTTGTCTCGACTTTTGCCATGCGCTGGGTGGCGCGCCGGGTTGTTGAAAATTTACGACTGGATGCGTTTCGCCGACTGATGACGCTACCGGTCAGCTTTTTTGATGCCCACTCCGCCGGCATCGTTACTTCCAAGCTCACTTACGATACAGAACAAATGGCCGGCGCTTCCACCCGCGTGGCGGTTAGCGCGATTCGCGACACACTGACGATTATCGGCATGATCGGCTACATGCTTTATCTGGATTGGCGTTTGACCCTGATTTTTGCAATCATGGCGCCAGTGATGGCGTTCTATCTGAATAGCATGACTCCCAAGCTGCGCTCGTCAGGAAAGGTAGTCCAGCAAACCATGGGCGAAATGACGCAAGTGGTGGAAGAGGCTGTTTCAGGCCAGCGCATGGTAAAGATTTTTGGCGGCGCTGATTACGAGTATGAGCGCTTCGCCAAAATCGCCGCCAGAAATCGCCATATGCACATCCGTCTCGGACGCCTGTCCGGCATGAATAGCCTGGTGATTGAACTGCTGGCTGCCATGGCACTGAGTTTGGTGGTTTTTTACGCAGTTGGAAAATTCAGTGCTGGTGAGTTTGCTGCATTTATTGGTGCTTTATTGATGTTGATTGCACCAATCAAAAGCCTGACTGGCTTAAACGAGGAGTTACAGATTGGTCTGGCCGCCGCCCAGAGTGTGTTTACACTGATGGATACAGTGCCCGAAGCTGATGATGGCCAAATGGAGGCTGCACGTGTTAAAGGTAAAATTGAGCTGCGTGATGTCAGTTTGCGTTATGAAAACGCTAGGCGGCCTGCGCTTAATCATCTTGATTTGACTATAAAGCCTGGCCAAAAGGTGGCGCTGGTCGGCCGTTCTGGCGGGGGTAAAACCACATTAGTCAATTTGCTTCCCAGATTCTATGAGCTTCAGCAAGGCTTGGTCTTGCTGGATGGCAGGGATATTCGTGCCATGAAACTAAGCAGTTTGCGGCAGCAATTTGCACTGGTCAGCCAGGACGTCATTCTGTTTAATGACACGGTATTTAATAACATTGCTTATGGTGTTTTACGCGGCGTGAGTGAGGATGAAGTCATTGCGGCTGCGAAGGCGGCGCATGCCTGGGAATTTATTGAGCACCTGCCAAACGGTCTGCAAAGCGAGATCGGCGACCGTGGTGTGCGGCTTTCTGGTGGTCAGCGTCAGCGCCTTGCCATTGCCAGAGCCATTCTCAAGGATGCACCAATATTGCTTTTGGATGAGGCCACCTCGGCGCTGGACACCGAATCCGAACAGCACGTACAGGCAGCGCTGGATACGCTGATGCGCAACCGCACCACGATAGTGATTGCGCATCGATTATCCACCATCGAAAATGCTGACCGTATTCTGGTAATGGAACAGGGTGAAATTGTTGAAAGTGGCAGCCATGCTGAGCTGGTGGCTCTGGGCGGGCACTACGCCAAGCTATATCAAAAACAATTTCATTAACCATGGGTAAATGGCTGCAACAGCAGTGGAATAATGGTTTTGGCCTCTGGCATATCTTGCTGGTTCCATTTTCATGGTTATTCTGGCTACTGTCCGGTTTGCGGCGCACGGCTTATAAGGTTGGATTTCTAAAATCCTGTCAACTTCCGGTACCGGTCATTATCGTTGGCAATATTAGCGTAGGTGGCAGCGGCAAAACGCCGCTGGTCATATGGCTTGCCGAAAAATTAAAGCAGCAGGGATTTAGCCCGTCAATCATCAGCCGCGGCTATGGTGGCAATGCCAATGGCGTCATGGATGTTTACGCCCAGAGTGACCCGGCTATCGCTGGTGATGAGCCTGTGCTGATGGCCAAACGCAGCCAATGCCCGGTTTGGGTGGGGCAGGATCGTGTTGCTGCCGCGCAAGCACTACTCAGAGCGCATCCCAAGTGCGATGTGCTTATTAGCGATGATGGTTTGCAACATTACAGACTGCGGCGTGATTTTGAGATTGCGGTGATTGACGGCAGTCGTGGTTTTGGCAATGGCTGGTTGCTGCCCGCAGGGCCGTTGCGCGAGGGTATATCCAGATTAAAAACGGTAGACGCAGTTGTTTATAATAATGGTGCCGAGCTGCCATTAAATGCGCTGCCATTAAACGTACTCTCAATGCATCTTGTGGGCGCAATTTTTTATAATTTGCGCGACCCTGCAAAAACTGCAGTAGTCACAGATTTTTTGGGGAAAAACATTCGTGCAATTGCCGGCATTGGAAATCCAGCGCGGTTTTTCCGGCAGTTAAGCGAGCTGGGCTTGCAGTTTGAATGCCAGGCTTTTTCGGATCATCATGTCTTTCAGTCAGCGGACATAAAAACTGCTAATGTTGACGCGGTGTTGATGACGGAAAAAGACGCAGTTAAATGCCAGGTTTTTGCTGAGGCTGATTGGTGGTATTTGCCAGTGAATGCTGTGGTCGATGAAGCGCTAATCGAGCGTATCATGAATAAAATAAACCAGAACTTCAAGATTTAAACCAAAACCAAGGGATAGCAACATGGACGCAAAACTACTCGAGATTTTAGTCTGCCCGGTCTGTAAAGGCTCGTTGCTGTATAAAAAATCTGACAAAGAACTAATCTGTAAGCCTTGTCGAGTGGCTTATCAAATAAAAGATGACATTCCTGTGATGCTGAAAGATGAAGCGCGCAAACTTACAGACGTCGAGGAGATTTAAAGGTGAGCTTCAAAGTCGTCATTCCTGCGCGTTATGCCAGCAATCGTTTGCCCGGCAAGCCGCTCATTGATATTGCCGGCAAGCCCATGGTGGTTTGGGTGGCAGAACAAGCTGTCAAAAGTGGCGCGGATGCCGTTGTTGTTGCTACCGATCATGGTGCAATTGCTGAGGCAGTTAAAAGGTATGGTTTTGAGGCTTTAATGACACGGCAGGATCACATTTCCGGCACGGATAGAATTGCCGAGGTCGTGCAAGCCATGGGCTGGGCAGATGACACCATAGTCGTCAACGTGCAGGGTGACGAACCCCTGATAGATCCAGGATTGATTGAAGAAGTAGCCCTTAATCTGGCGCAACATTCGGAGGCGGCGATTGCCACCGCCTGTCATCCTATCCACGATAAAGCCTCTATGCTCAACCCCAATATTGTCAAAGTCGTGATGGATATTGACGGATACGCGCTTTATTTCAGCCGTGCGCCTATTCCCTATGCGCGTGATGCCTTTGCAACAAATCAGGAAATGCCCGCAGGCATGCCGGTGTACCGCCATATCGGTATTTATGCTTATCGCGCTGTTTTCCTTAAAGCCTATGCAGGTTTGGCGCCGGCAGCAATCGAGCAGTTCGAGGCGCTAGAGCAACTACGTGCTCTTTGGCACGGCTACAAAATCAGCGTGGCAATCACTCAACATGCCCCTGCCGCATGTGTAGATACCGATGAAGATTTAGCGCAAGTTCGCGCTATCTTGCGCTGATACCAACCTTTTAATTGTTGCGCTTCTCCCCGGAAATCGCCGGGTTTTTGTTGCGCGAAATCCCTAAACTTGCTATAGTCCCACCTTTCGGCGACATATATGTATGCGCGCCGACTCGGACGCGGGGTGGAGCAGTCTGGCAGCTCGTCGGGCTCATAACCCGAAGGTCACAGGTTCAAATCCTGTCCCCGCAACCAATAATTTGTAATTCGCTCTTTAAAAACCTGAACAATCGATAGGTGTGAGTGCTTGTTAACTTAAGGCAGTCACCGGATGGCAGATTCTGACCGTTAAACGTTAAGGATTTGTTGCAGAAGGCTGACACTCAAGAGACAAGTCTTTACACCTTGAATGAAATTAAGCAGTTTAATTGCCTGGCAGTGATGCCGGGCAACACAACCTTAGATTCATTTGAGTGAATAAAGCAAAAGCGATACTTCTCTTAATTGAGATAAAAGTAAATAGTTCGGAATTAAACTGAAGAGTTTGATCCTGGCTCAGATTGAACGCTGGCGGAATGCTTTACACATGCAAGTCGAACGGCAGCACGGGAGCTTGCTCCTGGTGGCGAGTGGCGAACGGGTGAGTAATATATCGGAACGTGTCCAATAATGGGGGATAACTAATCGAAAGGTTGGCTAATACCGCATACGCCCTACGGGGGGAAGCAGGGGATCGCAAGACCTTGCGTTAATGGAGCGGCCGATATCTGATTAGCTAGTTGGTAGGGTAAAGGCCTACCAAGGCATTGATCAGTAGCTGGTCTGAGAGGACGACCAGCCACACTGGAACTGAGACACGGTCCAGACTCCTACGGGAGGCAGCAGTGGGGAATTTTGGACAATGGGGGCAACCCTGATCCAGCCATTCCGCGTGAGTGAAGAAGGCCTTCGGGTTGTAAAGCTCTTTCGCAAGGGAAGAAAACTTACCCTTTAATAAAGGATGAGGCTGACGGTACCTTGATAAGAAGCACCGGCTAACTACGTGCCAGCAGCCGCGGTAATACGTAGGGTGCAAGCGTTAATCGGAATTACTGGGCGTAAAGCGTGCGCAGGCGGTTTTGTAAGTCAGATGTGAAATCCCCGGGCTCAACCTGGGAACTGCGTTTGAAACTACAAGGCTAGAGTATGGCAGAGGGGGGTAGAATTCCACGTGTAGCAGTGAAATGCGTAGAGATGTGGAGGAATACCAATGGCGAAGGCAGCCCCCTGGGTCAATACTGACGCTCATGCACGAAAGCGTGGGGAGCAAACAGGATTAGATACCCTGGTAGTCCACGCCCTAAACGATGTCTACTAGTTGTTGGGAGAGTAAAATCTCTTAGTAACGCAGCTAACGCGTGAAGTAGACCGCCTGGGGAGTACGGTCGCAAGATTAAAACTCAAAGGAATTGACGGGGGCCCGCACAAGCGGTGGATTATGTGGATTAATTCGATGCAACGCGAAAAACCTTACCTGGCCTTGACATGCTACTAACGAAGCAGAGATGCATTAGGTGCCCGAAAGGGAAAGTAGACACAGGTGCTGCATGGCTGTCGTCAGCTCGTGTCGTGAGATGTTGGGTTAAGTCCCGCAACGAGCGCAACCCTTGCCAATAATTGCCATCATTTAGTTGGGCACTTTATTGGGACTGCCGGTGACAAACCGGAGGAAGGTGGGGATGACGTCAAGTCCTCATGGCCCTTATGGCCAGGGCTTCACACGTAATACAATGGTCGGTACAGAGGGTTGCCAACCCGCGAGGGGGAGCCAATCCCAGAAAGCCGATCGTAGTCCGGATTGAAGTCTGCAACTCGACTTCATGAAGTCGGAATCGCTAGTAATCGCGGATCAGCATGTCGCGGTGAATACGTTCCCGGGCCTTGTACACACCGCCCGTCACACCATGGGAGTGGGTTCCACCAGAAGTAGTTAGTCTAACCGCAAGGGGGACGATTACCACGGTGGGGTTCATGACTGGGGTGAAGTCGTAACAAGGTAGCCGTATCGGAAGGTGCGGCTGGATCACCTCCTTTCTAGAGAATCCTTTAGTTGCAAGCATTCACACTTATCGGTTGTTTAATAAAAGCGCATCAAAGATCGGCCTTAAGGGTCTGTAGCTCAGCTGGTTAGAGCACCGTCTTGATAAGGCGGGGGTCGTTGGTTCGAGTCCAACCAGACCCACCAGACTCAGAAGACAGAGGACAGATACCAGAAGACAGAAAAAGCGTCGCGAAGCGACACAAGATCTGTCCTCAGTCCCCTGTCCTCTGTCTTCTGAACGGGGGATTAGCTCAGCTGGGAGAGCACCTGCTTTGCAAGCAGGGGGTCGTCGGTTCGATCCCGTCATCCTCCACCATTATCATGGATCAGAAGACAGGAATCAGGAATCAGCAAAGTCTTTGGTGTGCGTATTCAGAAGTTAGAAGAGAGAAGTATGGAACAGGTTTATCTGTCCTCAGCCTTCTGTCTTCTGTCCTCTGGGACAGACTGTTCTTTAACAAAATGGAAGAAGTAAAGTGAATACACAACTTTGTGATGAGGTTGATGTATTCAAATGGGTAGTAATTGATTGCAAAATCGAAATGTTTTAACGCGTTAAGTTCTTGATCAATGTTCTAAATTGGTTAGGTAATAAGACGGTTATTTCAAGTTCAGCCATATCTGCTTGGTATGGCTGGAAGTATTGCTTTAGAAAACCTGTAACGGGCAGATTTACTCTCTGCCGCGAAACTGAGTAAGGCGCATCTAGCCGGCTAACGTCGTCTGGTGTGTCTAAAAAAGGGCTCAGGTTTTAACGTTATAGGGTCAAGCGAATAAGTGCATATGGTGGATGCCTTGGCGATTACAGGCGATGAAGGACGTGGTAGCCTGCGAAAAGGCTCGGGGAGCTGGCAAACAAGCTTTGATCCGAGCATGTCCGAATGGGGAAACCCTCCCGCAAGGGAACTCCCACCTGAATACATAGGGTGGGTAGAGCGAACTCCGCGAACTGAAACATCTAAGTAGCGGAAGGAAAAGAAATCAACCGAGATTCCGGAAGTAGTGGCGAGCGAACCCGGAGGAGCCTGCACCTTTTAGCACATGCGTTAGTAGAACGGAATGGAAAGTCCGGCCATAGCGGGTGATAGCCCCGTATACGAAAACCCGTGTGTGGAACTAGGGGTGCGACAAGTAGGGCGGGACACGAGAAATCCTGTCTGAACATGGGGGGACCATCCTCCAAGGCTAAATACTCGTAATCGACCGATAGTGAACCAGTACCGTGAGGGAAAGGCGAAAAGAACCCCGGGAGGGGAGTGAAATAGATCCTGAAACCGTATGCATACAAACAGTGGGAGCCCGGCTTTAAGAGCTTTTACCTTGATTCTTTGATGTTCGAGCGTGTAGCGCGAGACACATCAAAAGATATTAGAAGGAGTGAAAGCTGATGAGTCTTGAGTGGGTGACTGTCGAATTTGAGCGAATGAACGTGAGCGAATAGCGAGCGGGCATGAGTGAGAAGGCGACGGGCAACCGGCTTAAGGGCTCGTCGAGAGCCCTTAAAGCCGGGTGACTGCGTACCTTTTGTATAATGGGTCAGCGACTTACATTCAGTAGCAAGCTTAACCGATAGGGGAGGCGCAGCGAAAGCGAGTCCGAACAGGGCGACCATAGTTGCTGGGTGTAGACCCGAAACCAAGTGATCTATCCATGGCCAGGATGAAGGTGCCGTAACAGGTACTGGAGGTCCGAACCCACTAATGTTGAAAAATTAGGGGATGAGCTGTGGATAGGGGTGAAAGGCTAAACAAACTTGGAAATAGCTGGTTCTCTCCGAAAACTATTTAGGTAGTGCCTCGTATGTCACTCTCGGGGGTAGAGCACTGTTATGACTAGGGGGGTCACAAGACCTTACCAACTCATTGCAAACTCCGAATACTGAGAAGTGCAATTACGGGAGACAGACCATGGGTGCTAACGTCCGTGGTCAAGAGGGAAACAACCCAGACCACCAGCTAAGGTCCCCAATGACGTGCTAAGTGGAAAACGAAGTGGGAAGGCATAGACAGCTAGGAAGTTGGCTTAGAAGCAGCCATCCTTTAAAGAAAGCGTAATAGCTCACTAGTCGAGTCGTCCTGCGCGGAAGATGTAACGGGGCTAAGCACGTAACCGAAGCTGCGGATCAGAGGACTGAATACAGAAGACAGAAGACAGATATGAACCAACCAAGTATTAAGGACTTCACGGACTTGGTGGTGTATCAGAAAGCGTATCAACAATCGCTGGAAATACACCGCCAGACCATGAAATATCCCCAAGCATGAGCAATATGAGCTAGGAAGCCAAATGCGGCGAGCCAGCAAAGGCATATGCGCCAATATCGCGGAAGGATTCGGTAAGCAGAACGTCTCCAAGCCGGAATTCAAAAGATTCTTGCTGATGGCGATGGGTTCCGCTGACGAAATGCGGGTATGGGCGCGCTACAGTTTAGATTTAGGCTACATAGACGAAAGTCAGTGGGCGAACTGGAACAAAAGCTATCAAGATATTGCAAAAATGCTAAATGGGCTCCATGCGAAATGGGGCTAAATGGAGATGGTTGGTTTTTATCTGTTCTCAGTCTTCTGTATTCAGTCCTCTGATGGTAGGAGAGCGTTCTGTAGGCCTGCGAAGGTGTGCTGTGAGGCATGCTGGAGGTATCAGAAGTGCGAATGCTGACATGAGTAGCGATAAAGGGTGTGAAAAGCACCCTCGCCGAAAGCCCAAGGTTTCCTGCGCAACGTTCATCGGCGCAGGGTGAGTCGGCCCCTAAGGTGAGGCAGAGATGCGTAGCTGATGGGAAACGGGTTAATATTCCCGTACTTTTATTGAATGCGATGTGGGGACGGAGAAGGTTAGATCAGCCAGGTGTTGGATGTCCTGGTTCAAGCGTGTAGACAGATCTCTTAGGCAAATCCGGGAGGTCAATGTCAAGGCGTGATAACGAGTGCCCTTGTGGCATGAAGTGATTGATACCAA
>JBCKUK010000011.1:0-39745 GCA_038924905.1 Methylophilaceae bacterium | reverse complement strand
TTGACAGCGCCTAGCAACAGATAGCAAGATGTAAGCTTGTTTATTTAAGTAACCTTTTTAAGAAAGCCAACATGCAAAGCACCATCAATCAAGAAGATATCAATATGCTGCGTTCAGAAGTCGAAATGCTGATGAAGGAACGCCTTGCGCTACTGAAAGTGACCGGCGCTGCAGCAAGCCTGATTGCCGAGCTGGATAGCCACGATTTACCAAAAAGCACGATGGAGGCCGCAGAACTGCTGGCAGCCAATATCAACACGCTCGCTGAAGAAACGCTGCAAGATGCTTTGGGCGCAGTTCACGCAGCCATCATTAATTAAAACAGTTACCGCTAGTTGCTTAAGCGCTTGATAAACCCCTCGATTAAATTGCTGGCGCTCATCCTACTTGCGAGTGGTTCAACTACTGGCTGCGGTTTCCAAACCTATAGTCCCAAGCCTATTGATCCGACACAAAGCGCTGCCCGTTATCTGGCGCACGATGTGAATAGCAGGGAATTTAGCGATTATTTAATTTCTCAAGGTTATGCAAAAGACCAAATTCCCATTAAGGAATGGGGTTTGCGCGAGCTCACGCTAAGTGCGTTTTTCTTTCATCCGCAGCTGGATATTGCCCGTGCCCAGTGGCGCGCAGCCGAGGCAGAAACAATTACCGCAGGGCAACCGCCCCAACCCGGGCATTTCTGGCAGTGCAGAACACCACAGCCAGCATAGCGACGGTATTTCGCCCTGGACTTATGGATTGGGCTTCGACATACCAATTGAAACCGGCGGCAAGCGCCAGGCACACATAGACCGCGCAGTATCCTTATCTGAAGCCGCGCGTATTGAAATCGGTAATAGCGCCTGGCAAGTGCGCAGCAATGTACGCGACAGTTTAATTGCCTTGCAGGCGGCTAACAGACAGGCTGAACTGTTGCAGCATGAAGTTGCAGTACGTAGTGACATTGTCGCCATGTTAAATGCACGCCTGGCAGCGGGCATGGTGTCCAGCATTTATGATGGTCTCGCACTACCAACATCTGATTGATGAAGAAAACATGGTGGGGGGCTGGAAACCTGTATCCGCGGCGCTTCGGAGCGTTTGCCTTCTATCTTGATGACAGCACTGGTCACCGCGCTTGGCTTGCTGCCGCTCGCCGCCGGTAGCGGTCAGCCAGGCCGTGAAATTGAAGGCCCTATGGCGACGATTATTGTCGGCGGCCTGGTGACTTCCATGATATTGAATTTACTGATTTTTCCAACGATTATGCTGCACTTCGGGCGGTTTGAAAAAAACCAGCAGCAGTAATTAATCAATCGTATTTAATATACTTAAAGCGCGCATCCTCATTCGGCGTGCCTTCCAACGCTCCGCCCTGTTTCCCCGGTTGCCAGCTAATCACCCCCTCAATCTTCTTCGCCAATTCAAAGTCCTTATCGGTAATGCCTTTGGCACTGTGAGTGCAGAGCTTGACGATGACAAATGCATAAGAAACCGTTAAATCCGGATGATGCCAGGCAGCTTCGGCCAAATGGCCAACGGTGTTGACCACCATCAAGGTCGCTTTCCAGCCACTGGTTTTGTATTTGCGGCGTATCCAGCCATCTTCAAGCACCCAGTGCGGTAAATCAGCGGCCAGTTTCTTTATAATCTCCTGTTCACTATAAACGCGTTCCTGATTAACTTTTGCCATCACTTTCTCCCGACAATTACGCTCAAATACGCTTCAGTTCCATGCACACCTCACTGGCACCCCTGCTGCGGCCAGACTTTCATGTGAAAAACCATTACCAAATGCGGTGTAATTCTGCCTGCCTAAAATCCAGGTATCAAAACTCTGCCCAACGGCAAAATCGCCAAAATGCTCATCCACTATGCCATCTTTCATCAGGCGCTCTATGGATATTTGGTCAACTTTTGGTTGCTTAGATTTAACCAGAATAAGATGTTCTGCATTGAGCTTGACCGCCAACCAAACCGCCAGACTATCAGACGTCACTTGCCAATTTTTTGGAATATTTTCGTCTGCATTTACCATCGCGCTGGGCAGCCAGACAATGGCACGGTGCTGCCAGCTGCGCTCGGCAATTTCCAGCTCACTCTCGGCGGTAACTAGCGCAGGGTTAAGCCCTTCCATCAGCACGCCATCTTGATCCATGGCCATCACTGCCATTCTATGCGCAGTGGCATCGCTACTACCGTTTTGTTTTTGCGATTCACGCACGGCATCAGCAAAAATACCGCCACCGGGCACAATGACAATATTGCCGTCACCATGGCGGGCGAATAAATTCAGCCAATGAGATAACTCGGGAGAGCCTAAAAGGCTGCCACCGAGTTTAACTATCCACATTCTCAGTCCGGAGACACATTGTCCTGATTCATCGATTGGGTTCCGAAATGTTGCATCAGTTCTAGCATGGATGAAGCCTTATCCCAAGTTTCACGATACTCCATTTGCATTTCAGAGTCAGCCACAATCCCGCCGCCCGCCCAAAAACGAATTTCGCCATTTGAATAAACTAGAGTTCTAATGGCAATATTGGTATCCATGTTGCCATCAAAACCTATATAGCCAATGGCTCCGCAATAAAGCCCACGACGGTGCGGCTCCAACTCTTCGATGATTTCCATCGCCCGTAATTTCGGCGCACCGGTAACCGAGCCACCGGGAAAGCAGCCGCGCAACAGGTCTATGGCCGTCTTATCCGGTGCCAGTTTACCAATGACAGTACTCACCAGATGGTGCACATTGGCAAAACTTTCCAGCGCAAACAGGTTTTTCACCTGCACCGAGCCAAGCGCGCAGTTTTTACTGATGTCATTACGCAGCAAGTCCACAATCATCAGGTTTTCCGCGCGGTCTTTTGCGCTGGCCTTGAGCGCTGCCGCATTTTTACTATCCTGCTCTGCATCTGCTGATCGCGGCCTGGTACCTTTGATTGGGCGGGTTTCCACATGGCTGCCGGATACTTGCAGAAAACGCTCTGGCGAGCCGGATAACACCTGCAAATCAGGATAATTCATGTAGGCCAGGAACGGCGCCGGGCTAATGCTACGCAAGTGCAGATAAGCCACCCAGGCATCACCTTCCACTTCCGCCGCAAAGCGTTGTGCGAGGTTTACCTGATAACAATCGCCTTCACTAATATAGTTTTGAATTTTACCGAAGGCCGCTGTGTAAGTCGGCAAATCCATATTGGAAATGACTTCGGATGCAAGCCTGAATTCGCCATGCGCATCTGCTTGAGGCGCATCAAATAAGGCGCACAGCACAGCCCAATCGCTGTGTGTTTGTGCGCTTTTACCATGCGAGACCAGCCAGGTGTGTTTTGTTCGATGATCTACCACCACCGCCCAATCATAAATTCCCACCATCATCTGTGGAATCTGTTCGCCATCTAAAGCCAGATCAGGTAAGTGCTCAAGCCTGCGCACCAAATCATAGCCAAAATAACCAATGGCGCCACCACAAAATGGCAGCTCACCAATTGGCGTGGCATAGGGTGCCAATGCTTGTTTAAGCAATAAGAACGGGTCAGCAATCAATATGCGCGCGCCCTTACCATCACATAGCTCCGTCTGTTCTCCGCTGGTAGATAACGTGATGAAAGGGTCTGCGGCAATGATGTCGTAGCGGCCATATTGGCTGCCCGGCTGTCCGCTATCGAGATAAACCGCCCATGGCCTGTGCCTGACGCTGGCATACAATGTGGCGCTATCACTGTTGTAGGCCAATTCGTGTTTAAGCAAGCTCATGTAGTTGTCACGGCCAAATAAGCCACGGCATAGGCTGGCAAACACACACTCGCCCAGTGCCGGACTTGCTCTGAGTTGGCCGCAATTAAAGTTTCAACATCCACATACTCACGATTGAGTTGTTTGGCCAACTCGCGCACCAGAAATTTTCCAGCTCCTGCACCAATCACAGGGGCAACGTCTTCAATCAAATTACGCGATAAACTACGCGCCACCGCAGTGTTCAGCGTATTTAATTGCAATTGTTTGAATGCCATGGCAAGCCCTATCCATGCGGATGTAGGAGCATCACTTAAATCTCTGCCTAGCATACGCGCAAGGCGGCGGGCGCTTTCTTCCAGCGTTTTGCCTCCCTTAAATTAATGCACTCAATCAGCATTTACACAGAATTATTTACAGGGTCAGTGAATGTGCATCTATTGCCATCTGAATTCAATTGCCGGGTAAGCCTCCTCTTAATTGACCAAATAAACCCTCAAACAACTGCAACCGGATAAGACCCAAGCACCTTGAACAAAGAGGCCTTCAGTTGTAGCTCAGCCAAGGCTTTGGCAACTGCACCATCTTGATGGTGACCTTCAATATCCACAAAAAACACGTATTCCCACATGCCGATTTTTGAGGGGCGCGATTCGAATTTGGTCATGCTTACCTGATGCTTGGCCAATGGCGCCAACAGTTCCACCACGGCACCTGGCGTATTCCTGGCAGCCAATACCAGCGAGGTCTTGTCCTTGCCGGAAGGTGCAACATCGTGGGTAGAAATCACCAGAAAACGTGTCGTATTCTTGGGGTCATCCTCGATGTTCTCTTCCAGCACATTGAGACCATAAATCTCGGCAGCACGCTTGCTGGCAATAGCAGCACTTTCGTTATCCTTGGAAGCCAGCTCTGCCGCCTGTGAATTGCTGTCGGTGCCTATGCGCTCGACATTGGGCAGATTGCTATTCAGCCATTCGTGACACTGCCCCAAGGACTGTGAGTGCGAATAAACGCGCTTCAGGCCCTTGGTTTTTTCCACTTTGCTCAGCAAGCCATGATGGATAGCCAATTCGACTTCACCACACACTCGCAGAGTGGTCTGCATCAACAAATCCAGCGTACGGCCAATGGCACCTTCGGTTGAGTTTTCTACCGGCACTACACCGTAATCTGCTTTGCCTGACTCTACCATGCGAAACACTTCGTCAATCGAGCTGCATTGCACGGGCGCGGACAAGCCGCCAAACTGTTTATTCGCTGCCTCTTCGCTGAAAGTGCCGAGTGGCCCCAGAAAAGCCACAGAGAGTTCTTTTTCCAGGGCGCGACAATTGGACATCACGCCGCGGAAAATGGCCGTAACCGCCTCGCCGGATAAAGGCCCGGCGTTATTCTCCAGCAATCGACGCAATACTTGCGCTTCACGTTCCGGACGATAAATCGGGTCGCCTTGTTTCAGGTTGCCAATGGTACGCGCCAGCTTGGCGCGCTCATTGACCAAGGCCAGCAACTTTTCATCAATGGCATCAATTTGATTACGAAAATTTTTCAGCGCGTCACTCATTGGCTGTAATTATCCTTACCTCTGCGACAAAACACGAACATTAAGTACGCCTTCAATGGTACGAATTTTTGCGACCGCCGCATCCGGTACAGCGCTATCAAGGTCTAACAGCGTATAGGCCATCTCACCACGCGACTTGTTAACCATATTATGAATATTCAGCCCAACATCGGCCATTGCGGTAGATATCTGTCCCAGCATATTAGGCACGTTGGCGTTGGCAATGGCAATGCGAAATGCCGATTCACGCGGCATTTGCACCGAAGGAAAATTGACCGAATTGCTGATATTGCCGTTTTCCAGAAATTCCCGCACCTGATCTACCACCATCACTGCGCAATTATCCTCAGCCTCTTCGGTAGAGGCGCCTAAGTGTGGCAAAGCCACCACGCCAGGGTGCGATTTCATGCGTTCAGTAGGAAAATCACACACATAAGCACGCAGTTTCTTGCTGTCCAGGCCATCCAGCACTGCCTGCTCATCAATCACGCCTTCGCGTGCAAAGTTGACCAGCACCGCGCCGTGTTTCATTAGTGCGACGCGCTCAGCATTTACCAGCTTACGTGTAGCGTCAATCAGCGGCACATGCAGCGTGATGAAGTCGCTATGCTTGAACAGGTCATCTACGCCGTGCGCACGTTTAACCTCGGAAGAAAGGCGCCAGGCTGCATCCACCGTAATTTCAGGGTCGTAGCCCAACACTTTCATACCTAACTTGAGCGCGGTATCTGCCACCATGCCGCCGATGGCACCGAGGCCGACGATGCCGAGCGTGCGCCCTGGCAGCTCAATGCCGGCGAAGTGCTTTTTGCCATCTTCTACCAGTTTTGAGAGAGTTGCGTCATCACCTTTCAGGCCTTCCACGAATTTCATTGCCGGGCCAATATTGCGTGATGCCATCAACATGCCGGTCAGTACCAGCTCTTTCACCGCATTGGCATTGGCGCCTGGTGTGTTAAATACCACTACGCCACGCTTGCTCATATCGTCAATCGGGATATTGTTGGTGCCAGCACCCGCGCGGCCTATAGCCTTGACGCTGTCAGGGATGGTCATGTCGTGCATCTTGGCTGAACGCACCAAAATAGCGTCCGGGCTGGCAATTTCGCCACCCACTTCGTAATCTTCTGCTGGCAATCGCTTAATACCAAGCGATGCAATCTTGTTAAGAATAAGTATCTGATGCTTGCTCAAAACTCTCTCCTTTTTTGGTTCAAATTAACTGTTGTTTTTTTCAAAATCCTTCATGAATTCTACCAATATCTTGACGCCCTCAACCGGCATGGCGTTGTAGATTGAGGCACGCATACCACCCACTGAGCGATGGCCTTTCAATTGTATCAATCCACGCGCTTTGGCCTGTTTGATGAATTCGTCATCCAGTGCTTCATCCTTGAGTGTAAAGGGGATATTCATGCGTGAACGGTTTTCTTTTGCTGTCGGGCAATGATAAAAATCGGTCGAATCCAGATAATCGTACAGGAGGCTAGATTTAAGGATATTGGTCTTCTCCATCGCGGCCAGACCGCCTTTGGCCTTCAACAGCTTAAACACCAGGCCAGCAACATAAAGCGCGAAGGTTGGCGGCGTGTTGTACATGGATTCATTTTCGGCATGAATTTTGTAGTCATACATACTCGGCGTGCCAGGCAATGTTTCGCCAATTAAATCATCACGCACGATGACGATAGTCAAGCCTGCCGGGCCAACATTCTTCTGCGCGCCAGCATAGATTAAGGCGTACTTGCTGACATCAATTGGGCGCGACAAAATGTGCGATGACATATCCGCCACCAAAGGCACTTTGCCAGTATCCGGTATCCAGAAAATCTCTACGCCACCAATAGTTTCGTTTGAGGTGTAATGTACGTAGGCCGCATCGGGATTCAGTTTCCATTGGTTCTGAGCAGGTGCATAGCTGAAATTCTTGTCGTCAGAAGTCGCGACCACATTCACCTCGCAGAATTTCTTTGCTTCGCTAATCGCCTTCTTTGACCACTCGCCGGTATTCAGGTAATCGGCAGTCTTTTTGCCGCGTAGCAGGTTCATCGGAATCATGCCGAATTGGGCTGATGCCCCGCCTTGCAGAAACAGCACCTTGTAATTGGCGGGGATCCCCATCAATTCGCGCAAATCGGCTTCGGCCTCAGCGGCGATACTCATGAACTCTTTGCCGCGATGGCTCATTTCCATCACCGACATACCTGAACCGTGCCAATCCAGCAACTCAGCTTGTGCCTGTTGTAATACTTCCTTCGGCAATACCGCCGGGCCAGCAGAAAAATTGTATATCTGTGTCATTGCTTACGTCCCCATATAAATTAACAAGAATTAACAAGCTATTCTTCATCGTCGGTTTCAACGACTTTTTCCAGGCCGGAAAGCTTTTCGCCTACACCCAGATTAATCAGCGTCACGCCTTGCGTAGCGCGACCCAGCTCACGGATTTCTTTCACGCGCGTGCGTATCAGCACGCCGCCAGTGGTAATCAGCATGATTTCGTCATCATCATTCACCAGTCGAGCGGCCACCACCGTGCCATTGCGTTCGCTAGTAGCAATGGCTTTAACACCTTGTGTGGCACGGCCTGAGTGACGGAAATCGGATAATACCGTACGTTTGCCATAGCCATTTTCAGTCACTACCAATACAGTTTGCTTGTCATCTGCCGCGATAAGCAACGAGATAACCTGCTGACCAGGCTTAATTCTCATGCCGCGTACGCCACGAGTGTTGCGCCCCATTGACCTCACGTCTTCCTCGTCAAACCATACCGCTTTACCGTTATCTGAAACCAGCACGATGTCACTTGCGCCATCGGTAATTTCGGCACCAATCAGGAAATCATCTTCGTCCAGATTAATTGCGATAATGCCCGATTTTCGTGGGTTAGAGAACTCTATCAGTGCAGTTTTCTTCACTGTGCCGCGTGATGTTGCCATAAAAATAAAGTGATTTTCATCAAACTCTTTCACTGGCAAAATCGCGTTAATTTTCTCGCCCTCTTCCAGCGGGAACAGGTTAACTATCGGCTTGCCACGGCTGATACGGCTGCCTTGCGGCACTTCGTAGACTTTCAGCCAGTAAACACGGCCACGGCTGGAGAAGCAGAGAATGTAATCGTGTGTATTGGCGACGAACATCTTGTCGATAAAGTCATCTTCCTTGGTCGCCGTTGCCTGTTTGCCGCGTCCACCGCGGCGCTGGGCGCGGTATTCATCCAGTGGTTGTGATTTAATGTACCCAGTATGCGACAGCGTTACCACTACGTCTGTCGGCGTAATAAAATCTTCTAAGGATAAATCCTGAGCGTTATGCTCAATCTCACTACGGCGCTTGTCGCCAAACTGTTCACGAATCGCAGTCAGTTCATCACTGATCATCTGCGTCACACGCTCAGCTGTTGCCAGAATATTCAGGAGGTTGGCTATTTCGTCCATGACTTCTTTATATTCAGTAACAATCTTGTCCTGCTCGAGGCCAGTCAGGCGTTGCAAGCGCATTTGCAGGATTTCCTGCGCCTGCACATCAGATAACCTGTAACCTTTTGGCGTCAAACCAAAATCAATCGACAAACCTTCCGGACGTGAGGCTTCCATGGCGGCGCGCTTGAGCATTTCTTCTACTACTGCCGATTTCCATACTTTCGCCATTAAATCAATCTTGGCTTCGGGAGGTGTGGGCGCGGCTTTAATCAGCGTAATCATCTCATCCACATTTGCCAGCGCTACGGCCAAGCCTTCCAGTACGTGGTCACGTTCACGTGCTTTGCGCAGCTCAAACACAGTACGGCGCGTAATCACTTCGCGACGATGGCGCAGGAATGCTTCCAGCATTTGTTTAAGATTGAGCAGGCGTGGCTGTCCATCCAGTAGCGCTACCATATTCATGCCAAAAGTATCTTGCAACTGGGTTTGCTTGTAGAGGTTATTTAGTATGACTTCCGGCACCTCATCACGCTTCAGCTCAATCACTACGCGCATACCGGATTTATCGGATTCATCACGCAGGTCTGAAATACCTTCAATCTTTTTATCGTTGACCAGCTCGGCAATTTTTTCGACAAAGGTTTTTTTGTTAACCTGGTACGGCAGTTCATCAACAATCAATGCCTGACGGCTACCTTTTTCCAAATCTTCAACATGCGTGCGACCTCGCATTACCACGCGGCCACGGCCAGTACGGTAACCTTCCCTTACACCAACGGTGCCGTAGATAATTCCGGCTGTTGGAAAATCCGGTGCGGGGATAATATCAATCAACTCATCTATCGTCATTTCTGAATTTTTCAGTAGCGCCAAACAGGCATCCACCACTTCATTCAAATTATGCGGAGGAATATTGGTTGCCATGCCTACGGCGATACCCGAGCTGCCATTTATCAGCAGGTTAGGTATGCGCGCTGGCATAATCAGCGGCTCATGTTCTGAGCCATCGTAGTTTGGCCCGAAATCAACCGTTTCCTTGTCCAGATCGGCCAACAGCTCGTGTGCGATTCTAGCCATACGGATTTCGGTGTAACGCATGGCTGCTGCGTTGTCGCCATCCACGGAACCGAAGTTGCCTTGGCCATCAACCAGCATATAGCGCAGTGAAAAATTCTGTGCCATGCGGACGATAGTGTCATAAACCGCCGTGTCGCCATGCGGGTGATATTTACCAATTACATCACCGACAATACGGGCAGATTTTTTGTAAGCTCGATTCCAGTCATTGCTTAGCTCATGCATGGCAAAAAGCACCCGTCTATGTACGGGTTTCAGGCCATCGCGTACGTCCGGCAGTGCCCGTCCTACAATCACGCTCATGGCGTAATCGAGGTAAGAACGGCGCATCTCATCTTCAAGGCTTATAGGGATTGTTTCTTTGGCGAACTGGTCCATGTGTGCTATCGACTAAATGTGGCTTAAAGACTGGGATTTTAACATGATAATGGGGGTAAAATCATGCCTGTTTTTCGATTAGATTTTACCGTAATAAAGACTTGCAAAAACCTTTGATTAGCCTTCGTTTTGGACAAATAAAAACGGGGCATTTGCCCCGTTTTTATTTGCTATTTAACTACTCAAGCCAACAGCGCTAAATCTGCCTTGATATCCTCCACATGCTCCAGACCCACGGCAATCCGCACCAAGCCATCGCCTATACCCGCTGCGGTTCGTGCTTCAGGGCTAACGCGGCTATGTGTAGTGGTAGCGGGATGCGTAATCGTGCTCTTGGCATCCCCCAGATTAGCGGTAATCGAAATCATCCTGGTCGCATCAATGAGACGCCAGGCAGCTTCCTGACCGCCCTTAACGTCAAAGGAAACAATTGCCCCGCCGCTCTTTTGCTGCTTCATCGCCAGCGTATGCTGCGGATGAGATTCGAGGCCTGGGTAATAAACGCGCGCAACCTGAGATTGCTGCTCCAGCCATTCGGCCAAGACCAAGGCATTGCGCGAGTGTGCTTCCATGCGCAGATGCAGCGTCTCCAACCCCTTTAAGAACACCCAGGCATTGAAGGCGCTCATGGTCGGCCCGGCGGTACGTAGGAAGCCATAAACCGGTTCCAGCACGTCTTTTTTACCCAGCACTGCACCGCCCAGACAGCGCCCTTGCCCGTCAATATATTTGGTCGCAGAGTGAATAATAATATCCGCGCCTAATTCCAGCGGCTTTTGCAGCGCAGGCGAGCACAGGCAATTATCCACCGCCAATAATGCGCCGGCTTTGTGGGCGATGCTGGCCAGCAATGCAATATCACACACTTCAAGCAGCGGGTTGGACGGCGTCTCAACAAAAAACAGCTTGGTATTGGGACGCACTGCGGCGCTCCACTGGTCAGGATCGGCCAGCGCAACAAATGTCACTTGCAGACCCCAGCGCTGCAGGATATTGCCGAACAGCTGCACAGTGGTGCCAAAGATGCTGCGCGAGGCAATCACGTGATCGCCAGCCGAACACAAACCCATGACACACGCCAATATGGCGGACATGCCGGACGAAGTCGCTACGCAGCTTTCTGCGCCTTCCAGTGCTGCCAGTTTATTTTGAAACATGGTGACAGTAGGGTTGGTAAAGCGTGAATAAATATTACCCGGTTCTTGCCCGCCAAAACGCGCTGCTGCTTGCGCCGCGTTCTCAAAAAGAAAGCTTGAAGTGAGAAATATCGCCTCTGAATTCTCGCCATACTGGGTATGTTCGCTGCCTGCGCGAACGCCCAACGTTTCTGGCTGCCATTGATGTTTTGTCATGTTTCAAACCTCTCTGCCTGAATATTACGGGCATAAAAAACCCGCTGTAGCTAATAGCTAAAACGGGATTCGCTGTTTAATTAAAGCTATTAAATCAAAAACGCCTTAATTAAAAACACCTCGCTTTAGCTGAATTTATAGTGCGCTCGCAAGCTGAGTATATGACGACCTCAAATCAGCGCAGATAACATCATAGCCCTTCGTGGAGAGGATAGTCAAATTGCGTCAGGCTGCTTCCTCTTGCTGTTCTTCCAAAGTCACCAAATTCAGGTCCATCTGCGTACTGGAATTAGCCGGCCTATCTTCTTTCACACCATCGCCACGCGCGGCCTCAATGCTGGCTAGATAGGCCGCATCAACATCGCCGGTGACGTAGTTGCCATCAAAACAGGAGCAGTCAAAGCTCTTGATTGCAGGATTGCTCAAGCGCACGTCCTTCACCAAGGCTTCCAAATCCTGATAAATCAGTGCATCAGCACCAATTTCCGCACAAATTTCTACATCAGTCCGACCTGTTGCCAACAACTCATCGCGACTTGGCATATCAATGCCGTAGACGTTGGGGAAGCGCACTGGCGGCGCTGCCGAAGCAAAGTAGACTTTATTGGCGCCCGCATCTCTCGCCATCTGCACGATTTGCCGAGAAGTTGTACCGCGCACGATAGAGTCATCTACCAGCAACACATTTTTGCCCTTGAATTCCATGCCTATCGGATTGAGTTTTTGCCGCACCGATCTTTTACGTAGCGCTTGGCCCGGCATGATAAAAGTACGTCCGATGTAGCGATTTTTAATAAAGCCTTCGCGGTAGGTCAGATTTAAGGCATTGGCCAGCTGTAAGGCGCTAGGACGGCTGGTATCTGGGATAGGAATGACCACATCTATTTCAAGATGACTCCATTCGCGGTGGATTTTTTCAGCTAGGCTTTCACCCATGTGCAAACGCGTTTGGTAAACAGAAATACCATCAATGACGGAATCGGGCCGCGCCAAATAAACATACTCAAAAATGCAAGGGTTCAGTTTGGGTTTTTCTGCGCACTGGCGAGAGAAGAAATTACCGTCCATATCAATAAAAATAGCCTCGCCCGGCTTCACGTCACGCACCAGCTTATAGCTCAGAACATCCAACGCCACGCTTTCTGAGGCAATAATGTATTCCACACCATTTTCCGTATCGCGCTTGCCGATGACTAACGGGCGAATGCCGTTTGGATCACGAAAAGCCAGTAAGCCGAAATTGGCAATCATGGCGACCACCGCATAAGCTCCACGACAACGCTTATGCACGGCAGCTACCGCCTCAAATACCATATCGGCATTGAGTGCGGCATTGTGTGCGGTTTGCTCGATTTCGTGGGCCAGTACGTTAAGCAAAACTTCTGAGTCGGAATTGGTGTTGATATGGCGTAAATCCTGGCGGAATATTTCTTGTTTCAGTTGCGCAGAGTTAGTTAGATTGCCGTTATGCCCCAGCACGATGCCAAATGGCGAGTTGACATAGAATGGCTGGGCTTCGGCAGATGAAGATGAACCTGCGGTTGGGTAACGCACATGGGCAATACCGGCGTTACCCTTCAGGCTACGCATATGGCGCGTTTGGAACACATCTTGCACCATGCCATTACTTTTGTGCATGTAAAAGCTACCGCCATCGCAAGTAGCAATACCTGCGGCGTCCTGACCGCGATGCTGCAGCACCAGCAGCCCATCATAGAGCAGCTGGTTAACCGGGTTTTTGCTAACTACGCCAATAATTCCGCACATAAGCAATGCCCCAATAAACTAAAATCCAAAAAATTCAAGATACCCATCAATCTATCTCTAACTGAGCTCAATTTAGTCGTATTTAACATGCTTGGCAACGTCCCGTGGAAGCCATGGTAGCAGACTAGCTACAACAGCCTCAAGGAGGTGCGCTGAACATTGCGTTACGCCAGCGCGCATCTTTTGTAGCGGCGGTAAACCCGGCCAGGAATACCAGCACGGTCACAATCACAATTCCGCGCGCCAAACCGAAAACACAGCCCAAACAGCGATCAAGCCAGGTTAAATCCAGCTTCTTGAACAGCTGCGATAGCGCAATCGCCAGCAAGGTACTTACTAATAGTGTCGCTAAAAACAAGATCAGGAAAGCTGCCAGCAGCCTCAAAGGTTCACTCGGTATAGACGTTGGCAACAGCTGGTCTAATTGCAGCGTATACATCTTAGCCGCATAGATAGCGGCAACCCAGATCACTAAAGCCAAAATCTCGCGCACAAACCCGCGCATCATACTGAGCAGTATCGATAACCCTGTAATCGCAAGCACAACATAATCAAAGCTCGTCATGAACGCACGTTAAAATTTCTGAAGATTATTTATTCAGCACCACCAAACCGGTCAAGCCGATCCCCTTTATGGTTGTCAGCGCACTATCTGCCTGCTGGCGATCGGCAAAAGGCCCGGCACGCAAACGAATCTTCTTGCCTTTTGGCGTATCTATTTTTTCGGTATAAGACTTGTAACCTAAGGTTTGCAGTTTCTGCTGTAATTTTTTGACGTTGGCTGAATCATAGAACACGCCGATTTGTACTGTATAGGCGCCACTTTTGATAGTGGTGTTTTCTTTGGAATTTTTCCCGGTGAGTGATTTTTGAGCCACAGCCGGCTTCTGAACTGCGCTTGTTTTTGATGTTTCCAGCTTAGGCACGACTGCTGGGACAGGCTTTCCTATTGGCTTTATGGGCTTAGGAATTTCTATCTTGGCTGGTGGCGGCAATTCAGGCGCTTTCGCAGAAGCAGTCGTCTCAACCGGGGCTTTCTCCGATGGCAGCTCTGGCACTATAGCCGACTCTGGTGCAATCGGTTCGACCGGAACCACCTTAGAGGAAAATTCACCGCTATCCTGGCTGGGAATGGAGATTGCAATTTCCTGCTGAGGACTTTTAGTTGCGCGGTCGTTCAGCACCATGGGTAATGCCGTTACCATCAGTAGCACTAGTGCAACTGCGCCAACCAGTCGTCTGCGGGCACGCTTCTTGAATTGAATTTCCTGCTCATTTGACTGATCTGGTGGCATTTAATAATCCTGATTAACGGGTATGTTGTGAGTCAAAGCGCGCATAACGTCGGCTACCGTAAAGAAAGAACCAAACACGACTATTCTATCATTTTCGTTTGCATCCATACAGGCCTGAAGATAGGCCGAAGTGATATCGGCAAAGCTCTGAACATCAGCCCCGGGGGCTTG
The DNA here is from genome assembly GCA_038924905.1 of Methylophilaceae bacterium. Lineage (GTDB taxonomy): Bacteria > Pseudomonadota > Gammaproteobacteria > Burkholderiales > Methylophilaceae > JBCKUK01. The sequence goes on along the minus strand of JBCKUK010000011.1, from coordinate 24,993 downwards.
CATATGAATACAATCGGTCAATTTCTGCACACTGGTGCCGCGTACATGATTAATGCCAGCCACATACCAGCCAGCCATCTGTATACCCACAGCTGCGATTACTCCGGCAATATCCTTGTCCGCAAGCATGGAAAATACCGTCAGTGTGCGGCCAATACAGGGTGATTTGCGCAAATTCTCACCCAGGGCTGCTGCAGCATGCGGGTTATGTGCCACATCAAGAATGACTTGTGGGTGGCTTGAATAGAGCTGGAAGCGCCCTGCCAAAGTAACCTTGGAAAATCCGCTAGCCATAGCAGCTACAGTGACAGGCAAGGGCTGCTGCAAGGATTGTATGGCTGCTATCACGCAAGCTGCATTAAATAACTGAAAATCACCAATCAGCGCGGGCATGGGCAAATAACTGATTTCTGTTTGGTCACGATGATAAGACCAGCCATCGCCCGTTAAATCAAATTGAAAGTCGCGTTGAACCAACATCAAATTGGCGCCAATATTGGCCGCGTGTCCCACTAAACTGTCTGGTGGGTTGATATCGCCGCAAATGGCCAGAATGCCCGGTCGAAAAATGCCGGCCTTCTCGAAGCCTATGCTCTCGCGATCATTGCCGAGAAATTCCATATGATCGAGGTCTATGCTGGTCACGATAGTGCAAGACGGCTCAAATATATTCACCGCATCCAGCCTGCCTCCCAGCCCTACTTCCATAATCGCTATGTCAATCCCTGTCTGCGTAAAGTACTGCATTGCAGCCAGCGTGCCAAATTCAAAATAGGTAAGCAACGTTTCGCCACGCGCAGCCTCAACAACAGAAAATGCGTCGCACAAAGCTTGATCGCTGGCATCCTGGCAGCCGACACGAACGCGTTCGTTGTAACGTAAAAGATGCGGGGAGCTATAACAGGCAACACGATAGCCAGCTTCGTGATAAATGCGCTCCAGCATGGCGCAAGCGGAGCCTTTGCCGTTGGTGCCTGCGACAGTGATAATAGGAAAGCTGGGGCTCAGGTTCAAGCGCTGTTTGACCACACCAACCCGATCCAGACCCATAGCGATGGATTTTGGATGCTGCGCTTCAATGTATTCAAGCCAGCTGGCCAGATCAGCGGGCAGGGTTTGCGGAAACGACACTGGTGGTGATGTTGTATGCAGGCTAGGCAACAGCCGGTAGTTGCTGCATGTTGGTGATGAGTGTCACGATTTTATCGCGCATTTGCCGCCTATCGACAATCATGTCGATTGCCCCATGTTCCAGCAAAAACTCGGCGCGCTGAAAGCCATCTGGCAAGGTTTCACGCACTGTCTGCTCAATCACGCGCGGGCCGGCAAAACCAATCAGCGCCTGCGGCTCAGCAATAATCACATCGCCCAGCATGGCAAAACTTGCAGATACTCCGCCCATGGTGGGGTCGGTCAATACCGAAATAAAGGGCAGCCCTGCCTGACTGAGTTGCGTAAGCGCGGCACTGGTTTTGGCCATCTGCATCAGCGAAAACACGCCTTCCTGCATACGGGCACCGCCACTTGCAGTAATACAAATGAATGCCGTCTTGTGCTTGATGGCCGCCTGCACGCCGCGGACAAAACGCTCACCCACCACCGAACCCATAGAGCCGCCCATAAATTTAAATTCAAATGAGGCAACGACTACTGGCACCTTCTTAATGGTGCCTTGCATAACAATCAGCGCATCCGTCTCGTTAACCTCGGATTGCGAGGCTTTCAGTCGATCTGCGTAGCGTCTGGTATCTTTAAATTTGAGCGTATCAGTAGGTTGCACTTCAGCACCAATTTCAGAACGGCCTTTGGCATCCAGCAATAAACCCAGGCGAGCTCTGGCACAGATACGACTGTGAAATCCGCATTTCTGGCAAACTTCCGCATTGCTTTCCAAATCAGTGCGGTACAGTATAGATTCGCACGAAGGGCACTTGCTCCAAAGCCCCTCTGGTACAGTCTTGCGGACTGAGCCAATGGCGCTCTTGATTTTAGGGGGTAAGATTTTTCCTAGCCAGCTCATGGATGATTCCTCATTTAGCTATTGGTCGAGTCTATGGCTGCGCGCAATTCAGTCATCAGCGCGGTCAAATTAGCTGCTACATTTTGCTCCGTTGACTCTTCAACAGTTTGCACCATACGACTACCCACGACAACAGCATCTGCAATACCAGCAACCGCTTTGGCAGTAGCTGCATCGCGTACACCAAAGCCAACACCTACCGGCAAACTGGTCTTACTGCGTATGCCCGCCACGCGATTCGCCACTTCAGCAATATCCAGGTTCTGGGCACCAGTAACGCCTTTTAACGATACATAATAAACGAAACCACTGGCCTGATTAACAATAAGCTCCACACGAGATGGCTCAGTAGTGGGTGAAAGCAGGAATATAGGGTCAATCTCGCGGCTCTTTAGCAGGCCGTTAAATTCACCACACTCTTCCGGCGGGTAATCCACCGTGAGCACGCCATCCACACCGGCCGCTTTGGCGCGGTCAGCAAAGCGTTCCGCACCCATCGCCTCGATCGGGTTGGCATAGCCCATCAGCACCACGGGCGTTTGCGTATCCCGCTTGCGAAACTCTGCGACCATGTCCAATACGTCGGATAAACTTACATGGTGTGCCAAGGCACGCTCACTGGCACGTTGAATCACCGGGCCATCTGCCATCGGGTCGGAAAATGGTACGCCCAGCTCTATGATATTCGCCCCGCTTTTTACCAGCGTATGCATCAGCATAACGCTGTGTTTTGGATGCGGGTCGCCTGCCGTGATATAAGGAATCAGGGCTTTCCTGCCTTGCTGCTTGAGCTTTTCAAACGTGCCTTGAATACGCGACATTACAGTTTTATCCCGGCAAGATTAGCTACCGTATTGATATCCTTGTCACCGCGACCGGAGAGATTGACCAGTAAAACCTGATCACGTGACATGGTAGGTGCGAGTTTGCCGGCATAGGCCAATGCGTGGCTGGATTCCAGCGCAGGGATAATGCCTTCCATGCGGCACAGGGTATGGAAAGCCTGTAGTGCTTCCTCATCGGTAATAGCCACATACTCGGCACGATGGATATCCTTAAGCCAGGCGTGTTCTGGACCGACACCGGGGTAATCAAGGCCAGCTGAGATTGAATGCGTTTCAATAATCTGGCCGTTCTCATCCTGCATCAGATAAGTGCGATTACCATGCAGCACGCCAACCGGACTATTCGCCGTTAAAGGGGCAGCATGCTTGCCGGTTTCCATCCCCAGCCCTGCGGCTTCGACACCAATCAAGCGCACGTTTTTTTCGTCTATATACGGGTAAAAAATCCCCATCGCATTCGAGCCGCCACCAACACAGGCGATAATAGCATCTGGTTGGCGGCCAATCAGCTCCGGCATTTGCTGTTTGGCTTCAATGCCGATGACGGACTGAAAATCGCGTACCATCATCGGGTAAGGGTGTGGGCCAGCTACGGTGCCGATAATATAGAAAGTATCCGCAATATTGGTGACCCAATCGCGCATGGCTTCGTTGAGTGCATCTTTGAGTGTTTTGGAACCTGACTCTACCGGCACTACCGTAGCGCCGAGCAGCTTCATGCGAAAAACATTGGGTGACTGACGCTTGACATCTTCCGAACCCATGTAAACCACACATTCCAACCCCATGCGTGCAGCCACCGTGGCAGTTGCTACACCATGCTGCCCGGCGCCGGTTTCGGCAATGATGCGCGGCTTACCAATACGTTTAGCGAGTAATGCTTGGCCGATACAGTTATTTACTTTGTGTGCGCCAGTATGGTTAAGGTCTTCACGTTTGAGATAAATCTGCGCGCCGCCAAAATGGTCAGACAGACGCTTGGCGTGATAAACCGGGCTGGGGCGACCGACAAAATGCTTCAGGTCGTGCTCAAATTCGGCCAGAAATTCAGGATCATTGCGATAGCGCTCATACATTGCGCGCAATTCTTCCAGCGCTTCAATCAACGTTTCTGCTACAAAGATGCCACCGTAAGGCCCAAAATGGCCACGCGCATCAGGAAAATCGTACATCTGCCACCCCTCGCATGAACGCGGCAATTTTCTCCGCGTCTTTGATTCCTTTTTCTTGTTCCACACCGCCACTCACATCCACTGCATAAGGGCGTACCTGGCGTATAGCTGATCCAACGTTAGCAGCATTCAGGCCGCCAGCCAATACAATGTTCTGCGGCAAATTTGCCGGAATCAGGTTCCAGTCAAACACCTGGCCTGTACCACCTGCTGCACCTTCGGCGTAGGCATCCAACAGCAAGGCCTTTGCGCCGCCATATTGAGCTACACATTGTAACAAATTTGTGTCGGCTTGGACGCGAATTGCCTTCATATAAGGCAAGCCATATTGCTGACATTCTTCGGAAGTTTCATTGCCATGAAACTGCAATAGATCCAGTTTTACTTTTGCCAATACCGCACGTATTTCTTCAGGCGTAGCGTCCACAAATAAACCGACTGCACCAACAAAGGCAGGCAGCCTGGCCACAATTTCTGCTGCCTGGACTATACTGACATGACGTGGGCTCTTGGCATAAAACACCAGGCCAATGGCATCAGCGCCATGCTGAGCAGCGGCTATGGCATCCTCTACGCTGGTAATGCCGCAAATTTTTACACGGGTTCGCAATTATGTATAACCAGAAACAATGAGGTTGATAGCGTAACTTAAAGCATTACAACTGTCACATGAATGCTGCCACTGAATTAAAGCAGGGTCAGGCTGCGCTGTGTTTCCGGCAGGCCCCATTTTGCGTCATATTTCACGCCGGTGAGGTACAAACCATCCGGCGAAAACGTCGGCGGGGATTGCTTGCGATCTCGATTTTCCATTAGCTGCTTCATGTATGCCGGCTGGTGTTTGCCTTTACCTACATAAACCAGTGCACCCACCATATTGCGCACCTGATGCTGCAAGAATGCATTGGCACAAAAATCAAACACTATGCTGCTGCCGGTCTTTGTGACTTCGGCGCGGTACATGTGTTTAATGGGTGATTTTGCTTGGCATTCAGACGCACGAAAAGCACTGAAATCATGCTCGCCAATCAGGTGGGTCGCGGCTTCCTGCATTGCGTCCACATCCAGCGGCAGATAAAACCAGCCAGCTTTGCCCGCCATAATGGCTGGGGATGTCGGCTGATTAATCAGCAAATATTGATAACATCTTTGCTGCGCCTCAAACCTGGCATGAAACTGAGCATCCACTTCCCGCGCCCATAACACACGTAGATTCTTGGGCAAATTCGCATTCACGCCACGTATCCACGCGCTCATCGGCCTTGCTTTCAAGGCATCAAAATGTACCACCTGGCAAAGCGCGTTCACCCCCGTATCGGTGCGGCCTGCAGCCGAAACTCGCAGCTCATGGCCAGCCAGTTTTTGTAACGCTGTCTCCAGGCAATCCTGCACCGCGCAACCATCAACCTGGCTTTGCCAGCCGCAAAAACCCGCACCATCATATTCAAGCCCTAGCGCTACACGCATAGCAAGTAAATTCCAGCTGCAAGCAGGCTAATCACGACCAGCTTATCGCGTCTGGTTAAGTCCGGCAGTGTCAACTGAATATGCTCAGGGGCGCCATTTGTGGGGTTTTCAATCATGCTCAATTCAGAAAACCGCTCTAACATATTTTGCCGAACTCCATTTTTTTCTAGCCTGGCTGGCGGTGCCCGCTCAACATAATGCAAAGTTAACCATAGCCTTGCAGCAAAGCGCTCCGGCTTCAGTTTCAATATTCGAAGCGGGCTGGCGAGTAGATAAAATCCTGCAATCAGACTCTCACGGGTGGTCGTCACAAGCAGCATGGACAAGCCTGCCAGCATGATACACAATTTGGCAGCCTGCAATAGTCCGGCGGATAGGCCTTCATAGCTTGGCGCAAATTCCCATGGCCACTGCTTCACGTACTCGCCCGGCGTGTTAAACGCAAAAATCAATATCAGGAAAAATAGTATCCAGCGCACCCGGCGCAGCAATTTCCAGAAGCCACTGGCGCGATAATAGAGCAGCCCTGATGACAGCACCGCAGCCAGAGCCAGCAGCGCCCAATAGCCGGCCACTGAATACCCAATCAAGTGCAACGCAACTGCAAGCGCGATCAAACAAAGAATTTTGATGGATGGGTGCACAATGGATTTTCCAAAAATAGCAATAAAAAAACCGGACTCGCAAGTCCGGCCTTATTTGTTGACACTTATCAAGCGAGACTGCTCAGCATCTGTTTCGCTCGCTCACGCTGCTGAGCACCACCTTCCTTCAGCACCTCGTCCAGCAGTTCACGCGCGCTCTTCTTATCGCCCATATCGATATAGGCGGTGACCAAGTCTAATTTGGTATTAACATCTTCCGACTCAACGCCAGCGTCAGGAGTCTCAGTTACCTCTTTCGTCGCAGTTACAGGCGTAGTGTCCAGTTCCAGACTAATGCCGGACAAATCAATTTCCGCAGCGGCATTCGCTTCAGGCTGGCCAATATCAGCTTCCATGGATAATTCAGCGGTAGGTGTAGTTTCGGTTGCGCCCATATCTTCTGCGTTATCAAAATAGCTGGCTTCCAATTTTTGGTCAATTGATGCTGTTGACGCTGCTGCAACAGCCACTGAAGTGGTGCTCTTGGCGCCACCCGGCTCTTCAACTGGCGCCGGTGGAGGTGGTGGAGCCATTTTCTTTACCTGCTTTTTAACTGGCTTTGCAGTTGCAATCTTCGCAGCGCCAGGCTTTGCACTGGCTGCCACTTCTGGTTTCTTTGCTGCCGGTTTAACTTCTGTGGTTGAGGCTGGGACTGCTGGGGAGGAGGAGAGGTCGTAAAGTGGGTTATCCGGCTCTATCTTGTGACCCATTTCTGCCACCCTGGCCCAAACAGGATCGCCTGCTCCTAGCGTGGAATAGAGCTCGCCGGATACGGCTTCAAACGCGGATAAATCCTTGCGCGCTGAATATATTTCAAGTAGCTTGAGGTGCAGCTCATAGCGTATTGGCTCTTTTGCAATGGCATCTTTGAGTATTCCTTCAGCTTGCGCTTCGCGGCCATAAGCCAAGATCTCAGCCTCGGCAATTGTATCAACATCATGCGTATCAATCATGCCACCCGGACTTTGTGAAAAATCGGTCAAGAATGACGTGTCACCGGTGTCTACCTTATCGCCGGACGTATTGCCAAATACTGTATTAGCCTTAAGTCCGCCAGCAGTCAAAATGCCCTGCTCAAAGTTTTCCAAATCATGTTTGCGTTTGTTGCGGAAAAATAACCAGGCACCGCCAAGCAGAACTAATCCACCGCCTACGCCGCCTAACAGCATGGCGTTGTCTCCAGCGCCTGCAAGTAGTCCATCGACCAGAGGCTTTGCGGGGAGTACGGGCTTCACTTCTGTTGGTTTTACATCTGGAGCCGGCGGAACTGCGGCTACAGTGGGTTTTGCCGCCGCAACAGGAGCGGGTGCTGACTTTGCCATAGATGCGGCGGTCACCGCAGTTCCGGCATTCTTTTGCAAATCAGCCATTGCCTGATCCTTAATTGCCAACAATTTTTGCATGTCTGAAATTTGCTTATCCAACATAGCAATACGTTCATTGGCTTCTTTTATACCTTTCTCGCGCGCAGTGTCTCCCTGTAGCGCCGTCAACTTATCCTGCATGGCCTTTACGTCTGCCTTGTTAGCATTATCGCCGGTATCGCTTTTGGAAAGTCTGACCACGTCACGCGAGCCGTCTGAGGCAGGCGATGCTTTATCTTCTGCTGCTGCGGTCAACTTGCCGCCGGATGACTGATTGCCAGCATCCTCGCTTGCCGCCGGCGCCTCTGCAACCATTCCAGCGAGCTTGTTGCGGTAAGCATTCCAATCCGCAGTTTGTACGCGGACCTCACTAGAGGCCTCCTGACGCGAAACGGCTAGCAGCTCCTCAGCACTTGGTGCGCGAATAATCTGCCCGACTTTAAGCCGGTTCATATTATCGTTTACAAAAGCATCTTTATTGGCGCGAAGCAAGCCTACCAGCATCTGATCCAAGCTGACACCATCCACCTGCATTTGTCTAGCAATGGCGCTTAAGGTGTCGCCCCGTTTGGTTTCATGTTCATTGGCAGAGGTGCTGTCTGAGACTACCTCATGCGCCATTACTGCGGCGGTTTTTGACTTTTTACGGGCTTTTTTTTCCGGCAATCCTGGTATCACCGACATGGATTCAGTGGTTTGCGGGAAAGGCATAGCTGCGGGAGGATTGCTGTCGGTAGCAGCGGCAGAATATCCAGGTGGATCAAGTAGTGCGGTGTATTCACGCAGTAGCCGCCCTGTCGGCCAATCCACCTGGATTAGCATGTCAAGAAAAGGTTCGGGTACTGGGTGTTGTGTGGTCAGCTTAAGGATATGCGTGCCGTCTGCCCTCTTGGTTGTTTCGACCTTTATCGTAGCCTGCAAACCTGAACGTTCCAGACCCTGGGCAGCATAGGCCTCGCTAGGCGCTATTGTTGCGGTTATCGAGGCTAGCTCTTCCGGCGTGGTAGAAAGCAGCTCAATCTCTGCATTTAACGGTTCGCCCAGCGCCGAAATAACACTCATTCTACCCAAGCCAGCTGCCTGGGCGGCAAACGACATTAAAGCGATGCAAACTGCAATTATAATCTGTCTTAATATGGACTTATGCACTATCACACCCTTACTCTAACTTGAAAATAGTTATTAAATTAACATCAAATAGTTAGAGATGCAAGCTCATACCGCACATTATATTGTCGAGCTATCTCAAGCCAATTTTTGCTTAACCTATCGTTCCACCAAAATCCTCATCATGCGGCGTAGCGGTTCAGCTGCCCCCCATAACAACTGGTCTCCGACTGTAAATGCAGAGAGATACTGGTTGCCCATGCTCATTTTTCGAAGACGGCCGACAGGTACAGCCAGACTGCCTGAAACGGCAGCGGGCGTTAATTCTTTCATGGTAATTTCGCGTTCATTGGGCACAACCTTTACCCAAGCATTCGCTTCGGAGAGCATGTTCGATACTTCATCCAACGGCACATCCTGCTTTAACTTAATGGTCAGCGCTTGTGAATGGCAGCGCATCGCGCCTATCCTTACGCAGAGGCCATCGATGCTAATGGGCTTGTCTTCACGGCCAAGTATCTTGTTGGTTTCGGCTTGAGCTTTCCATTCCTCCCTGCTTTGACCATTACCCATATCCTTGTCTATCCATGGGATCAGGCTACCAGCCAGCGGCACGCCAAAATGAGGCGCTGGCGTATCATCACGTAGCGCTTTTGCAACAATACGGTCTATATCCAGAATCGTCGATGCAGGGTCTGCCAATAAATCACGTACTACGCCATTCAGGCCGCCCATTTGCTTGAGTAGTTCGCGCATATTCTGTGCGCCAGCACCAGAGGCTGCCTGATAAGTCATGGAAGTTGTCCATTCAACCAAATCTGCCTTGAATAAACCATCTAACCCCATCAGCATCAGCGAGACTGTGCAATTTCCCCCTATCCAGTTTTTGCAGCCCTTACCCAATGCATTCTGGATGACGTTGTTATTCACCGGATCGAGAATAATCACTGCGTCTTTTTCCATGCGCAAGGCGGAAGCTGTATCTATCCAATGACCGTTCCAGCCATCTGCACGCAGCTTGGAGAAAATCTCAGTCGTATAATCACTGCCCTGGCAGGAAATAATGGCATCCATTGCCTTGAGGTCAGCGATATTCTTCGCATCCTTTAACGGCGGCGCGTCTTTGCCGATACTAGGCCCACTGCCGCCCACCTGCGAAGTCGTAAAAAATACCGGCTTGATATGGTCGAAGTCGCTCTCTTCGCGCATGCGTTGCATGAGCACTGAGCCCACCATTCCTCGCCAACCTATGAAACCAACTTGCATCATTTTAGTTAACCCCAAAATCTTTTTGCCACAGAGAACACAGAGAACTTCAAAACCTGAATAAAATTAAACAGCAATTACGTAACCACTTAATTCATTATTAAATTTTTATTGTAGTGCTTTTGCTTAGCTTTTCTCCGTGTACTCTGTGGTGAAAAATCAAAGCACTGCTACTACTGCGTCGCCCATTTCACTGCATTTAACTTTTTTCGTACCTTCCGTCCAGATATCGCCAGTACGATAGCCTTGCGCCAGCGCGCTTTTCACCGCATTTTCAATACGCGTCGCGTTTGTCTCGTCGCTGAACGTGAAGCGCAGCATCATAGCAGCAGAAAGTATGGTTGCTAATGGGTTTGCGATATCCTTGTCCGCAATGTCAGGCGCCGATCCGTGGCTGGGCTCATACATGCCCTTGTTATTTGCATCCAGTGAAGCAGACGGCAGCATGCCAATGGAGCCAGTCAGCATGGAAGCCTCATCCGACAGGATGTCGCCAAAAATGTTGCCGGTGACGATGACATCGAACTGCTTTGGGGCCCGCACTAATTGCATGGCAGCATTATCCACATACATATGCGAAAGCTCGACTTCCGGATAATCTTTTGACAGCTCAATCATTACCTGACGCCACAGTTCGGTCGTCTCCAGCACATTGGCTTTGTCTACCGAACATACCCTTTTGTTGCGCTTCATCGCAATGCCAAAAGCCACATGGCCGATGCGGCGAATCTCGGATTCGCTATAACGCATGGTATTAATGCCTTCGCGCTCGCCATTTGGCAAGGTGCTGATGCCGCGCGGCTGGCCGAAATAGATGTCGCCCGTCAGTTCGCGCACGATCATGATATCGAGACCGGACACCACTTCCGGCTTGAGCGTAGAGGCTGAGGCAAGCTCCGGATACAACAATACCGGACGCAAGTTGGCAAATAAGCCGAGCTCCTTTCGAATACGCAACAAGCCGCGCTCCGGACGCATATCGCGTGGCAAAGTATCATATTTCCAGTCACCCACAGCGCCCAACAAAACCGCGTCAGATTCTTTGGCAAGCTTAAGCGTTTCGGCTGGCAAAGGATCGCCTGCAGCCTCATAGCCAGCGCCGCCAATCGGCGCTTCCTGCATTTCAAGTTTGAGGTTCAGGGTTTTCAAAACCTTCACTGCCTGCGCAATGATTTCCGGCCCTATGCCATCGCCTGGCAATACTGCAATTTTCATGAATCAAAAATTCCTAATGATTTAATGGAGCTAATTGAATAACCAAGGCTGAATCAAGCGGTGTTTGGTCTCAAAAGCCTTAATTTTTTCTTGTTGCTGCATGGTCAAGGTAATGTCATCCAAACCATTAAACAGGCAATGTTTACGGAAGGCATCTACCTCAAATGTATACACTGCGTCTTCTGGCGTGGTCACAGTTTGCGCATCCAAATTTATCGCGAGCTTGTAACCTGTTTCAGCTTCTACCGCTTTAAACAGGCCATCTACAACCGTCGCTGGCAACACAATCGGCAACATGCCATTTTTAAAGCAATTGTTATAAAAAATATCAGCATAGCTGGGCGCGATGATGGTACGAAAACCAAAATCCAATAACGCCCACGGCGCATGCTCACGGCTAGAGCCACAGCCAAAATTCTCACGCGTGAGCAAAATACTCGCACCCTGATAGCGCGCGCCATTCAGCACAAAATCCGGATTGAGCTTGCGCTTGCTGTTATCCATGCCCGGCTCACCGTGGTCGAGATAGCGCCACTCATCAAACGCATTCGGACCAAAGCCTGAGCGCTTGATGGATTTCAAAAACTGCTTGGGAATGATGGCGTCAGTATCCACATTGGCGCGGTCTAACGGCGCAACCAATCCGTTTAATGTGGTAAATGCTTGCATTAGTTATTTGGCGACTTCTGAATTTTTTCGCCAGCGTTTTCCACATCCTTGCCAAGGCCATGCCATGTATTACAACCAGTTAAAACCAACGAGAAACCAATCATGATCATTGGAAACAATTTACTCATTTTTTCACTCCTTAATAATTTGTTAAAAAGTTAAACAAAATTTCTAATATCAACAAAATGCCCAGCCACCGCTGCTGCTGCTGCCATTTCCGGACTCACTAAATGCGTGCGTCCACCCTGCCCCTGCCGCCCTTCAAAATTACGGTTTGAGGTCGAGGCGCAACGCTCACCCGGCTCCAAACGGTCGGCGTTCATAGCCAAACACATCGAACAGCCTGGCTCGCGCCATTCAAAGCCGGCATCCTTGAATATCTTGTCCAGCCCTTCCTTCTCGGCCTGCGCTTTTACCAAGCCCGAACCTGGCACTACCATGGCAAGCTTGATGCTGGACGCCACATGTTTGCCTTTAGCAATGGCTGCAGCAGCACGCAAATCCTCTATGCGGGAATTGGTGCAGGACCCGATAAACACTTTATCAATGCTGATTTTTTCTATTGGTGTGTTTGCCTGCAAGCCCATATATTGCAGGGCACGTTCCATGCCGCCACGTTTGGTCGCGTCGGCTTCTTTTGCCGGGTCGGGCACAAAGCCATCAATACCTGTCACCATTTCGGGTGAGGTACCCCAAGTGACTTGCGGCTCAATATCAGCCGCGTTGAGCGTGACGGTTTTGTCAAATTTTGCACCCTCGTCGCTCACCAGGGTACGCCAATAGGCAGCCGCAGCGTCCCATTGTTCTGGCCTGGGTGCGTAGGGGCGGCCCTTGAGATAGTTAATCGTCGTGTCATCCACCGCGACCATACCTGCGCGTGCGCCTGCTTCAATCGCCATATTGCACAACGTCATGCGGCCTTCCATGCTCAAATCCAGAATGCTAAAGCCAGCAAATTCAATGGTATAGCCGTTGCCGCCTGCCGTGCCTATTTTGCCTATCACCACCAAGGCAATATCTTTTGCCGTCACACCGCGGCCAAGTTTGCCTTCAACTTTCACCAGCATGGCCTTGGCTTTTTTGGTAATCAGGCATTGTGTAGCAAGCACATGCTCAACCTCGGAAGTACCAATACCGTGCGCCAGGGCGCCAAAAGCACCATGCGTACTGGTGTGCGAATCACCGCAAACCACGGTCATGCCGGGCAATGTCGCGCCCTGCTCCGGGCCAATCACATGCACGATGCCCTGACGCTTATCCAAAAAAGGAAAGTAGGCCTTGGCGCCAAACTCACGGATATTGGCGTCCAGCGTTTCTATCTGCAAGCGAGAAACCGGATCGGCAATACCGGCAATGCCCTTGTCCCAGCCATTGGTCGGCGTATTGTGATCGGCAGTCGCTATAATGGATGCAGCACGCCACGGTTTGCGCCCAGCCAGGCGCAAACCCTCAAAAGCTTGCGGGCTGGTGACTTCGTGCACCAGATGACGGTCGATATAAATCAATGCGGTACCGTTTTCTTCGGTGACCACATGTGAATCAAACAATTTGTCGTAAAGCGTTTTTGCCATATCAAATCTCCTTTTTCAAGCGATTCGCAGCGTCGCGTGCCCGCTCATTCCTAGCCTATCTTATTGATATGTCGTCGTCATTCGCTGTGCGGCTCCTTGCGCCTCATCTCGCAAAATGCGATTTAACGACACTACTTCTAATCTCTGAAGTTGCCGAACTGCAACGGAAAATCAGTCACGGACTTTTTTACTAAAGCAATTGCGTTCTGTAGCACATCGCGCTTGGCACCGGTGACGCGTACAGTGTCCCCTTGAATGCTGGCTTGCACTTTCAAGCCGCTGTCTTTCAACAGCTTCACAATTCTCTTCGCCAATTCAGCGTCAATGCCTGCCTTGATTTTCAGCAGCTGTTTCACTTTGTTACCCGAGATCGTTGTGACATCCTGATGGTCCAATCGTTTGGCACTATCTGCCTCTTTTTTCTCCATTGCCGGTAGCAAGATATCCTTGATCTGGTTAAGCTGAAAATCGGAATCGCCAAACAAGGTGATCAATTTGTCTTTTTCACTCAGCTCAACTTTGGCGCTGGTACCTTTAAAATCGTAGCGATTCGCTATCATGCGGCCTGCAACATCTACCGCATTATTCAAACCGACCATATCAACTTCAGATGAAATATCAAAAGATGGCATAAAACCTCCAATTCTAATTGGCCACAGAGGACACAGAGTTCACAGAGTTCACAGAGAACTTCAAAATCTAAATAAAATTAAACAGTAGTTACGCAACTACTTAATTGATTAGAGAATTTTCTGTAGTGTTTTTTTGGTTAGTTTTTCTCTGTGAACTCTGTGGCTAAAGTTTTTATTCAAAATGACAGACATAGTCCAGCATTTCGACTGTTTCAATGTCAAAACTGGAATTCCCCGGCACGGTGAACTTGTCGCCCGCCTTGTAGGTTTTCCATTCGGTCTCACCTTTGAGGCGCACCTTGCACAGACCCAGGTTGATTTCCATCAACTCCGGGGATGTAGTATTGAAAGTAAGCAGGCTGGGGAAAATAACGCCCACGGTGGAGCGTGTGCCGTTCGGCATCAGTATCGTATGGCTCACACACTTGCCATCAAAATACACATTGGCCTTCTTTTTAACATTGACATTATCAAATTGCGCCATGGTTAACTTTTCCTCTTTTTCAAATTTGCAGCGATACGCATCCTTAGCGCGTTGAGCTTGATAAACCCACCCGCATCCTTTTGGTCGTATGCTCCTTTGTCATCCTCAAACGTGGCGATGGTCGGGTCAAACAGCGAGTCGGTCTTGCTGTCACGCCCGGTCACAATCACATTGCCCTTATACAGCTTCAGCCGCACCCAGCCATTCACATTAGCCTGCGTGTGGTTAATCAGCGTTTGCAGCGCCAGTCTTTCCGGGCTCCACCAGTAGCCGTTGTAAATCATGCTGGCATACCGCGGCATCAAATCGTCCTTCAGGTGTGCAACTTCCCTATCCAGCGTAATCGCCTCGATAGCCCGATGTGCTTTCAGCATGATGGTGCCGCCCGGCGTTTCATAACAACCACGTGATTTCATGCCGACATAGCGGTTTTCGACCAGATCCAGCCGGCCAATACCATGCTTGCCGCCGAGCATATTCAAATGCGCCAGCAAAGCGTGTGGCTGCATCGCCTCTCCATTCAAGGCTACAGGGTCGCCATTCTTGTATTCAATATCCAGATACTCAGCAGCATCCGGCGCCTTTTCAGGCGAAACCGTCCACCGCCACATATCCTCTTCCGCCTCGGCTGCCGGGTTTTCCAGGTGCCGACCTTCGTAGGAAATATGTAGCAGGTTGGCGTCCATGGAGTAAGGCGAACCACCCTGCTTGTGCTTCATGTCAACGGCAATGCCATTCTTCTCGGCATAGGCCAGTAGTTTTTCGCGCGATAGCAAATCCCACTCACGCCACGGCGCGATGATGTGAATATTCGGGTTGAGCGCATAAGCACCGAGTTCAAAACGTACCTGGTCGTTGCCCTTGCCGGTTGCGCCATGCGAGATAGCGTCTGCCTTGGTTTCAGCGGCAATCTCAATCAGCCGTTTGGCGATCAAGGGCCGTGCAATCGAGGTGCCAAGCAGGTATTCGCCTTCATACACGGTGTTGGCGCGAAACATGGGAAAGACAAAATCACGCACGAATTCTTCGCGCAAGTCGTCGATATAGATTTCCTTGACGCCAAATTTCCTGGCTTTTGCCCGCGCAGGCTCAAGCTCTTCACCCTGCCCAATATCGGCAGTGAAGGTCACAACCTCGCATTGATATACGTCCGTCAACCACTTCAGGATGACAGATGTATCCAGCCCGCCGGAGTAGGCAAGTACAACTTTTTTAACCTCGCTCATTACTATTTATCCATTAATCCACAAACAATTCAAATGCCACTAGAAAACTGACGAAAACCATCCCCACCAAACCAATCATAAACAGCCTGTCAGCCCAGCGTTCCATACTCACTGCATCATCCTTATGCCTGATTGCCCAATTAAGACAGCATGGCACTTGCAAGAAAATCAAGGCTATTTAGCGCCAGTAGCCCATCTGCCCAAGAAGAGATACTATTTCTGGGTACTAATTGCAACAAGGAAATAACCGTCATGCATACCCCAACCATAGTCGCTGCTACAGGTAGAATATAATTAGAAAGGCTGCTCACCTTGGACTCCATCTTAATTGCCAACTTTCCCCAGTAACAAATATTCCATCAGTGCCTTTTGCACGTGCAGCCTGTTCTCTGCCTCGTCCCACACAACGCTCTGCGGCCCATCAATCACTTCCGCTGCAACTTCCTCTCCACGGCGTGCGGGCAAACAGTGCATAAACAGTGCATCCTTTGCTGCTACTTTCATCATGTCGCCATCTACTTGCCAGTCGGCAAAATCGCGCTTGCGCTCTTCATTCTCCGCCTCAAAGCCCATGCTGGTCCACACATCGGTGGTCACCAGGTCTGCGCCACTTGCTGCATGTATCGGGTCGGCAAATTCTTCATAATGCGCGTGACCATATAGCCCCGCCCGCTCCTGCTCTACTTCATAGCCCGGCGGCGTGGAAACATGCACATTAAAATCGAGCACCTCAGCCGCCTGCAGCCAGGTGTTGCAAACATTATTTGAGTCGCCTATCCAGGCCACGGTTTTACCTTGTATCGACCCGTGATGCTCAACAAACGTGAGGATATCGGCCAGAATCTGGCAAGGGTGATACTCATTGGTCAGGCCGTTAATCACCGGCACCCGCGAATTAGTCGCAAACCGCTCGATAATTTCCTGCTCGAAAGTACGGATCATCACAAGATCACTCATACGTGAAATCACTTGCGCTGCATCCTCCACCGGTTCGCCGCGACCCAATTGTGAGTCCGTAGTGCTAAGGTAAATCGCCGAACCGCCCAGTTGTTGAATGCCCGCCTCAAACGACAGCCGGGTACGGGTGCTGGCTTTCTCAAAAATCATTACCAGAGTTCTGTCTGTGAGCGGCCAATATTGCTTATACGCCTTAAACTGCGCCTTGATCCAGCGCGCACGGGCAAACACGTGCTCCAGTTCGGCACGGCTTAAATCCTTAAATTGTAAAAAATGTTTAATCGCCATGTGCTTCTATAAGTTCGATCAGTTTATTTGCTCAAAAATGTCTTTATCAACGGCACCAATCTATCAACCATCTGCTGCGCCTCGCTCTGGTTCATCACCAGTGGTGGCAGTAAGCGCACCACTTTATCAGCTGTTACATTAATCAGCAGTTTGGCTTCAAGTGCCTGCTTAACCAGCTCGGTGCAAGGCCGATCCAGCTCGATGCCTATCATTAACCCTGCATTGCGTATGGCAATCACGCCAGCAACGCCTTTGAGCCCCTTTGAAAGCGCATCATTTAGACTATCGCCAAGCTTTCTGGCATGAGTGCAGAGCTTATCTTCCTCAATCGTAATTAAGGTGGTCAAAGCAGCAACTGAAGCCAACGGATTGCCGCCAAAAGTCGAACCGTGCTTGCCTGGAGTAAAAACCTTGGCAGCAACGCCATGCGCAAGGCAGGCACCAATAGGCACGCCAGAGCCTAGCCCTTTTGCCAGAGTCATGACATCCGGCACAATGCCAGTATGTTGAAATGCGAACCAGGTACCGGTGCGGCCAATGCCGCTTTGTACTTCGTCCAGCATCAACAGCCAGCCGTGCGTGTCGCACAATTTGCGCAAGCCCTGCAAATAAGCACTGGCATCCTTCGGCACGTTGATGCCGCCTTCACTCTGTATCGGCTCAACCAAAATAGCTACCACATTAGGGTTGCGTGACGCTACTAGCTTCACGGCTTCAAGGTCATCAAACGGCACACGGATAAAGCCGCCCACCAGCGGCTCGAAACCAGCCTGCGTCTTGCGGTTACCGGTGGCTGACAAGGTTGCCAGCGTACGGCCATGAAAAGCATTTTCCATCACAATTATTTCAGGACTCTCAATGCCTTTATTGTGCCCATAAAGCCGCGCCAACTTGATGCTGGCCTCATTGGCCTCACACCCAGAATTGCAGAAAAATACTTTATCCATGCCAGAAATTGCACACAGCTTATCTGCCAGCTGCTCCTGCTCGGTAATATGGTACATATTGGAGGCGTGAATGAGCTTGGCCACTTGATTGCTAACGGCTTTTACCAGCTTGGGATGCGCGTGACCCAAGCCATTAACGGCGATGCCAGCCAGGGCATCAAGATAACGATCGCCTTTCTCGTCCCATAGCCAGACACCCTCTCCCTTCACAAAGGTAACAGGCTGTTTGGAATATGTATCCATTAAATGCTGTGTCATTGACATTCCACTCAATCAAACTTATGTTAATCAACAATAAAAATAAAAACGGCGGCATTAGCCGCCGTTTACAGCTAGTAATAACTTTACAGACCAATAAGCGCTTTGTGTGTCAGTCCATTTGCCATAAAAAACAGCATTGGGATTGACAGCATGACATTGGTACGCGATGCCAAAAACGCCACGCGTCGTGCCTTGGCTTTTTCATCATCAGTGGCTGTCACCATCCCCAAAATCTTTTTCTGATTTGGCCAGATGAGTACCCACACGTTAAACAACATGATTGTGCCTAACCATGCGCCAACGCCAATCGCTTCATAGCCATTTTGCAGCATGAATGCATCCTTAAACGCTGCACCCAGCAATGCAGCCCCCATCACCCAGGTAACTACGGCTGACCAGCGGAACCAGAGCAAAGCGCGTGGTGCCACATGCTTGGAAATACCCGCTGCCGTGCCATCTGCAGTGGCATCTTTCATGGCGGGTACTTGCACCAGATTAAAGTAGTAAAGCAGGCCAATCCAGGCTACACCGGCCATAATGTGGAACCAGCGAAAAATACCAGGTAACATTTCCATGACTTATACCCCCGCCAAAATAAAGTTTTTCAACAAAACGTACAAAACAATGGTAAGTACAAAGCCGGCAATAATAGTGCCACATATAGAATCTAACGGGTTCTTCACGGTCAATCTCCTAGTAAAAAATATTTTTCCAACAGTGCCTGAGATTATCGCAAAACCATTGTTTAATCAAATAGGCTAGGCGATTGGGCTAAGCAAACAGATTAATCAAATGTATTGGTTCAAGAATCGTCTACAGCAAATAGCCTGATATTATAGTCCTCCAACACCAACCAGCCATAAAAATCTGCTTGAAAAAACATCGTTTCGCGCAATATTCTCTGCTTGTTCAAAAAAATGCATAAATTAGGCAGTTTATGGATGCTGGTGGCTGCATTCTTTTTTGCCATCATGGGAGTTTTGGTAAAAATTGGCGCACAAAAATTCACAACACCCGAGCTGGTTTTTTATCGCTCATTTTTTGGTTTTCTGTTTATTTTTGCATTTACCAAGTGCCGTCATTTACCTCTTGCTACGCCCTTATTGGGCAGGCAATTGTCACGCGGTATGGTGGGTTTTGTCTCGCTCCTGCTATTTTTTTATGCCATTAGCGCATTGCCTCTAGCCACTGCCGTTACATTGAATTACACCTCGCCACTATTTATGGCCATGTTCGCGCCTTTTTTGCTACATGAGCGCCCAAGAAAACTGCTGATCGCAGCCATCATATTAGGCTTTATTGGTGTTGCCTTGCTGCTAAGACCAAGCCTGCACGCAGATGAGCTGGTCTCTGGCGGGTTGGGGCTACTCTCAGGTGTTTTGGCTGGCGTGGTATATATCAACGTTACGCAGCTTGCCCGCACAGGCGAACCTGATTGGCGCACAGTGTTTTATTTCACGCTGGTATCTACAATCGGCAGCGGCCTGTGGATGCTGCTGCATCACTTTACCCCGCTCACATGGCAAGACTTACCGCTCTTATTGGGAACTGGCGTTTCAGCCACCATCGCGCAGCTGGCAATGACGCGTGCCTATCGTACCGGCAATCCCGTTGTCGTAGGAAGCCTGGCTTACGCCACGGTAGTGCTTGCCAGTCTGTTTGGCATTGTGTTGTGGAGTGAGACTCTGTCGCCAGATCGCTGGCTTGCGGTCGGTATTATTATGCTGAGCGGCATCATCAGTGTGTGCGTAAAACCAACACAAAAGTAACTTAGGCCAATGAAAACAGTAATTTATGCTGGACATTTAATAAATCCAGGCATAGGCTTATTTTTCCGCGTTAAAAATACGCATATAAACATACAGATAAAACGTAAAGACTGGTTTATAAACACTATCAATTATGTCTGCCTTTTACCGCACAGTGAGATTGCTCATTCTGGCGTTAACGTTTGTTACGCCAGTAATTTTCTTGAGCGGCTGCATGGGTGGACCCGTCGCGCAGCAAATCGCCCGCTCTATCCTGATGCGCGGCGCGGACAAGATTGTCAACAACGCCTATGAAGCAAAGCTGCGTGAGGAAGAAAAACATCGCACATTAGCAGATACGCCGCCTGACCACTATCGCGACGCTTTTCTCACCGCAGGCTTTGAAACCATTACGCCCAGTATCGAGGCACTACCAGCCTCAGCTGTCGCAGTAAATAATGGCGTTATCGATCTAACTGGCAATCTGACTGACGCCAAGCCCATCCAAGCACAGGCAACTCGCCTGATACACGTAGAAGTATGGAATCTCATTATTGGCGATGAAAAGATGATGCTATTGGAAAAAGTGCGCTCGCTTGGAGCCGAAGTGCCGCCAAAAGATGACTGGCAACGCTGGAGAGTAGCCACGGGCGCTCCAGTGGGTGAGAAGGCTGGCGAGAAAAACAAACCGATTACTTTTTTGATTCCACCTGACATGGGTCGCATAGGCAGCGGCGACCGCGCAGTGGTAGAGATGGTTGAGCTAGACCAGATGCACGTGGCGCGCTACGCCGCCAATTAGTTTTCTGGTCAGTTTTTTAGACATCCAACAACCCTGAACGCATCGCGATCAGTGCGATTTCCGCAGAGTTGTTGGCATTGAGTTTTTGTTTAATGTTGTAGAGATGCGTACCCACAGTACGCGGTGATAGACATAAAGTTTCGGCAATATCGTTGGTGGTTTTGCCTTTAGCCAGCGCCATAAACACTTCAAATTCACGATCTGACAGCACATCCACCGGGGTTTCCCCGCCATTTAACTGCTGAATCGCCATCTGTTGCGCAATGCTTGCTTCAAGGTATATCTTGCGACCGGCCACGGTACGAATGGCCTTGATGAGCTCTTCTGCCGCGCTGCGCTTGGTCAAATAGCCCATCGCTCCTGCATTGAGTACGCGCTTGGGGTGCACCGAATCTTCATGCGCCGAGATCACCAGAATACGCGCTGTATTATCTTTAGCCATAATGCGCTCTATGGCTTCCAACCCACCTATGCCTGGCATCGTAATATCCATCACCACTACATCCGGGTGATGTTCAACATACTGCTTGATCGCCTGCTCGCCATTTTCGGCCTCTGCAATTATTTTGATATCGGAGGCAGATTCCAACAACATTTTGAAACCCATGCGTACCACCGCGTGGTCATCTACCAACATTACCTTGATTGGCTCACTCATACTTTTACTTTTCCTTCGTTTGGGATTGTCACGCTGATCAAAGTACCACGCTTGGGTGCTGAATCTATACTAAAGTTACCATTTAAGGCCTGTGCCCGCTCTCGCATGCCCAGCAAACCAAAGTGTTGCGTTTGATCGACATCATCAACATCCATGCCTGCACCATTATCTTTAATGGTTAATTGCAATTCGCCGCTCTCACTTCGGGTTAAAGCAATATCTATCCCTGTTGCCTGTGCGTGTCTCAGCACATTAGTCACTGATTCTTGCACGATGCGGTACATATTGATATTTGTCGTCTCACCCAAATTATTAAAGTGTTGGTCACCAAAATTATCGCTTAAGTTCAAAGTAAATCGGACTTCCGGGTGTTGACCCTGCCAAATAGCCACTGCATCGCGCAAGGTTTCTGACAAGCCCAGATTATCCAGCGAGCCCGGCCGCAACTGGTGGATAATGTCATGCATACCGTTATAAATATGATTTGCCGCAGCTACAATCGTTTGCGCGTTGGCCTCTACATCCGGCATTTTGGTTTTGGTTTTATTGGCAATGCCCACCGCAAAAGTTTTAATCGCCGTGACATATTGCCCCAGCTCGTCATGCAGCTCGCGTGCAAGACTTTGGCGCTCTTCTTCAATATGCTGCTGAATCAAGTGCGTCAATTGGCGGTTTTCTTCCAGCTCGCGCTCCGCGCCAAGTGACTCAGCCATGCGGTTCAGGCTGTGCGCAATGCGCGCGAATTCAGGCTGCTTAAACTCGGGCAGCCGTGCTGTTAAATCGCCCTGCTCCATGCGGTTAATGGCGCCAAGAATACTATTCACCGGGTGTAGCCAACGGCCCAGCATCCAATACACCGTGCCATTCAGCAGCACGAAAAAACCAAGGCCTATCCACATTAGTGGAAGCACCCCACTCCACGCTTCACGGATCGAGCCCGCAGAGCTCGATGTCACCACCAAGGTTCCGTAACGAATACGCCGCTGCACGGTCTCGGGGGCAGGCTCTACCAATTTAACGAACCATTGTGGCGGCCGTATATCTGTACGATATTTGGATGGGGGCGATTGATAAATGAGATTGCCGCGAATGTCATACAGCATAATCTGGCTGCTGCGCACATAGCCCAATGACTGTAGAAAACCGCCCAGCACCTCATGCGTGTAACCCCAGTCAGAGTTTTGTACCGAGCTGATAATCACGGTGTCTAGTAGCTGCACCGTCACCCGTGTGGCAGCCTCCACCCGCTCTCTGATTGAGGTGCGTGTATCTTTAACAAGCACCAAGCCTGTCGCCAGTATAAACAATAGCGATAATGCAGTAATCAGCAGGTTGAGGCGAAGACGTAAGCTCATTCTTTTAGTCATTAATTAGCCTTGTATCAATGTACATTTTCCACATTCAAGTCTTAACATAATTAGCGCTTGCCGCAGTTGGCGCGTAGCCAGTCGGCAAAAGCGGCTTCGTCCATCTCACTTGAAGCAACCGCCAGCATGGTAAAAATACAATCCACATCAGTGGCTTGCAACTTATAACCATTTAGCATTAAAAAAAGTTCAGTCGCCACAAAAGCGGTGCGCTTGTTACCATCTAAAAACGGGTGATTTTTGGCAATGCCAACGCCATAAGCTGCTGCCAGATCAGCATAGTCCGGCTCACCATAGGCTGCCAAATTCTGCGCGCGCGACATGGCTAAAATAAACATGCCTTCATCTCTAATGCCAGAAATTCCGCCATGTTCTGCCAGTTGTTCACCATGCACTGCGAGCAATACAGCGTTATCCAACCAGTGCCAACTAGGCATTATTTAGCCAGCTCGCGTAAAACAGCGCGGCGTTCTTTCATAATTTGGCGAGCCAATGTCATTTTCTCCTCAAAATCAGGGTCATGCGGCGTAATGGTTACCGCGCCAGGCGCATCGGTTAAAAACACCATATCGCCCTTTTGCAGCTTTAAGCGTGCCAGCACTCCCTTGGGCAAAATCAAGCCGACGGAGTTACCAATTTGAGTCAGTTTCAAGGTTTGCATATCATCACCTAGTTAGTTATAACAATTGTTATAATACGCCTTGCAAAAAACATTATCAACAACCTCTTTACTTATTTACAACGATTTACTTTTATAGTATTCTTTACTTTTATAGCATGTAAAGAATTAG
The DNA here is from genome assembly GCA_038924905.1 of Methylophilaceae bacterium. Taxonomy (GTDB): domain Bacteria; phylum Pseudomonadota; class Gammaproteobacteria; order Burkholderiales; family Methylophilaceae; genus JBCKUK01. The sequence goes on along the minus strand of JBCKUK010000011.1, from coordinate 1,492 downwards.
GAGGTTATGATGGCAATTACCGCGGTTGTATCCAGCAAGGGGCAAGTCACCCTGCCTGCCGCACTACGCAAACAGCTTGGCATTGAGCCAGGCTCTACTATTTCGTTTGAGGGCGATGCAAAGCAGATTATCATCAAGCCCAAGCTGCCAATGAGCGCTTACCGCGGCATACTCAAGGGCTACAACATTACCGATACCGAAATCCCCAAGGAAAAAGACCATTTTGATGAATAAGCTCAATGTGGTGGATTCATCGGGTTGGATTGAATATTTTTTGGATACCTCACAAGCAGATTATTTTGAGCCTGCAATATTAAATACTGATGCTCTAATCGTCCCCGTTATCGCCCTTTACGAAGTGCATAAACGCATCTCGCAACTGGTGCCCCCTGCCGTGGTCACGCAATGTATGGATGTAATGCGTCACGGACGCGTGTTGCCGCTCACCGATGCGCAAGCAATTGCCGCATCGGTCATAGCACAACAATACAAACTCGCCATGGCCGATGCCGTTATGTACAGCATGGCGTTGGAACACGAAGCGCTATTTTGGACGCAAGACATTGATTACCATGGCTTACCTAGCGTGCGGTTTCAGGCAAGGCCGGACTAAAATTTTCCGCTAAAAGTTACAAAGCCAGCCAGCTTCACCAACAAGGCCCACCTAAAGCGCATCCAAGGGGCTATTCACCCCACGCCCGCCTCTATTAAGCACATGCGTGTAAATCATGGTAGTTGCCACATCGCTATGCCCCAGCAACTCCTGCGCGGTGCGAATGTCGTAGCCGCCCTCCAGCAAATGCGTGGCGAAGCTGTGGCGAAAAGTATGCGGGGTAGCCAGTTTATTGATTTTTGCTAATCCAACTGCTTTTTTTACAGCGCGCTGTATGGTCTTTTCGTCCGCATGGTGGCGCCTTACCTTTTTAGAACGTGGATCAACCGATAGCTTGATGGAAGGAAACACATATTGCCAAGCCCAGGATTTACCGGCGTTGGGGTACTTTCTATCTAACGCCATTGGCATAAATACATCGCCATAGCCATCAGCTAAATCAGCAGCATGTAGCGCCTGCACCTTGAGCAAGTGCTGCTTAAGCGGCTGTGCCAATGAAACGGGCAGCATGGTTACTCTATCTTTAAACCCCTTACCCTCCCGCACCAAAATCTCACCGCGGGCAAAATCAATATCTTTCACCCGCAAACGCAAGCACTCCATAATGCGCAAGCCACTGCCATATAACAAGCTGGCGATTATCCAAATAGATCCGTCCAGACGCGTTAACACTGCATGCACCTCTTGCTGCGTCAACACCACAGGCAGGCGTTTAGGCGCTTTAGCCTGAGTGACATTATCCAGCCAAGGCAGCTCTATGCCCAACACCCCTTTATACAAATACAACAATGCGCTTTTAGCCTGATTCTGCGTGCTGGCCGATACATTTCGCTCAACCGCCAAATGCGTTAAAAAAGCCTCCACATCAGCCGCACCCAT
>JBCKUK010000010.1:0-43027 GCA_038924905.1 Methylophilaceae bacterium | reverse complement strand
AGTTTGCGCGTATCCGGCTGGAACTGGTAACAGTATGCGAACAGTTGCGGAAAGCACGCAGCAAAATACCCCAAGGTTGCCCCATGGTGCGACTTGGTAGTCAGTTGCATAATCAATTGATAAATCAATCATATCCGAACGCAAGGAATGGCGCTATTTACAGGCCGATTTGACGATGAAACCATGTATATTTTCTCTAATGATTTCGTATTCTGTGGAGGCTGAATAATGGGCACTGGTGGTAGTCGGTACGGCGCTGGCCGTCCGGGGTGGAAGCGCAAGGCGGAAGCATCGCTGGCTTTCGACGTGCGGCATATTGCACGCAAGAGGCTACTCAATCCGGGGGCGTGGTTTTCGTGGAGCTGGACTAACAACCACGGAGAAAATGCAGGGAGTATTCGCGTGCGCGTGGCTGATGATCCAGAACGCGTGATTCTGTCTTATCAGTGGACACCTTACGGGCACGATCCGCGAGATGTGGAATGTTCGTTATGGATTGACCGCACCCCTTGTAATTATGGTGGTTCCCGTCCGTGGATTATATGCCCCTCATGCGGGCGGCGTTGCGCGGTGGTGTATTTCGGCGCACCCGGTGGGCGCTACGCTTGCCGCCGTTGTGTCCGTGTTGCCTATTACAGCCAAAGCGAGGATTTAATGGACAGGGCGTGGCGCAAGCAACGCAAGATCGAACGCAAGCTGGCCAGTGGCGCTGGCGATTGGAACGGCTGGCAAAAGCCCAAGGGGATGCACCTGAAAACCTTTGACCGTTTACGGCAGGGAATTATCGAATGTGAACAGCAAAAAGACTTTGCGCTGGTGGCTTTCATGAATCGAATGGGCTGGGCTTCACAAAAGGCGTGAGTTTTATCGAACCAAAACTCGCTACATCCACGCCGCGCGCCTGGGAACAGCGAAATAACAGGCAACAAAACCAGACCCCATGGAAACAGCAAGGTTACTACAAGGGTAGCGGCACCTGGCGGTTGGGTAGGTCAGGCCGCCATCCGGGTTTCCCAGCCGCCTTTTGCCTCTTTGGCGATGATCTGCTCATGATCCCGCCGGTCGAGATTGTTGGTTGCTTACCCTAGCCTGCTGGGCTTTATGTACAATGGCATAAAATAGTCAGGGGGTGCATCATGAGATTGCGCTTTGCATCTGGTTTCCTCACCGGTCTCTTAATCTTCACGCTGACGGCGACCGCCGCCCGCGTCAGCCCCCCTGAACAAATCTTCGTGAAGGCGTCGCCCTCCGTGGTGGTGATAGACATCTTCGACGCCAAAGGCGAATCCATCGGGCAGGGCAGCGGCGTGGTCATTGGCGCGGGTAAGGTGATTACCAACTGCCATGTGGCGCAAGAAGGCAAAAGCCTGCAAGTGCGGCAATCCGGCAAAACCTTCAAGGCTATACTGCAATTTGCCGACCCCGACCGCGACCTATGCCAATTGAGCGCGCCGGACTTACAGTCCACACCCATCACGCTGGGCAGCGCCAAAAAGCTCAGGGTCGGCCAGCGCGTCTATGCCATCGGCGCACCAAAAGGCCTGGAGCTAACCTTGAGCGAAGGGCTTATCTCCAGCCTGCACCCGTATGAAGGCTCGCAATACATCCAGACCTCCGCCGCGATTTCTCCCGGCTCCAGCGGTGGCGGGCTGTTCGACGACAAAGGGCGGCTGATTGGCATCACCACATTCCAGTTTATCGAGGGCCAGAATCTCAACTTCGCTCTGCCGGTGGACTGGATAGGCGAACTGCCGAAACGGGCGCAAGCGGCGCCGGTGGCAGCGAAAAAAGGCGGGCTGGATTGGTTAAACCGTGCTATAGCGCTGGAGAAGAAACAAGACTGGCAGGGACTACTGAAACTCGCGCAGCAGTGGGTAAAAAACGAACCTGGAAGCGCGGTTGCACGGTATGCCATGGGCTTTGCCTACAACAACCTCAAGCAATACGACCAGGCGATTCAGGCTTTTCGGGAGGCGCTGCGTATCCAGCCGGAGCTTGCCAAGGCCTGGAATGGACTGGGCACTGCCTACGGCAACCCCAAGCAACACGACCAGGCGATTAAGGCTTTTCGGGAGGCGCTGCGTATCCAGCCGGAGTATGCCGACGTTTGGAATAACCTGGGCACTTCCTACAGCCTCCTCAAGCAATATGACCAGGCGATTCAGGCCTATCGGGAGGCGCTGCGCATCCAGCCGGAGTATGCCGAGGCCTGGAATAACCTGGGCATTGCCTATTATCGCCAAGGGCAGCGCGACAAGGTGCGGGAGATTTATCAGACTTTGCGCAAGCTCGACCCGGCAATGGCGGAAAAGTATTTCAACGCTTTGATTTTGCCTTGAGCCATTCGATGCCGTCGTCAGGTAAGGCATATATTGGGTTGAGATAACAGCAGGGGACAGACCACGCCCGACCGACCCATAAGCCCGGTGTTGGACCCGCGCGGGGAGTGCCTGGTTAACTTTAGGGAAGCTGTTGAGCCCGACTAACGAGTGAGGCCCTCGCGTGCGTCTTTCATCAGGGTAAGAGCCAATGGCTCATAATGACCGGTTGTAGTTTAGCAGTCCTTCACCTTCTCGCATTGCTACTGGAAGTCGACAACAAGTGATGATGAATATGAAACGATGAAAATTTAAAAAACCCAAAATTAGTGTTGCATTGATGGGGAAGCCCTTGTAGTAAAGCTAAGAGTTGCAGAATTACGTGCGCCAATCATCGCTAAAATACAACGAGATGCAGAATACGGACTACGTCAGGCAATGGCTGAAGCCGGGGCAGCATTTGAAATGGGGCGTGCCAAAGAGCAAGCTGGAGCCATGGTTCAGGCCATTACTCTGAAGGCAAAGCTCAACAATTTATTGGTAGAACGTAAGGAAGTTAAGGCCTGCCTGCTGGATAAGCTACCCTACGAGACGCTGGAACGTCTTAGGTTGCTGCTGGAAGTTGCTATTAAAAACGATAATCTTAGCGAATAATGTCATTTCCGTGCAGAGAATTGGCAAACTAGATGAATTTGACGCTGTAGGACGGAGCAGAAGGAAAGGACGGCGGTGATGAAGGAGCTGAAGCGGTTGATTGAACAGGCGTTTACACAAAATTCAGGACACCCCCCTTAAAAGCGATGAAAACAGGTATACCCAAGGAATACACCGCCGGCGAGACGCGCGTCGCGGCCACGCCCGAGACGGTCAAGAAGCTGCGCGCGGCTGGGCTTGCGGTCGCGATTGAAACCGGCGCCGGACTCGGCGCACACTTCACCGACGAGGCTTACCGCGAAGCCGGTGCCGAGATCGTCGAGCATAAAACAGCGCTCGGTGCCGAGATCGTTTTCAAGATCCACAAGCCCACGCCTGAAGAGATACGACACCTGAAATCAGGCGCGGTGCTGATCTCGCTGCTCGACATGTGTCATGACGATGGCACGTTCGATCTCCTGGCCGCGCAGGGCGTGGACAGCTTCGCGCTCGAAATGATGCCGCGCCTGTCGCGCACGCAGACCATGGACGTGCTCTCGTCGCAGGCGAATATCGCCGGCTACCGTGCGGTGCTCGAGGCGGCGCGTCTCTACGGGCGCTTTTTCCCCATGATGATGACCTCGGCGGGTTCCGCCAAACCCGCGCGCGTGGTGGTGCTGGGTGTGGGCGTCGCGGGGTTGCAGGCCATCGCCACGGCGCGGCGCCTGGGCGCGCAGGTCTGGGCCTACGACGTGCGCCCCGAAGTGGAGGAGCAGATTCAGTCCTTGGGTGCGAAGTTTATCGAATTCGATCTGGACGAATCTGGTGCCGGCAGCGGCGGCTACGCCAAGGCGCTCTCGCCCGAGGCGCAGAAAAAACAGCAACAGCTTCTCCAAGAAGAACTGAAGAAGGCTGACATCATCATCTCCACGGCGCTGATTCCCTGCATGTCGGCGCCGCTGCTGATTACCGAAGAAACCGTCAAGGGCATGCACGAGGGCGCGGTGATCGTGGACCTGGCTGCGGCCAGCGGCGGCAACTGCCCGCTGACCGAAGCGGACCAGGTGGTGGTGAAGCACGGCGTGATTCTGTGCGGCTATACCAATTTCCCGGCGTTGATGCCATCCGATGCGAGCAACTTCTTCGCGCGCAACGTGTACAACTTTTTAATGCAGATGCTCGACCCATCCAACGGCGCGCTGCGCTTCAAGGACCACTTCGCCGACGAAATCACCTCGAAGACGCTCATCACCCATCAGGGCAAGGTGCGCTTCGAAACGACCCGCAAAGAAAAGGAAAAATAACCCCATGTCCGAACCCATGGCCGCACTGTACATCTTCGTTCTGGCCTGCTTCGTGGGCTACTGGGTGATCTGGGGCGTCAAGCCCTCGCTGCACACGCCCCTCATCGCGCTCACCAATGCCATCTCCGGCATTATCATCATCGGCGCGATTCTGGTGGCCGGTAGCGCCGAAGCGAGCTTAAGCACCCAGATCCTCGGCTTTGTGGCCGTGCTACTCGCCTCGATCAATATCTTCGGCGGCTTCGTCGTGACACAGCGCATGCTCGCCATGTTTAAGAAGAAAAAGCAGGACGAACGCCCATGACCCTCGGCACCGAAGCCCTGTCGCTGGCCTACCTGGTCGCGGCGGTACTGTTCATCCTCGGATTGAATGGGCTCACGCACCCAGCCTCGGCGCGGCGCGGCAACGTCTACGCCATGGCCGGCATGACGCTCGCTATCGCCGCTACGCTGTTCCACCCCGCGGTCAAACACTATGCGTTCATCGTTGCCGGGCTCCTCGGCGGGGCGATCATCGGCACGATCGTGGCGCTGCGCATCAAGATGACGGCAATGCCGCAACTGGTCGCGGCATTGCACAGCTTCGTGGGCCTGACCGCGGTACTCGTCGCCGTTGGAACCTACCTCACCCACGCGCGTATCGCCACGCCCGATTTTGTATTGCTGACCGAGATCTTCATCGGCAGCGTGATCGGTGCGGTCACCTTCACCGGTTCGGTGCTGGCCTTCGGCAAGTTGCAGGCGTTGTTACCTGGCCGGCCGCTCCTTATCCCGGGCCGGAATATCATCAATCTCGTGCTCATGCTGGCCATGCTGGGCTTCGGCGTGGATTTCGTGCTGCACGACAACTTCCATTCGCTCCTCGCCGCGACGTTCATCGCCTTCGCGCTCGGCGTGCTGGTCATCCTGCCCATCGGCGGCGCCGACATGCCGGTGGTGGTGTCGTTACTCAACTCGTATTCGGGCTGGGCGGCGGCGGCCACGGGTTTTACACTCGGCAACAGCCTGCTGATTATCACCGGCGTGATCGTGGGCTTCTCGGGCGCGATCCTGTCCTATATCATGTCGCGCGCCATGAATCGCTCGATTGTCTCCATCGTGCTCGGTGGTTTCGGCGGTACGGCGGGCGCCGCGACGCCGCTCGCCACCACCACGGGTCAGGGCATCAAATCGGCGGCGGTGGAGGATGCCGTGTTTCTCATGGGCAATGCCTCCAAGGTGATTATCGTCCCCGGCTATGGCATGGCCGTGGCCCAGGCGCAGCACGCGTTGAAGGAGCTCACCGAGGTCCTGGAACACAAGGGCGTGGAGGTGAAATTCGCCATCCACCCCGTGGCCGGGCGCATGCCTGGGCACATGAACGTGCTGTTGGCCGAGGCCGACGTGCCCTACGACAAGGTGTTCGAGATGGACGAGATCAACCCCGAGTTCGCGCAGACCGACGTCGCATTGGTCGTGGGTGCAAACGACGTGACCAACCCGGCGGCCAAGACCCAGAAATTATCCCCACTCTACGGCATGCCCATTCTCGACGTCGGCCGCGCCAAGCACGTCTTCTTTATCAAGCGCTCCATGAAGCCAGGCTACTCGGGCGAGGAGAACCTGCTCTTCTCCCAGGACAACTGCTCGCTGGTCTTCGGCGACGCCAAGGCGGTGTGCCAACAGATGGTTGAGGAACTCAAAGCCGGGAATGGTAAAGAGTAAGCGGGAGACCGCCCCGGCTGCATAAGCGGTATGTGGATGCTTCAGGTTGCGAGGATGCAAATTAAAAGACTCGAAAAAGCTACTAGGTAAATTAAAGTGACCAAATACGCGCGCGCGAGGCGCAACTGATCGCGATTGACGTGTGTTTACCTGTTAATATGGGTGGTTCGTGCAAAGGTCTCAATATTGTTGACTAATTTGGTCTGGATTGGTATAGTTGACAAAAATAGTCGGGTATCCATTCTAAGGCAATAGATATGTTCCTGGACAAGGATAGCCAGACTAGCTTTGAATACCGTGTATCGAAATTAAAACGATGGCCCGCGATGGCGGTTTGACAGCATGAACGCAGCGGATTTAGAGATGGGTAGTAAAAGTGCTAGTGAAATAAAAAACGTACAAAAATCTGTACAAAAATTTCATTCGATTTTATAGGATGTAATAACAATAACGGATTGAAGGCTATATTCGAGTCTCTCCGTCACCAAAATATTGATTATTACCAAGGCCTACAGATTTAGTGCCTGGTAAAACTGAGGTTGAACGTGCTGGGAAATTATTTTCCGATTTTATTGTTCATTCTAGTCGGCTTGGCCGTCGGAGTGATTCCTATTGTTCTTGGCAAACTGGCTTCTCCTCATCGGCCGGATGATGCAAAAAATTCCCCTTATGAATGCGGTTTTGAGGCGTTTGAAGATGCCCGCATGAAATTCGATGTGCGCTATTACCTGATAGCTATCCTGTTTATCCTGTTTGATCTCGAAATTGCTTTTCTTTTCCCCTGGGCTGTGGCCATTAAAGAAATCGGCTTGTTCGGCTATATCGCCATGCTGGTCTTTCTTGGCATTTTCATTGTTGGGTTTGTTTATGAATGGAAAAAAGGGGCGCTGGAGTGGGAGTAAACATCGCGAGCAGTAAGCAGGTTAACGCGCGTAGCGCGGGATGCGCACGCCCGCGAACGATGTTTGGACGCCGAATAGATAACCTTTGTTTTTTTGAGAGTTTGCCTGAGGCGGAAAAACTACGCTGCTTTTATAAAGGCGTTATCGCATGAGCATCGAAGGCTACCTAGAGAAGGGCTTCGTTACCACCACGCTCGATACGGTCATCAACTACGCACGCACCGGCTCCATGTGGCCGATGACCTTTGGCTTGGCCTGCTGCGCGGTAGAGATGATGCACGCCGGTGCCTCGCGTTACGATCTTGACCGCTTCGGCATCGTGTTTCGCGGCAGTCCGCGTCAGTCAGACGTGATGATAGTGGCAGGTACGCTGGTTAATAAGATGGCGCCCGCCCTGCGCAAGGTTTACGACCAGATGGCCGAGCCGCGTTGGGTCATCTCCATGGGCTCCTGCGCCAATGGCGGCGGCTATTACCATTATTCCTACTCTGTGGTGCGCGGTTGCGACCGCATCATACCGGTGGATATTTACGTGCCGGGCTGCCCGCCAACCGCCGAGGCATTGCTCTACGGCATCATCCAGTTGCAAAACAAGATCAGACGCACCAACACGATTGCCAGATAATTGATGCTTCCTCGTTTAGAAACACTCTCAGAAAACCTCAAACTTGCGCTGGGCGACAAACTGACCCAGCTCACCACCCATGTGAATGAAATCACTATCGAGTGCAAAGCGGCGGATGTAATAGCGGTTTGTACCACGCTGCGCGACCATATAGCGCTTAAATTCGAGCAATTGATGGACCTCTGCGGGGTGGATTACGCGCAGCATGGCGAAGAAGAAAGTCCTTGGCAGGGACTGCGTTTCGCCACGGTTTATCATCTGCTGTCTATGACTCACAATCATCGTGTTCGACTCAAGGTATTTGCCGAGGACAATGATTTTCCGGTACTGCCAACGCTGGTCGAAGTCTGGTCATCGGCCAACTGGTATGAGCGCGAGGCGTTTGATTTATTCGGCATCATGTACGAAGGCCACCCGGATTTACGCCGCATTCTTACCGATTATGGTTTTGTCGGCCATCCTTTCCGCAAGGATTTCCCGATGATTGGTAACGTGGAAATGCGTTACGACCCCGAGCAGCAGCGTGTAATTTACCAGCCGGTTTCCATCGAGATGCGTAACAACGTACCCCGAGTGATACGCGATGAGGGCTCCCACGGAGGTGAGGGCTTCCACAATGGCTGAAATTAGAAATTACACAATGAATTTTGGACCGCAGCACCCAGCCGCGCACGGTGTGCTGCGTTTGGTGCTGGAACTGGATGGCGAAGTAATCCAGCGCGCCGACCCGCACATCGGCCTGCTGCATCGCGCCACCGAAAAGCTCGCGGAAAACCGTACCTATCTGCAATCCGTGCCGTACATGGATAGGCTCGATTACGTTTCCATGATGGCCAACGAGCACGCCTACGTGATGGTAATTGAAAAGCTACTAGGCTTAGAGGTGCCGATCCGTGCGCAATATATCCGCGTGATGTTCGATGAGATCACCCGCATCTTGAATCACCTGTTATGGCTGGGCGCACACGCGCTCGATGTCGGCGCAATGACGGTATTTTTGTATGCTTTCCGCGAACGTGAAGATCTGTTTGATTGCTACGAGGCGGTTTCCGGTGCGCGCATGCACGCCGCTTACTATCGCCCGGGCGGCGTTTATCGTGATCTGCCAGGCCGTATGCCACAGTATGAAGAATCGCCCTTACGCAGCAAAGCCGACGTCATCAGGCTTAATGGAAACCGCCAGGGTTCGCTGCTGGATTTTATTGAAGACTTTACCAATCGTTTCCCGACCTATGTTGATGAATACGAAACCCTGCTGACTGACAACCGCATCTGGAAGCAGCGCACCGTGGGCATAGGCGTGGTATCGCCAGAGCGCGCCTTGGCGTTGGGTTTCAGCGGGCCCATGCTGCGTGGGTCGGGGATTGAGTGGGATTTGCGCAAGAAACAGCCCTACGAAGTCTACGACAAGTTGGATTTTGATATTCCCGTTGGGATAAATGGCGACTGTTACGACCGCTATCTGGTGCGCATGGAAGAGTTTCGCCAATCTAACCATATTGTTAAACAGTGCATAGCCTGGTTGCGTAAGAATTCCGGCTCGGTGATTACCGGTAACAATAAAGTCGCGCCGCCCACGCGCGAAGTCATGAAGCACGACATGGAATCAATGATTCACCACTTCAAATTGTTTACCGAAGGCTTTCACATACCGGCGGGTGAGGCTTATGCAGCGGTGGAGCATCCCAAGGGCGAGTTTGGCATTTACATGATTTCAGACGGAGCCAACAAGCCCTATCGCCTTAAAATTCGCGCGGCTGGTTTTGCGCATCTGGCCGCCCTGGATGAAATGACCAAAGGCCACATGATTGCAGACTTGGTCGCCATCATAGGCACCCAAGACATAGTCTTCGGCGAGATCGATCGATGAAACCCCTGCTGAACTTACTGCGCACGCCATCTGCTTTGTCGCGTGCTCGCTTATTCCTCGCCTACACAATCGGTATGTCTCGTCACTCGCTCCGCGTCTTCGCGCACATGACACGCTCGTCCAAGTTCAGCCAGGGTTTTACTGCTCTGCTGAATCCATTATCAAAATACTCGCTCATAGGATCTGGAATTTAAGTTATGTTGAGTAAAGAGTCTTTGAAAAAAATCGAGTACGAACTCACCAAATACCCGGCAGACAAACGCCAGGCGGCGGTGATGGGTGCGCTACGTATTGCACAGGAAGAAAAAGGTTGGCTGGACAAAGAGACGATTTCCTTTGTGGCTGACTATCTGGGCATTCCCGACATCGCCGCGCTGGAGGTTGCCAGCTTTTATACCATGTATCAAACAGAGCCTATCGGTAAATACAAGATTACTGTGTGTACCAACATCTCCTGCATGTTGCGTGATTCTGACGCGATTGTGCATCACCTGGAGAAGCGCTTGGGTATTGGCTTTAATGAAACCACGGCCGATGGAAAATTTACCTTGAAAGAGGGCGAATGCATGGGTACCTGCGGCGGTGCGCCGTTGTTCCACATCAATAACACCAGGATGTGTGAATTTTTGACGTCGGCCAAGGTGGACGAGATTCTGGAGGAGCTGAAATAATGGCGGCCACGCAAAATCCGGTTTGTTTGCGCACCGGCACCGGTCCTAAAGCGGCCAAGCTCGAGACCTATTTGAAGCTGGACGGCTATAGCGAATTCAAGCGCATCGTCACCGACAAAGTCAAAGCGGCCGATGTTATCAGCCAGATCAAGCTATCCGGCCTTAGAGGCCGCGGTGGTGCGGGGTTTCCTACCGGCCTCAAGTGGAGCTTTATGCCGCGCTATTACGACGGCATCAAATATCTGGTTTGTAATTCTGACGAGGGCGAACCGGGCACTTTCAAGGATAGAGACATCCTGCGTTATAACCCACACCAGTTGATCGAGGGTATGGCGATTGCCGCTTATACCTTGGGCGCGCGCGTTGCCTACAACTACATTCATGGCGAGATTTGGCAGGAGTACGAGATTTTCGAGGCCGCGTTGCATGAGGCGCGTGCCGCTGGTTATCTGGGCGAAAACCTGTTCGGCACCGACTTCAGTTTTGATTTGTACGCCGTGCATGGTTATGGCGCCTACATTTGCGGCGAGGAGACTGCCTTGATGGAATCGCTGGAAGGTAAAAAAGGCTTGCCGCGCTTCAAGCCGCCGTTCCCTGCCAGCTATGGCGTGTTTGGCAAACCAACTACCATCAACAACACCGAGACGCTGGCTTCGATTCCGTGGATTTTGCAACATGGCGGCCAGGAATTTCTGGAAATGGGCGTAGCTAATTCTGGCGGCGCCAAATTGTTTTCTGTGTCCGGTCATGTAGAAAAGCCGGGCAATTTTGAAGTGAATATGGGCATCCCCTTCACCGATCTGCTGGCAATGGCAGGCGGCGTGTGGAAAGGCCGCAAGCTGAAGGCAGTTATTCCCGGCGGACCTTCGACTGCGGTGATGACTGCGGAAGCCATCATGGGCGCGACCATGGATTACGATGGCTTGGCTAAAGCCGGCTCCAGCCTGGGCGCTGGCTCCATGATCGTGATGGATGAAACTACCTGCATGGTAAAAGTGCTCAAGCGGCTTTCCTATTTCTTCTTTGAGGAATCCTGCGGCCAATGCACACCCTGCCGCGAAGGTACCGGCTGGCTGTATCGTGTGTTAAAGCGCATTGTTGACGGGCAAGGCAAGATGGAAGATCTGGCATTGCTGACGGATGTAAGCAGCAACATCTCCGGCCATACTATTTGCGCCTTCGGCGATGCGGCCGCGACGCCGGTGTTAAGTTTTATCAAGCATTTCCGGCCAGAATTCGAATACTACATCCAGCATGGCAAGAGCATGGTGAAGAGTAAATAATGCCAAACATCGAAATTGACGGTATAGCAATCGAGGTCGAACCTGGCACGACCATTATCAATGCCGCGGACAGTATGGGCATTGAAATCCCCCGTTTCTGCTACCACAAAAAACTGACGGTTGCCGCCAATTGCCGCATGTGTCTGGTGCAAATCGAAAAGTTTAACATACCATTTCCGGCTTGCGCTACGCCAGTGACCGAGGGCATGAAGATTTTTACGCGCTCGCCAATTGCCATCGCCGCGCAAAAAAGCGTGATGGAATTTTTGCTGATTAACCACCCGCTGGATTGCCCGATTTGCGACGAGGGCGGCGAATGCGATTTGCAGGATATCGCGGTGGCTTATGGTACAAGCGGCTCGCGCTATACCGAAGAGAAACGCGTGGTGCTCAATAAAGATATCGGGCCGTTGATTTCTACCGACATGACACGCTGCATCCAGTGCACACGCTGTGTGCGATTCCTGAAGGAAGTCGGCGGCATGATGGAACTGGGCATGGTTGGGCGCGGCGAACATGCGGAAATTGCCGCCTATGTGGACAAGAGCGTCGAGTCAGAGCTTTCCGGCAATATCATTGACCTTTGTCCGGTGGGCGCCTTGACCTCCAAGCCATTTCGTTATTCAGCCCGCAACTGGGAGCTGGCACGCCGTCCATCCATCGCTGCGCATGATGGGCTAGGCTCGCATATCGAGGTGCAGGTGAAGGATGGTCGCGTGATGCGGGTATTGCCGCGCGAGGAAGAAAGTATCAACGAATGCTGGCTGTCAGATCGTGACCGTTTCTCCTACGAAGGCCTGAATAGCCCTGATCGCCTGACCGTGCCCATGATCAGGCACCACGGAGAATGGCACGAAACGGACTGGAAAACCGCGCTGGAATTTGCTGCTGGCCATTTGAAGGAAATTGCGGACAAGGATGGCAACGACATCGGCGTGCTGGTTTCGCCCAATAGCACGCTGGAAGAAGTGCATCTGGCAAAGAAGTTGGCGCAAGGGCTGGGTTGCGGTAATGTGGACCACCGTTTACGCCAAGGCGATTTCCGCCTGGATGCTGGCAGCAAGGGCGTGCACTGGATGGGCTGCAATATTGCCGATTTACAGACCATGGATCGCATCCTGGTCATCGGCAGCAATCTGCGCAACGAGCACCCATTGCTCAGCCAGCGCTTGCGCAAGGCTGTGGCTAAAGGCGCAGAGTTATCACTGGTGAATCCGCTGGATGACGACCCATTGATGCCGGTGACCGCCAAGGCGATTTCTCCGCCGAATGACATGGTGAATAGCCTCGCGCAAATCTTGAAAGCCATGTCTGGCATACAGCGTATTTCTTCAGCCCTGCCCAAGCCGACGAGTGAATTACTCAAGAGCGTCAAGGTGCAGGATAACTGCCAGGCCATCGCCGAGAGCCTGGCTGGGCTGGGCAAAAATTACTCTCTGCTGAAACCGCGCGTTGGCGTGTTCCTGGGCAGCATTGCGCAACATCATCCGCGTTATGCCGAAATTCTTGGTTTGGCCGAGGCCATTGCTACGCCGTGCAGCGGCACCTTTGGCGTGCTTCCTGTTGCGGCCAATAGTGTAGGGGCGGATGTGGCAGGGGCATTGCCCGCCAATGGCGGCCTCAATGCCAAAACCATGCTGGAAGCCCCGCGCAAGGCCTATTTACTGGTCAATGTGGAGCCTGAGCTGGATTGCCACAATGCTGCACAGGCGCGGCTTGCCATGCAGCAAGCCGAGTGCGTGGTGGCACTGACCGCCTATCAATCAGACGCGCTGGAAAATGCGCACGTGCTATTACCTATTGCGCCGTTTACCGAGACTTCCGGCACCTTGGTCAATATGGAAGGCCGCGTGCAGAGCTTTAGCGCGGCAGCTAAGCCGATGGGCGAGTGCCGCCCAGCCTGGAAAGTGCTACGCGTGCTGGGCAATACGCTGGGTTTGAGCGGTTTTGATTTTGATAGTAGTGAGCAAGTAAAGAATGAAGTATTCGCTGGCGAGGAGCCTGCAAAAGTTGTGAAGAAGCGCTTGGATAACCATTCTGGAAAATTGGGCGATATCAACCTCAAAACCAAGACCGATGCGCTACAACGCGTAGGTGAAATACCGCAATACCAGTCGGATAGCGTTGTGCGGCGTTCACCGTCATTGCAAAAAACCAAATATACCGCCAAGGCCGTGGCTGGTATGCACAGCGAGCAACTCGCCAAGCTGGGTTTAAAAGATGGTGAACAGGTGCTGGTGAAGCAGGGCGCTGGCAGCGTGACACTCACGGCCAAAGCGGATGACCGTGTGCCACCAGGTTGCGTGCGTGTGCCAGCGGCAAATCCCCTAACCGCCGCGCTGGGTGATTTGATGGGTGCAATCTTGGTAGAGAAGGTTGCGGCGCGTAAATGATGGCGCTACTACATAGCTGGTGGCCGGGCATCGTGATAACGGCGTGGACGTTGGCCAAGATTGTCGCCATTGTGGTGCCGCTGATGCTTTGCGTGGCGTATCTGACCCTGGCTGAACGCAAGGTGATTGGCTTTATGCAGGTGCGTATCGGCCCCAACCGGGTGGGTTATTTTGGGCTGCTGCAGCCGATTGCCGATGGTCTCAAGTTGCTATTCAAAGAAATTATCCTGCCGACCAAGGCCAGCAAATTCCTCTTTATGCTGGCGCCGGTGTTAACCATTGCACCCTCCCTCGCGGCTTGGGCAGTGGTGCCATTTGATTTGAATATGACGCTGGCAAATATTGATGCTGGCCTGTTGTATATCCTGGCCATGACCTCGGTTGCCGTCTATGGTGTGATCATCGCTGGCTGGGCTTCTAACTCTAAATACGCCTTCCTTGGCAGCGTGCGCTCTGCGGCACAGATTGTTTCTTATGAAATAGCCATGGGTTTTGCGCTGGTGGGTGTGCTGATGTCAGCCGGCAGCCTTAACCTGGGCAAGATCGTGTTAGCGCAATCCGGCGGTTTCTGGCAATGGTATTGGCTGCCGCTGTTCCCTCTCTTTATTGTTTATTTTATTAGCGCTGTCGCGGAAACCAACCGCGCCCCGTTTGATGTGGCCGAGGGCGAATCAGAAATCGTCGGTGGGTTCCATGTGGAGTATTCCGGCATGGCTTTCGCCATATTTTTCCTGGCCGAATACGCCAATATGATTCTAGTCTCCATGCTGGCGGTCATCATGTTCCTCGGCGGCTGGTTGTCGCCAGTGCCATTCCTGCCGGACAGCTTCCTCTGGCTGCTGGCCAAGCTGGCATTTATGCTGTTCTTTTTCCTGTGGTTCCGCGCCACCTTCCCGCGCTATCGCTATGACCAAATCATGCGCCTGGGCTGGAAGGTATTTATCCCGATTACGCTGGTGTGGATTATCGTGGTCGGCGGTTTGATGCAGACGCGTCTTGGATATCTGTTCCATTGAGGCAATGAACATGTTCAGTAAAGTGAAGACTGTTCTTTCCAGTTTGATGCTGATTGAGTTGCTCAAAGGCATGGCGCTGACTGGCCGTTACTTTTTTGCACGCAAAATCACTATCCAATATCCGGAAGAGCGTACGCCAATGTCGCCGCGCTTTCGCGGTTTGCTTGCATTGCGCCGTTACCCTAATGGCGAGGAACGCTGCATTGCCTGCAAGCTGTGTGAAGCCGTGTGTCCGGCGCTGGCGATTACCATTGAATCCGAGCAGCGCGAGGACAACACACGCCGTACCACGCGCTTCGATATAGATCTGACCAAGTGTATTTTCTGCGGCCTGTGTGAAGAATCCTGCCCGGTTGATGCTATTGTCGAGACCAGAATTTTGGATTACCACGGTGAAAAGCGTGGGGATTTGCTCTACACCAAAGAGATGCTGCTCGCGATCGGCGATGCCTACGAAGAACAGATTGCAAAAGACCGAGCCGAAGATGCGGCGTACCGATAAATCGTGTAAAGTGAAACGTGAAAAGTGAAATGTAAGATCAAACTCCGGGCGGGACGTGTCGTTTCACGTTTCACGTTTCACCAAGAGTAAAATGACTTTTCATACTTTTATATTCTATTTTTTCGCGGCGGTGCTGATTTTCGCCGCGCTGTGCGTGATCACCGCGCGCAACCCGGTGCACGCGGTGCTCTACCTGGTGCTCGCGTTCTTCACCGCCGCCGGCATCTGGCTGCTGCTCAGAGCCGAGTTCCTCGCCATCGTGCTGGTGCTGGTCTACGTCGGCGCGGTGATGGTGCTGTTCCTGTTCGTGGTGATGATGCTGGACATCAATCTTGACCGGCTGCGGCAAGGCTACTGGAATTACCTGGCGCTGGCGCTGGTGGTTGCCGGCGTGATGGTGGCGGTCATGGCGATCGTGCTGGGCGGAGGATATTTCGGCCTGGGGGAGACGCCCGCGCCGCCGCCTACCGCCGCCGGCTATAGCAACACCAAGGAATTGGGCCGTCTGATCTATACCCACTATGTTTATCCGTTCGAGATCACCGGTGTGATCCTGCTGGTGGCGATCGTGGCTGCCATTACCCTCACCCTGCGCCGGCGCAAGAATACCAAGTATCAGGATCCGGCCACCCAGGTGGCGGTGCGCCGCCAGGATCGGGTGCGCCTGGTTTCGATGCCGGCGGTGAAAAAGGAAGAGGGGGGCGGTTGATATCGCTGCCGCATTACCTGGTGCTGGCAGCGCTGCTGTTCGTCATCGGCGTCGTCGGCATCTTCCTCAACCGGAAAAACCTGATCGTCATGTTGATGTCCATCGAGCTGATGCTGCTGGCCGTCAACACGAACTTCATCGCCTTCTCGCACTACCTGGGCGACCCGGCCGGACAGATTTTCGTTTTCTTCATCCTGGCGGTTGCCGCGGCGGAAGCCGCCATCGGCCTGGCCATTCTGATCGCGCTGTTCCGCAATTTGCGCACGATCCACGCCGACGACCTCGACAGCCTGCATGGGTAACGAACCATCCTGAGCGAGATGGAGCCGGTGGTATCGATCGTGCCGTTGTTGGCGGTGGCGGCTGCGGCGGCGGGTGGTTTGATGGTGTTGGCCTTGGGTCGGCAGCCGAACCTGCGGGAGGGGTGCAGCCTATTAGCGGGTGCGGTGCAGTTTATCCTGGTGATGTCGATGGTGCCGGTGGTGTGGGCTGGCGGGGTGGTGAAGTATCAGGTGGTGGAGTTGCTGCCGGGTGTGACGCTTAGTTTTCGGGTGGACGGTCCGGGGCTCTTGTTTGGAGGCGTGGCGTCGTTCTTGTGGATCGTGACGACGGTCTATTCGATGGGCTACATGCGGACACTGCAGGAGCATGCGCAGACGCGCTTTTTTGCCTGCTTTGCGCTGTCGCTGTCGGCGGCGTTGGGGGTGGCGTTTTCGGGGAGCCTGTTCACGCTGTTTTTATTCTATGAGATGTTGACCTTTGTGACCTATCCGTTGGTGATCCATCATCAGACGGCGGCGGCCTTTGCGGGGGGCCGCAAGTACATGGTGTATCTGCTGGGGACGTCGAAGACCTTTTTGCTGGCGGCGCTGTTGTTGACCTACATGGTGGCGGGAACCTTGGAGTTTAAGCCGGGAGGACTGTTTCCGGCGGGAGCGGATCCGATCCTGCTGACGGTGATCTTTGTACTGTTTATGGCGGGATTGACGAAGGCGGCGATCATGCCGTTGCACAACTGGTTGCCGACGGCGATGATCGCGCCGACGCCGGTAAGCGCCTTGTTGCATGCGGTGGCGGTGGTGAAGGTGGGTGTGTTCTCGGTCGTGCTGGTGATGGTGGACGTGTTTGGGGTGGCTCTGCTGGGGCGGCTGCAGGTGGGGATACCGACGGCCTTCTTTGTCTCGGCGACGATCCTGTTGGCCTCGGTGATCGCGCTGACGCAGGACAATTTAAAATTGCGCTTGGCCTACTCGACGGTGAGCCAGTTGTCGTATGTGATCCTGGGAGTGGCGCTGCTGACCCCGGCGGGAATGGTGGGGAGCGTGATGCAGATCGCCGCCCATGCCTTTGCGAAGATCACCTTGTTTTTCTGTGCGGGTGCGATCTATGTCGCGTCGCATAAGACGCAGGTGAGCGAGTTGAGCGGGCTCGCGCGACGCATGCCGTGGACCATGGGGGCATTTACCGTGGGGGCCTTGAGCCTGATCGGGGTGCCGCCGCTGGCGGGCTTTACGAGCAAGTGGGGGCTGGCAGTGGGCTCGATTGAGGCGCAGCAGCCGGTGCTATTAATCGTGTTATTGAGCAGCACACTGCTTAATGCGGCTTATTTTTTGCCGATCCTGTACAAGGCCTATTTTGAGGCGCCGGCGGGAGGCGAGAGCGCGGTGCGGCAGGAGGCGCCGTGGACGATGGTCGTGCCGTTGGTGCTGACGGCGGCGGTGACAGTGATGCTGGGCCTGTATCCCGAACCCTTTCTAACCTTGGCGAAGCAGGTGATTCGATGAGCGGAACGCCGAAATGGGTGGCGCGGGTGGAAGCGATCCGAGTCAGTGCGACTGCGCGGTGGCTGTTCTATGCCGTGCTGGTCGCTCTGGTGCTGATGGATCTGCTGCTGCCGAAGAAGGCAGGACTGCCTTGGTGGGAGGCGCTGACGGGATTTAGCGCGGTATACGGCTTCATTTCCTGTGTCTTGATCATCGTGGTATCAAAGCTGGTCGGGCATGCGGGATTGATGAAGCGCGAGAATTATTATGACTGAGGGGTTCTTTCTCCATCCGGCAGCGGTTTTCTTTCTCGGAGCGGTGCTGCTGCCATGGGTGCGGGGGCGTCTTCGCGGGGTCTATCTGCTGCTGATCCCGGTGGTGGCGGGCCTCGCGCTTCTGGCCGCCTCACCCGGGGTGTATGGGGTCTATGCCTTTTTGGGGCAAGAGCTGATCTTGGGCCGGGTGGATGCCCTGAGCCGGCTGTTTGGGGTGATCTTTATCCTCATGGCGTTTATCGGGATCATGTATGGACTGCACGAGAAGGGCAAGACGGGGCACTCCGCGGCGGCATTGATTTACGTGGGCGGGGCGCTGGGGGTCGTTTTCGCGGGCGATTATATCAGCGTCTTTATTTTCTCGGAAGTGATGGTCTTCTCCTCCGTCTTCTTGATCTGGCTGCAACGGGATGCGGCGTCGCTCGCCGCCGGGTTTCGATATATCTTGATGCATCTCTTCGGCGGGGTGTGTCTGTTGGGCGGGGTGGTGATCCAGCTGGTCGAGACGGGCAGCACGGCGTTTGAGCCGACGGCGGTTAACGGCATCGGGCCGGTTTTGATCCTGATCGGATTTTTAGTGAATGCGGCGGTGCCGCCGCTGTCGGCGTGGCTATCGGATGCCTATCCGGAGGCAACCGTGACGGGGGCGGTCTTCTTGAGCGCGTTTACGACCAAGACGGCGGTCTACGCCTTAATTCGTGGATTTCCGGGGACGGAGGAGTTGGTCTGGCTGGGCGCGGTGATGGCGATCTACGGGGTGGTGTATGCCGTGCTGGAGAACGACATCCGGCGCTTATTGGCCTATCACATCATCAGCCAGGTAGGGTTCATGGTGGCGGCGGTGGGGATGGGGACGGAGCTGGCGCTGAACGGCGCATCGGCCCATGCCTTTGCGCATATCCTGTACAAGGGCTTGCTGTTCATGGGGGCCGGGGCGGTGATCCAGATGACCGGCAAGCGCAAGCTGACTGAGCTGGGGGGGCTGTATCGGAGCATGCCGATCACGCTGACGCTGTACATGATCGGGGGATTTTCCATCTCGGCCTTTCCCCTGTTCAGCGGTTTTGTGAGCAAGTCAATGGTGCTGGCGGCGGCACACGAGAGCCATCTGACGACGATCTGGCTGATGCTGACGCTGGCCTCGGCGGGGACGTTTCTGCATACGGGACTCAAGCTGCCGTATTACACCTTTTTCGGCAAGGATTCGGGGATTCGCGTGAGTGAGCCGCCCGCGAATATGCTGTGGGCGATGGGGCTGGCGGCGTTGCTGTGCGTGGGGATCGGGGTGGCGCCGCAGACGCTCTATGCGCTGCTGCCCTATGCGGTGGATTATGCGCCGTACACGACGCATAAAGTGGTGGGGACGTTGCAGGTGCTGCTGTTCACGGCCCTGGGATTCATGCTGCTCTTAAAGCAGTTGGATCCGGAGCCGAAGATCAGCCTGGACACCGACTGGTTTTACCGCAAGGGCGCGCGGGGCCTGCTCTGGCTGGCCGCCCATCCCATTGCTCGCGCCGATGCCCTCCTCGGCGAAGCCTACCTCACACTGATCCTCAATCCGACCGAGCGATTGGTTCAATGGTTGTGGGTTTTCGAACGCCGCGTCATTGATGGAGCCGTGAACGGCGTGGCTTCGGTAACGCATGCCTGCGCTCTCCGCATGCGGCGGATCCAGAGCGGCCAGCTCCAGCATTACGCGCTGGCGATGGTCGTGGGCGTTTCTGTGTTCCTAGTGTATTTGATCTTGTTTTAGATGGAAATTATAATGAAAAAGCGAAGAAGATGAAATACGCCTTGAGCATCCTGATCTTCCTGCCGCTGGCCGGGTCGGTCATCCTGGGTTTTATGCGCGGCAATGACCGCTGGGTGAGGTGGTCCGCCTTTGGCCTGACCGTCGCGAACTTTCTGATCTCGGTTACAGTCCTCTTCGCCTTCAATACGGCCACCCACGAGATGCAGTTCGTGGAACGTTACCCCTGGGCGCCCTCCTTCAATATCGAGTTTGCCGTGGGCGTGGACGGGATCAGTATTCTGCTGGTCCTCTTGACCACGCTGCTGTGCCCGATCTGTGTCCTCGCCTCCTGGACGGCGATTACTTCCAGGGTCAAGGAGTTCATGATCGCCATCCTGGTCATGGAGGCCGCCATGATCGGTACCTTTGTGGCGCTGGATTTTATCCTGTTCTTCGTTTTCTGGGAGGCGATGTTGATCCCGATGTACCTGATCATCGGCGTGTGGGGCGGGCCGAACCGGATTTATTCCGCGATCAAGTTCTTCCTCTATACGCTTGCGGGAAGCCTCCTGCTGCTGGTCGCGATCATCGTCCTGTATTTCGCGGGAGGGCATACCTTCAACATTCAGAGCCTGATGGGCCAATCCTATTCGGCCACGGTCCAGTTCTGGGTGTTTTGGGCCTTTTTTATTGCTTTCGCGATCAAAATTCCCATGGTTCCCCTTCACACCTGGCTACCGGACGCCCATGTGGAGGCGCCCGCGGCAGGCAGTATCATCCTGGCCGGCATTTTGTTGAAGATGGGCGGGTATGGCTTTCTTCGGTTCTGTCTGCCGATGGTGCCTCAGGCGTCGCTCACTTTCAGTCCGTTCATCATGACGCTGTCGGTGGTCGCAATCCTGTACGGGGCTTACATGGCCTTGGCGCAGACGGACTTGAAGAAACTCATTGCCTATTCGTCGGTCTCGCATATGGGTTTTGTAACGCTGGGGATTTTCGTGCTCAATTCCAGGGGGGTGGAAGGGGCGCTTCTCCAGATGGTCAATCACGGCATCGTAACCGGGGCGTTGTTCCTTGCGATCGGCCAGTTTTATGACCGAACGCACAGTCGCCTGGTTGAGGATTTCGGGGGCATCTCGAAGTCGATGCCGATCTATGCGACCCTCTGGGTCATTTTCTCCTTTGCCTCGTTTGGATTCCCAGGCACCAATAGCTTTATCGGAGAGTTTCTAGTCCTGGTAGGCGCCTTTGAGCGGCATCTGCTCCTGGCGGCTGCGGCCACCCTCGGACTGATCCTGTCCGCGTTCTACATGCTCCGGATCGTTCGGCATGCGCTCTTCGGGCCGGTTGTAAAATCCCTGTCGACCAGTCTAGCCGATCTGAATATCAGAGAGCTGGTCGCCGTCATTCCATTGGTGGCGCTGGTCTTCGCAATCGGTCTGTATCCCGGGCCCTGGTTGTCCGTGATGCATGCCAGCGTGAATCACCTGCTGGCGCAGGTGGGCGCGGCGACGCCGTTGCAGATCACGGAGGTTTGGACCTGGCCATGAATTTTTCCGTCCAGTCGCAAGCTGCCGTAGCAGGAAGATAGAACCGTGCAATACATCACCCCTCTTATGCCCGCCTATCCCGAGCTGTTCCTGCTCGTGATGGTGTGCGTGATCCTGATCGCGGATCTGTTCGTAAGCGACGACAACCGCGTCATCACCTACGCGCTCACCCAGCTCGCGCTCGTCGGCTGCGTGGCGATCACCTGGATCACATCGAGCTCCGAGCCGGTCTACACCTTCAGCGGCATGTTCGTGGACGACCTCATGTCGGACGTGCTGAAGCTGCTGGTTTACGCAACGGTGATGGTGGCGCTGGTGTACTCGCGCGCCTACGTCGCCGCGCGCAGCATGTTCCGCGGGGAATTCTTCGTGCTCGCGTTGTTCGCGACCATGGGTATGATGATCATGATCTCGGCCAACAATCTGCTCACGCTCTACCTCGGGCTGGAGCTGCAGGCGCTCTCGCTCTATTCGATGGTGGCGCTGCGGCGCGATTCGCCGGTGGCAACCGAGGCGGCGATGAAGTATTTCGTGCTCGGCGCACTCGCTTCCGGCATGCTGCTCTACGGCATGTCCATGCTCTACGGCGCCACCGGGACGCTCGAGATCACGCGGATCGCCCAGATCATCTCCGAGGGCAGCGGCAAGGACGTGGTGCTGGTGTTCGCGCTGGTGTTCATCGTCGCCGGCCTGGGCTTCAAGCTTGGCGCGGCGCCCTTCCACATGTGGGTGCCGGACGTCTATCACGGCGCGCCGACCGCGGTGACGCTGTTCATCGGCTCGGCGCCCAAGCTCGCCGCGTTTGCCTTCATCATGCGGCTGCTGGTACAGGGTCTCGGCGCCGAGCAGCTGGTCGAGGAATGGCAGCAGATGTTGATCGTGATGGCGGTGCTCTCGCTCGCCATCGGCAACATCACGGCGATCGCCCAGACCAACCTGAAACGGATGCTGGCGTATTCCACCATCGGTCATATGGGCTTCCTGCTGCTCGGCATACTTTCCGGAGACCTCATCGGGTACAGCGCAGGCATGTTCTATGTCGTGGTGTATGTCCTGATGAGCCTCGGGTCTTTCGGCATGATCATGGTGCTCTCGCGCAGCGGGTTCGAGGCAGAAAACCTGGAAGACTTCAAGGGACTCAGTGCGCGCAGCCCGTGGTACGCGTTCATGATGCTGCTGCTGATGTTTTCCATGGCGGGAGTGCCACCGACGGTTGGTTTCTACGCCAAGCTCGCGGTGCTGCAGGCGGTCATCAACGCCGGTTATGTCTGGCTCGCCGTGATCGCGGCGCTGTTCTCGCTGATCGGCGCGTTCTACTATCTGCGGCTGGTCAAGCTGATGTACTTCGACGCGCCGGTGGACACCGCCCCGATCATGCCGCGCGGCGACGTGCGCGTGCTGATGAGCGCAAACGGGCTGGCGATGCTGTTCTTCGGCATCATGCCCGAGCCGCTGATGGCGCTGTGCATCTACTCGATCCGGGCCTCGCTCTAGGAGTTTGCCGGACTTGTGTCTGACAAACTCCTGATGGACGATGGCGAATTCCTGGAAGTCGTGCCGACGAACATTTCCGAAGCGCTGAACCGGGTGCGGTCGGTGCCAAAATTTGCCGCTTTCGCGCTAGTCATACGCCTGCTGGCGCAGAGCCTGTATGTGCTGGCGGTAGATTGGCAAGGCATGCTGATGATTATGGCGGTGCTGTCTATCGCCATCGGTAATATCACAGCCATCGCGCAAACCAACCTCAAGCGCATGCTGGCATATTCCACCATTTCTCATATCGGCTTCATGCTGCTCGGCGTTCTCAGTGCCAATCTCAATGGCTTCACCTCGGCTATGTTCTACATATCGTCCTATGTGCTGATGACCCTGGCTGCTTTCGGCATGATCCTGCTACTCTCGCGCCAGGGTTTTGAGGCCGAACAACTGGATGACCTGAAAGGCCTTAACCAGCGCAGTCCATGGGCTGCCTTCTTGCTGTTGATCGTCATGTTCTCGCTGGCCGGTGTGCCGCCAACTTTGGGTTTCATCGCCAAATTTACCGTGTTGCAAGCGGCCTTGCAGGCTGGCTTTGTCTGGCTGGTGGTTTTTGCCGTACTCATGGCTGTCATCGGTGCTTTCTACTATCTACGTATCGTCAAGCTGATGTATTTCGATGAGCCGCAAGACCGCACGTCTATTACCTCTACACCCGATATGAAAGTGGTGCTAAGCATCAATGCCTTTGCTTTATTGGTGCTGGGGCTAATGCCGCAGCCGCTGATGAATGTATGTGTTTATGCCATCAGCACTAGTCTTCAGTAACGCCAATAATCACACTAGGTAACCCATGACGAACACCGTTCTGCTACTACTGATTTTTCTTGCGGCCAATCTGCCGTGGTTTTCAAACCGCCTGTTTTACGTCATTCCGGTAAAGCATCAGCCGAAGTCAGCCACATGGTGTCTGCTGGAATTGGTTGTGCTTTATTTCGTCATGGGCGCAATCGCTTTCTATACCGAATACGCCACCCAAGGCCAGACGGCGCCGCAAGGCTGGGAGTTTTACAGCATTACCGCCTGTTTGTTTCTGGTGTTTGCTTTCCCGGGCTTTGTTTATCGCCAGTTCTGGGTCAAATGAAAAAGCACCTGTCTAAATCCAAATTACGTTGCAATTACATCGTTGCTCAATAAAATTTCGAGCTTACACATAAGGCATATGCGCGCATAAAATTTTATCTCTCGCCTTGTCTTGCCTAGAAATTTGAATTTATAAAGGCACTTTTGGTATGAAAAACAAAGATGAAATGAATCTGACTGAAACCTGTATTTCTTCGGAGACGCTGGTCAAGGGCAATCTGCTTCACGCCAAGCGCGATAAAGTCCGGCTGCCGGATGGCAAAGAGTCAGAGCGCGAATACATAGTACATCCCGGCGCGGTGCTGGTTGTCCCTCTGTTGGCTGATGGGCAGCTGGTGTTTGAGCGCCAGTTTCGCTATGCGCTGCATCGCACTTTTATCGAGCTACCCGCAGGCAAGATAGATGCTGGCGAAGACCCGCTGCAAACTGGCAAACGTGAGTTGCTGGAAGAGACTGGCTACACCGCCAAAGATTGGCAATTCCTCACCTTGTTGCACCCCTGTACCGGTTACTGCGATGAAGTGATTCATGTCTATCTGGCGCGCAATCTCACGCTGGGCGATCATCAGCGCGACCATGATGAGCATCTGGAAATCTTTACTATGAGTTTGCTGGAGGCAATGCAGGCCATGCGCCGTGGCGAGATTACAGACGGCAAAACCATGATTGCCCTGTTCTGGGCAGAAAAATATTTGAGTGGGCTTTGGACATAATTCCAATAGGGCCTGATCCTATTAATTGCGACCAAAAAATCCACTTGTAAATTCAATTAAGCGTCGCTACAATGTAGCTACAATTAAGTTGGCTTGATAGGAGGTTAAAGATGTTGACTACTGATGTACGTTCCCGCGTAGAACCTAAACTTAAACACGAAGCTGCGGCTGTGCTTGAAGCTGCGGGCTTGGATATTAGTACTGCAATCAGGCTTTTTTTGCGTAGTGTCGTTGAAACGGGCGGCCTGCCCATTGAAATTTCACGTCCTAATGCCACTACTGTTGCCGCTATCAAGGCTGCAAAAGCTGGCAAGGTAACAAAAGTAAAGCTAAATGAGCTGTAAGCCAGGTTAACGCTTATGTCTAGGGCGCTATCCGAAACCAAACAGTTTAAAAAAGACAAAAAACGTATCAAAAGTTCCGGGTGTTACGATTGGAACAAAATGCGGGAAATCGTTGGGCAGCTAATGAACGATACGCCCTTGGTAGCGAAGCATCATGACCACTCTCTTTCAGGCGAATACGCAGGTGTTCGTGAATGTCACATTAGTCCAGATTGGCTGTTGATAGATGACAAAACCGGCGACCTGCAAGTGGGTGAGTTGATATTAATTCGCACTGGGTCGCATAGCGAATTATTTGGCTGACAAAGAACGATCAATGGAGCCTGATCCCATTGATTTTTAGTTTGACCTCTTCAGTATCGAGATTGACTTTCCTGACCGCGTGTAGCAA
This sequence comes from Methylophilaceae bacterium, assembly GCA_038924905.1. Taxonomy (GTDB): domain Bacteria; phylum Pseudomonadota; class Gammaproteobacteria; order Burkholderiales; family Methylophilaceae; genus JBCKUK01. The sequence goes on along the minus strand of JBCKUK010000010.1, from coordinate 17,710 downwards.
AATCTGTTATACATTGTTATACGGAGTAAGTCATGTTAGCCCTGAGGATTGAAACCGAACTGGAAAGCAAGCTGGACGCCCTTGCCAAGCTTAAGCGACGCAGCAAGAGTGATCTGGTGCGCGAGGCCATTTTGCGCATGCTGGACGATACGGAAGATGTCGAATTGGCCGAAGCGGCGCTTGCCAAAACAAAATCATCCAAGCCATTAAGTCAGCTGAGAAAAGAGCTTGGCCTGGAAGGTTGAGATCGCCGATGTGGCCGAAAGCCAGTTGATGCGATTAGATACTCCGGTACGTAACCGCATCCTGAATTACCTGCATGACCGCATCGAAGGCTGCAAAAACCCCCGCCATTTCGGAGAGCCGCTCAAGGCCAACAAGGCTGGCCTTTGGCGCTACCGCGTAGGAGATTTCCGGATCATTTGCGAAATTCAGGATAAGCGGCTGGTGGTTCTTGCCATTGCTATCGGGCATAGGCGTGAAGTTTACAAATAGTGCATCATGAAGCCTCAGGGCTTAAACTATTTCGAGGCTGACTCCTTTATTTCAAAATGAACATACCCTTCTTCACACTTCAACCTCCTGTCACTGGCCTCCAAGAAGCGATTGATCGATTTATTCATTCTTTAATCTCTAATGAGTACTCTGGGATTTATACTAGGCGTTTATTTGGCATCCCATTATCCCAAGTAGTCCGACCTAAATATGAGAAACGGGATTTTTCCGTTCGAGACTACGGAAAAATTCCTGTCCTCGTTGTTGATCTTCTTGATTACACCCCCTTATGCGCCATCCTGATTGACAGTATTTCTGATAGTCGCATTGCTCAAGGTGTAGAGAAAAAACTTACTGAGGCCAGACTGTCTTGGACATCCGTGAACCCAAAAAATATGGAGAGTCAGGGTTCGTCAACTTTTACATGGTGTGATCGGTCAGGCCACAACGCATAAAGCAAAAGACCTGTTTGCGATACGGAGTGGAAAATTGCCAGCGCCGTTAGACAGTCGATTGGGCAAGGTTGAGATTCTGCCTGTAAAAGCTTTTTTCTCTCTTATGGGTGAACAAGAGATGGGCAGTCATCTTCGTAAATTTGGGACAGAATGGTTATTCGAAAAAGCTTTGTATGCTGATAAGACACAGTAAAAAAATTAGGAAAATCGCGCCAAGCCTCTACGGCGCCGCAGACACGTCAGTGGCCTACGCCCCGCAATTGGTCACCTTGCCTCAACCCCTTGGCCCAGTAATCCACGATTGGTTGCACATCTGCCCATGCTGATCAATTAAAGGGGTCAGCATCGATATAAAAACCGGCTTACTTAGTGTGAAGTAAGATATTCTTTTAGCGCAGCATCAATTCTGGTCTGCCATCCCGCGCCTGTTGCCCTGAATTTGGCAACAACTTCTGACGATAACCTGATAGTAATGCGCTCTTTGGTGACCTGCGCTTTAGGGCGGCCCATGATGGCCTGTTTTTTTGCAACACCCCACTCCCTATCGGTAAGCGGAATTGCATCTGGATCAGCCATGGCTGCTGCTGTGATTGCTGCATCTTCTTCATCTGTCACAAAAATATGGTTGGGTTTAAGTGTTGGCATAGCGTTTTTCCTCACGTTTGTTAGCTTTGCGTAAACTGATAATACGACGATCATCAGCCCTATCTACAAACACCACGTAATAAAGACGCGGGCCGATATAACCAATACCCGCCATACGCTGCTCACCATACTCTTTTCTGGTGTCTAGCCAAGTGATGGTGGTTTCCATTCCGTTTTGGCTGCCAATGCTAACGATACGCCGTGCTTTGTAACATTGATAAGTTCTTTTGCAGCGTCAAAAGTGATGTTCATAGGCGTTACTTATTGTACATACATTAAGTATGATTTTCAATTAAATTAATAGGGAGAGGGAAGATTGAAGCTAACTCGTGCGAATTTCCCCCAGTAGCGCATCCAAATCGCTCTCCGCCGTCAAAGGATTCATGATGGTAGTGCGTAGCCAGAGCTGATTTTCCAGTTTTACCTGTGTCAGATGAAAAGCGCCGCTTTCTACCAGCTTTTTGCGCAAGGCCGCCTGGTGCTTGTTCAGTGCTTCACCTTCCAGAGTGCCAGCAGGCTGGTGACGGAAACAAACGATATTGGTTTGCGGCTGCATCAGCAATTCAAAATCCGGCGCATCTGCCAGCTTTTGCGCCAATAAGCGCGCCGTGCTAAACACCTGCTCTACCAGGCCCCCCAGTTTTTCTACACCATAAAGCGAAAATGCCGCCCACAGCTTCAGGCTCATCATGCGCTTGGTACATTCCAGCGTGCGATAACTGGTGTTATAGGCTTCTTCGGATTCACTGTCACCCTGAAACAGGTACGAAGCCTCTTGTGCGAAGGCGGCGTAACTATTTTGCGGCTCGCGGAATAACACAGCCGAGACCGTGGCTGGCATGTAAAGCAGTTTGTGGCCGTCCCACACTACCGAATCGGCCAGCTCAATCCCCGCAAGCGCTGGGAGATGCGTGGCGGAGAGCAGGGCAGAAGCGCCATGTGCGCCATCCACATGGAACCATACCTCGTTCTCGCGGCAGAATGTGCCTATCTCAAACAGTGGATCGATACTGCCGGTGGGCGTGCAGCCCGCCGTGGCGACGACAGCGAAAGGGTTTGTATCCTGCGCTAGGCATTGCTGATAGGCTATCTGTAAGGCTTCTAGCTGCATGCGGCCTTGGTTATCAGTCGCTATCTTGACTACTGCATCGGTACCCAAACCCATGATGCCCGCGGCGCGGCTCACCGAGTAGTGCGCGTGTTCACTTGCTAATATCCGCAAGGATGTACCTGCGCCAATGCCTTGCTGCCATACATCCCAGCCTGCACGTGTTTGCCGCGCAGCAAGCAGTGCCGTGAGATTGGCCTGTGCGCCACCGGAAGTAAGCACGCCAGCGCTTTCTTTCCAGCCTATCAATTCGCCCATCCATTGCAGCACTTGGCGCTCCAGCATGGTTGCACTGGGGCCGGTTTCATAGACGGCCATGGCCTGATTGGTGAGCGCCGCAACCAGATCGCACAGTGCCGCAACCGGCAATGGTGGCGCTACCTGATGACCGAGATTGCGCGGGTGATGAATATGCAGCGTGTTGGCAAGCACATCCTTGCCAAGCGCCGAAATAAAAGCCTTGGGCGTGAGCATGGCCTGCATGGGCAATGGTTTTTGCCAGTGCTTAATGGCGTTTTTCGGTGCCTGCCAATCCAGTACATCGCCCTGGCCTTGCAGATTTTTATCCAGATATTCAGCCAGCAGATCAACAATCACATGCCCGGTACCACGAAACTCAGTGCCGTCGAATATCGCCTTGATCGCTTTTCGTGTAAGTTTGCTCATGAAATTAAGCGCGAGTTCTAAACCAGCCAGTCAGACTCAGCCGCTCTTGTTTGGCTGGCAGCACTTCATGATAGAAACGGCCGGACAGAAATGCCACCATGGTGCCACCCACCGGCTCAAAATCCAGATAAGGCATTGGCTTTTCCCCATCCAGATAAAGCCGCAATTGCCCGCCATTCTCATGCCGCCAGGCATCGTTGAGATAGAGTATGCAACTCACCTGCCTATGTTTGTTTTCCTGAAATTGATCCAGATGTTTGCGGTAAATCGCCCCCGGCGGATAAATGGCAAAATGGCTTTCAATATCAAATAAGCCAAGGTAAAAATTCCGGTTGAGGTTCTCGCGCAAACTTTCCATGCGCTGCAGGTATTCCTGCTGCGCATGACTGATACTGGCTTCATCCAGCCAATGAATAAAATCGCCGCGTATGCTGTCGTCCGGCTTGGCCGCGCTATTCTGGCCGGTGCCAGCGCGGTGCATTTCACCGATTTCCTGCAGTTTTTTTGCCTCGCTGGCTAGCGTTGCAATGGTTGCTGGCGGTAGAAAATGTTCGATGACGGCATAGCCATTTTCAGCAATGCCAGCAATCAATTGTTCAGTTTTTTGGGTGGTTGTTGTGTACATATTTTGACGATCAATTTAGCGCAACATTATAACGCCCATCCCTGACGCTAACGCTTTGAATTTACCGCGTCTGCGTTTGCTTCATATGGCGCAATGCGTTAAAATTCGCACCTCTTTAGGCGCGTAGCTCAGCTGGTTAGAGCACCACCTTGACATGGTGGGGGTCGTTGGTTCGAGTCCAATCGCGCCTACCAACACCAAAGCCGTTCAGCGGCTTTTGTTGTTTTATCGGGATGCTTTGATGCCTGTGATTCGTTTACCTGATGGCTCCGAACGCAAGTTCGATGCGCCTGTTACCGTTGCTGATGTTGCGCTCGATATCGGCGCTGGTCTGGCACGGGCAGCGCTTGCAGGCAAAGTCAACGGTGCGCTGGTTGATACCTCATACCTGATTAACAAAGACGCTGATCTGGCCATTATCACCGAGCGCGATGCCGATGGCCTGGAAGTCATTCGCCACTCCACTGCGCACCTGCTGGCCTATGCGGTTAAGGAGCTGTTCCCCGAGGCGCAGGTGACCATAGGCCCGGTGATTGAGCATGGTTTCTACTATGATTTTTCCTACAAGCGCCCATTTACGCCGGAAGACCTCGAGGCCATCGAGAAAAAAATGGTCGAGCTGGCCAAAAAAGACGAGCAGGTAACGCGCAAAGTATTGCCACGCGATGAAGCCGTGGCTTACTTCAAATCCATAGGCGAACATTACAAGGCCGAGATTATTGCCTTGATTCCTGCGGGCGAAGATGTTTCGCTGTATACCGAAGGCGCATTTACCGACCTTTGCCGCGGCCCACATGTGCCTTCTACCGGCAAGCTAAAAGCCTTTAAATTGATGAAGTTAGCGGGCGCTTACTGGCGCGGAGACTCCAATAACGAGATGCTGCAGCGCATTTATGGTACGGCTTGGGCGAAGAAAGAAGAGCTGGATGCCTACCTGCACATGCTGGAGGAAGCAGAAAAGCGCGACCACCGTAAACTCGGCAAGCAGCTCAGCTTTTTCCATATGCAGGATGACGCACCGGGCATGGTGTTCTGGCATCCGCGTGGCTGGTCGTTGTGGCAGGAAATTGAGCAGTATATGCGCGCCAAATTTGTGGAATATGACTACCAGGAAGTGCGCACGCCAACCATCCTGGATAAAAGCTTGTGGGAAAAATCCGGCCACTGGGAAAACTTCCGCGAAAACATGTTCACCACCGCCTCGGAAAATCGCGATTACGCGGTGAAGCCGATGAATTGCCCGGGGCATGTGCAAATATACAACAACGGCCTGCATAGTTACCGCGATTTGCCTTTGCGCCTGGCGGAGTTTGGTTCTTGTCACCGCAATGAGCCATCCGGCGCACTGCACGGCCTGATGCGGGTACGTGGCTTTACGCAAGATGACGCACATATTTTTTGCATGGAAAGCCAGATCGAATCCGAAGTCGCAACTTTTATCCAGATGCTTTACAAGGTTTACGGCGATTTTGGCTTTAACGATGTATTGGTCAAGCTTTCTACCCGTCCCGCAAAACGTATGGGCACCGATGAAACCTGGGATCAGGCAGAAGCCGCGCTGGCAGCTGCATTGACACAAAATAAACTCAGCTATGATTTACAGCCGGGCGAAGGCGTTTTCTATGGCCCGAAAATTGATTTTACCCTGAAAGACAGTCTGGGCCGCCTATGGCAGCTCGGCACCATACAGCTCGATTTCAATTTGCCGGCACGACTGGGCGCGGAATATGTGGCTGAAGACAATAGCCGCAAAACCCCTGTGATGCTGCACCGCGCCATTGTTGGCTCCATGGAGCGCTTTATCGGCATATTGATTGAAAACTACGCCGGCGCGATGCCAGTTTGGCTGTCGCCGATACAGGCAATGGTGCTGAATATCTCTGATGGCCAGGCAAAATACGTGGATGAAGTGGTTGCCGAGCTCAAGAAGAATGGCTTCCGTGTGGAATCAGACTTGAGCAATGAGAAAATAACCTATAAAATACGGGAACATAGCTTACAAAAGATGCCTTATCTGCTGATTGCAGGTGAGCGTGAAATGCAAAGTGGGCAAGTGGCCGTGCGTACCAGAAAAGGTGAAGACCTAGGTTACATGCCATTGCAGGCGTTTATTGAGCGCTTGCAATGTGAAGTTAAAACCAAGGTTTAAGCTACAGGTAGCGCGGCTTAATTTTTTATATTATTTGGAGAATTTGCGATAGCTCAAGACAAAGAAGTACGAATTAACGAAGACATTACAGCGCCCGAGGTTCGTTTGGTGGGTGTGGAAGGGGAGCCGCTAGGGATTGTCGCTTTGAATGAAGCGATGGCCAAGGCAGAAGAGGCTGATATTGATTTAGTTGAAATCGCCCCGATGGCAAAGCCGCCAGTGTGCCGCTTAATGGATTACGGTAAATTCAAATACGCTGAAAGCAAAAAACAGCACGAAGCGCGTCTTAAGCAAAAGCAGGTTCAGGTAAAAGAAGTGAAGTTTCGCCCGGGAACGGACGATGGGGACTATCAGATCAAGATTCGTAATCTGATACGTTTTCTGGGTGAGGGAGATAAAGCCAAGGTGACATTGCGTTTCCGCGGCCGTGAAATTACCCATCAGGAATTTGGCTTGGCGCTGTTAAAACGCGTAGAAGCTGATTTGCAGGAACATGCGGTGGTAGAGCAGTTTCCCCGCATGGAAGGAAGGCAGATGGTGATGGTGATTGCACCTCACAAGAAGCCAAAATAAGAAGTTTTAGTTGTAGTAGTTGTTAAATATGTAGCGACGTGGCCTGAATGGCATGCCCGATCGCTCATTTCATAAGGAGAACAAAATGCCAAAAATGAAGACCAAGAGCGGCGCCAAAAAGCGCTTCAAGTTCCTGGGAAACGGCAAGATCAAGCGTACCCACTCGCATCTGCGTCACATCCTCACCACGAAGACCACCAAGCAAAAGCGCAAACTGCGCGGCACGGCGATCATTTCCCCAACTGATGCTCATCGCGTTCGCGCCATGATGCCAACCCGATAGGAGAGAAGACATGCCTAGAGTCAAGCGTGGCGTTACCGCCAGAGCGCGTCATAAAAATGTTTTAGACGCAGCCAAAGGTTACCGTGGTCGTCGTAAAAACGTATACCGTATTGCCAAACAAGCGGTGATGAAAGCGGGGCAATATGCCTATCGCGACCGTCGTCAAAAGAAGCGTCAATTCCGTACACTGTGGATAGCGCGTATTAACGCGGGTGCCCGTGAGTGCGGCCTGACCTACAGCCGTTTTATGAACGGCCTGAAGAAGTCTGCTGTTGAGGTGGACCGCAAAGTATTGGCTGATTTAGCCGTATTTGATAAGCCAGCCTTCGCCAAGTTTGTTGAAATGGCCAAGGATGGCCTCTCCAAATCTGGGGCTTTCACTGCTTAGTTAGTAATTTTGAAAAGAGGAGGCTGCGGCCTCCTCTTTTTACGGCATAATTCAGCCTATGACAGATAGCATGCAAAATTCAGAACAAATTATTATTGATGCACAACGCGATTTCGCTACTTGTGCATCAATCACTGAGCTGGAGCAGATAAAAGCCAAGTATCTTGGCAAGACTGGCTTGCTGACAGGGTCACTCAAAAGCCTGGGCAAGCTTTCCGCAGAACAGCGTCCTGCTGCCGGTGCGGCCATCAACTTGACCAAGCAAGCGATTGAAGACGCGCTGAAAGCACGTCGCGATGCGATCTTGAATGCGGAACAAGCACAGCAATTGGCAGGCGAAGCGCTTGACGTTACCCTGTCTGCACGCAGCCAAGGAAAGGGCGGGCTGCATCCGGTTTCATTGACCCTGTCGCGCGTTGAGGAGCTATTCCGCTCGATAGGTTTTGAAGTGGCTGAAGGCCCGGAAATCGAAACCGATTTTTACAATTTTACCGCGCTCAATATCCCTGAAGACCACCCGGCACGCGCCATGCATGACACATTTTATGTGGATGACGGCCATGTATTGCGTACCCACACCTCACCAGTGCAGGTGCATTACATGCAAAACAGCCTGAAAAACAAGAAATCGCCACCGCTCAAGATTATTGCGCCGGGCCGCGTTTACCGCATGGATTCCGACGCGACGCATTCGCCTATGTTTCATCAAGTTGAGGGACTGTGGGTGGATGAAGATATCAGCTTTGCCAACCTCAAGGGCGTGGTGCAGGATTTTCTACAACGTTTTTTTGAGCGCGACGATTTGCAAGTGCGTTTCCGCCCATCATTTTTCCCCTTTACCGAACCCTCAGCCGAGATGGATATAAGCTGGAACGGCGGCTGGCTGGAAATTGGCGGTTGCGGCATGGTGCATCCGGAAGTGTTCCGCCATGTGGGCATTGATAGCGAGAAATACCGTGGCTTTGCTTTCGGCTTGGGCATAGAGCGCCTGACCATGCTGCGTTATGGCGTGAATGACCTGCGTTTGTTTTTTGAAAACGACCTGCGATTCTTGAAGCAGTTTAATTAAACCAATATGCAATTTTCAGAAAAATGGCTACGTGAATATGTGAATCCTTCGCTGAATAGCGAGGAGCTGGCACACGCCTTAACTATGGCTGGTCTTGAGGTTGAAGGCATGGGACCTGTTGCTGATGACACGCTGCTTGCCCTCAAGCTTACGCCCAATCGCAGCGATTGCCTGAGCATCAGCGGTATTGCACGCGAAGTGGCGGCGATTACCGGTGCGACACTTAAATTGCCGGAAACCACTACGGTGGTGGTAAAGGGCAGTGCGCAAAAGCAGGTGCAAGTTGATGAACCAGCAGCCTGCCCACGTTACTGCGGCCGTCTGGTCAATGGCGTCAAGGCGCAGGCCAAAACACCGGATTGGATGGTACGTCGTCTTGAAGGTAGCGGTTTGCACAGCATCAGCGCTATTGTTGATATAACCAACTACATATTGCTGGAAACTGGGCAGCCACTACACGCTTTCGATGCGGCCAAGCTGCAGGGCGATATTCGTGTACGTTTTGCAAAAAAGAATGAAAAACTGAGTTTACTCAATGAGCAATTGGTTGAGATGCAGCCTGATATGCTGGTGATTACCGATAACAGCGGTGCTGTCGCGCTGGCGGGGATTATGGGTGGTGCACCGACTGCGGTATCTGATACCACGACTGATATATTCCTCGAAAGTGCTTTTTTTAGTCCTGCCGTAATCGCAGGCCAAGGCCGCCGCCTGGGGCTTAGTACTGATTCTTCCTACCGTTTTGAGCGCGGTGTGGATTATGGCAATACGCGGCTTGCATTGGAGCGCGCAACTGCCTTGATACAGGAAATATGTGGTGGTGAAGCCTGCCCGGTGACAGAAGTGATAGGTACTTTGCCTGAACGCAAGCCGGTGCGCTTGCGTCTCTCGCGTCTGACTGCTGTGCTCGGCATCCCCATGGATGCGGCTACTGTAATCAAACTGTTTGATCGGCTTGGGCTTCAATACAAGAAAACGGCAGATGTGTTTGAAGTTACGCCGCCCAGCTATCGTTTCGATATCAGCCGCGAAGAGGACTTAATCGAAGAAATTGCGCGTCTGCATGGTTATGACAATATTCCGGCCATCGCACCACACGCGGATTTGCTCATGCTGCCAGTCTCTGAAACTCCGCTTAACCGTGCCTGTTTGCGCGATGCTTTGGCCGCCAGCGGCTATCATGAGATTGTCAGCTACAGTTTTGTAGACGAAAGCTGGGAGCGTGGTTTGCTCGGCAATACTGCACCGATTGTGCTCAAGAACCCCATTGCCAGCAATATGAGCGTAATGCGTTCCATGCTGTGGGGCGGGCTGCTGGATACGCTGGTTTATAACCTGAACCGCAAACAGGAGCGCATGCGTTTATTTGAGATAGGCGCGGCCTATTTCAAAACCAGGGATGGTTATAGCGAAGTCAACCGTATTTCGGGTCTGGCCTATGGCGACGTTGTTCCTGAGCAATGGGGCGCTACGGCGCGTGAGATTGATTTCTTTGACGCTAAAGCCGAAGTGGATAATCTGACCAGTGGGCGTGCAGAGTACGTTGCAGCCCAGCACCCGGCGTTGCACCCCGGGCAATCTGCGCAAGTGATGCTGGATGGCAAAGCCATAGGCTGGCTTGGCAAACTGCACCCCAGGTGGCAGCAGCATTACCAATTACCGCGTAATACAGTGTTATTCGAGCTGGATAGCGAGCCACTATTAAGGCGTAACTTGCCGCAATATGCAGAAGTTCCGAAGTTTCCGCCGGTACGTCGCGATGTGGCCGTGATTGTGGATGAAAAAATACCGGTTCAGGCACTCATTGATACCATGCTGGCAGAGAAAATTCCGCTGGTGAGCGAGATTGCATTATTCGATGTTTATCGTGGGGAAAGTATCGCAGAAAACAAAAAAAGTCTTGCATTTCTTGTGCTTATGCAAGATACTCAAAAAACTTTAACAGATGCAGAAGCCGATGAAGTGATGGCTAAACTGCTAAATTCGATAGCGCGTCAGCATGACGCTCAATTACGTAGCTGAAAGATTTAAATGACATTAACAAAAGCTGATTTGACCGATTTGCTGTTTGAGCAAGTTGGTTTAAATAAACGTGAAGCCAAAGATATGGTGGAAGCATTTTTTGAAGAGATTCGCACCGCGCTTGAAGCGGGCGATTCCGTGAAGCTCTCAGGCTTTGGGAATTTTGAGTTACGTAAAAAATCCGAACGCCCAGGCCGCAACCCTAAAACTGGTGAAGAAATACCGATTACCGCGCGCCGTGTGGTTACTTTCCATGCCAGTCAAAAACTTAAAAGCAAGGTAGAAGAGGCTTATGCCGGAGCCAATGCATAAGGTTCAGCTGCCGCCTATCCCCGCCAAGCGCTACTTCACCATTGGTGAGGTGAGCGAACTTTGCGGGGTAAAACCGCATGTGCTGCGCTATTGGGAGCAGGAGTTTACTCAGCTCAAATCGGTCAAGCGTCGCGGCAATCGCCGTTACTACCAACACCACGAAGTTTTATTGATTCGGCGTATTCGTGAGCTGCTTTATGAGCAGGGCTTTACCATCAGCGGTGCGCGCAATCGTCTTGAAGAGCACGCGGTAAGAGGCCACGCTGCGGCAGCTGAAAATCATCAGCCAGCCAGAATAGGTAATGACGCCATGGCAGAGTTTGATTTCTCCGCTGTGCGCACTGAATTGCGCGAGCTGGTTAGCCTGCTTAATTCGACCGCCCACTAAGCTATTTCGCTGGTTTTTCAATCAGCTTTCCTGCTAGTTTTCCGCTATAATTCCGCCTTGCTGTGAGTTTGTAACTATGCTCATGAGCGGTTCGGGGCGTAGCGCAGCCTGGTAGCGTACTTGTCTGGGGGACAAGGGGTCGCAGGTTCAAATCCTGTCGTCCCGACCAATATAAACAAAGACTTACATATAATTACTGTAGGTCTTTTTTATTTATATCCGTAAAGGGATATACAAAGGGATATACAGATAAATTGCTGTGGCTATTTTCTGACCCTTTTACCGTCCGGATTAGTGGGGGCAAGTCAACTGGATTATGCAGCAGAATGTTGGCTCCCTATTCCGTTTTGTCTTTAACCTTAGCATCCTCTTTTGTCTGCCATTGCATATTACTAGGATCATCAGCCCCGCTCCGCTTCAATGGCTTAACGTGATCTATGACATAACCAGGGCAAGCGCCGGATGATCTGCCGGTCGATGGGCAGTGATTTTCCTTCTGGTCAAGTATGCGGTGTCAGCCATACTTAACGCAGTAATCCGCATTAACCCTAGATGTACAGCTTTGGTTTTTCATTTATACCAACAAATATACCAACAGATACATCGCACTTGAGGGGTATGGTGCGATTGTAACAGCCCGTCTTACCGCCCATCACGCCGCTTGCAAAAAAGGAAATGCGCAAGCACCGCGCCGGGCTAGTGCAGTGGTATCGGACAGAGCGCCAGCGGCAAGAAACCGCCCCTGGCTTGCGCTCCGTCGTTCCTGTGTCCACCTATTCGCCATTATGCGCCTCCATTAGTTTACTTTGCTGATGTTCGTTTTCCCGTGCCCGCGATGGTGCCGGTCATCTATAGCGGCTTTACCGTTCCGCAACTCGCATCCATCCATTTTCCACTAATATCCGCTGTCTCATTCACTGGGTTGCCTTGCATAAGGCCATTAAATTTGGTTTGACCCGAAAAACCCTCTGCACTAGTCAAATTTCCCTGTGCAGTGCCATTGCCTTTAAGGTGTGCGCTGTCACATATAAAGTCTACTTCATAGCGGTTACCATTGCGGCTTGCATTTTTAGATGTGCAGCCCAAATGTTCTTGATAAAAAATAGGTAGGGTTTTTTGGTTCGCCATTTCTTGTGTGATGCATGCCTGAGATATTGCTGTGCCATTTTCAATATCTGGCATATCAACCCCGTACACTTTTGCTAAATCTTTGATGTTTTGCATTTGCTCTGGTGGGATATGTGGCGCTAACAGCAACAAATCGGATGTGGTTGTGATTTCCCACAAACCTGGACGCATATCAAACTCTGCTGCATTAGCGCTTGATGCGAACAAGGGGAAAGCGAAAGAGATAACAATTAGTAATTTGTGCATTGCGTTTCCTAGAAAATACCAAACACTATTAAAGTGTAATAAGCTTTACAAAAGACGGATTAACCACCTTTGACCTCAAAAGTCGTATAAGGTTACGTTCAACCGCCGAGAAGACAAGGGTTACACCAGTGAATTTGTAACGTTAAATAGGCGCCTCCTAACAAGTTGATAAAATATCATCAACTTGCCCCTCCACAAAATCGGGTCTAGCTCACTGTGGCGGCAAGATGCGAATCATCGCCTTCGTCACCGAAGCGGCGGTGATCCGGGAGATTCTTGGCCATCTGGGCGAATCGACCTCGCCACCCCGTCTGGCGAAAGCACGCGGGCCACCGCTGTGGGAAATGCAGGGCAGCGAGTCTGGCGAGAGCGATCCGCAGGTGCAACCGGCGCCGGACTACGAGTTCGATCAACGCGTGGCATGGTAGGAAGACGAGCAACCGCTCGTCAGAAATAACTCGTGCCTGTGGTTACGTGAGAGGCAAATTTCTGATGCGTATGTGACACCAGATGCGCACAACGGGCAAGCAGGGGCGGGTTTTCAGGTTCTTCGACACAAATTCCCAGATTGACTACGTCTGAAAAGCACGGGATACTTCAAAAAGTGGCGTTGAAATTCCTATCCTTACCAATATCTTCATCACACCGGGTTACCACTTCAAGGTGGTGGACGTGCTGCTCACCAATTTCCACTTGCCCAAATCCACTCTGCTGATGCTGGTGTGTGCATTCCGCGGCACGGAAGCGCTGCTCTCCGCCTACCGACACGCAGTGGGAAAAGAATATCGCTTTTTCAGCTATGGTGATGCGATGTTGATCGAACGGCGCGAGGATTGAGGAGCGCGGGCGAGACGCCTGCGTGTTAGAGTTGCGCAGGAGTTATCGGGGAGGAATCATGGCGTCTTACATTTATTGGTTTGTGCTGGCCTTGGTGTTGCTGGGGCTGGAAATGGCGACGGGTACGTTTTATATGCTGGTGCTGGCGCTCGCCCTGGGTGCAGGGGGTGTAGCGGCGCTACTCGGAGTGAGTGTGCCATGGCAGCTCGCGTTCAGTGCGGTGGCGGGCATCATTGGCACACTGCTGGTGAGCAGGATGAGAAGCGTCCGTGGTCGCGCAGCAGTCAACCAGAGCCTGGACATCGGACAATCTGTGCAGGTCATTACCTGGCGTGAGGATGGGTCGGCACGGGTGTTTTACCGTGGCGCCGAATGGGATGCGGAGCCCGAATCTGCCGGCATGGCGCGCGATGGAGTGTTCTACATCAAGGCAATACGCGGCTCAAAGTTGGTTTTAACGCAGCATAAATCGTAACTGTAAAGGAGGGAATATGGAAAACGCGCTATATATTTTGGCTTTGATTGTAGTCTGCATTTTTGTCATCAAGACGTTCAATATAGTGCCGCAGCAGCATGCCTGGGTAGTCGAGCGCCTGGGTCGCTTTCACGCAACATTGGAGCCCGGTTTGAGACCTGTGATACCGTTCATAGACCGGGTCGCCTACAAGCACATGCTCAAGGAAGTCCCGCTGGACGTGCCGAGCCAGATTTGCATCACCAAGGACAATACCCAGTTGCAAGTGGACGGCGTTCTGTATTTTCAGGTGACCGACCCCAAGCTGGCTTCCTACGGCAGCAGCAATTATCTCAGCGCGATCACCCAGCTCGCCCAGACCACCCTGCGCTCGGCCATCGGCAAGATGGAATTGGACAAGACCTTCGAGGAGCGCGACGAAATCAACCGCACCGTGGTCGCAGCCCTGGACGAAGCCGCCGCCAGTTGGGGGGTGAAAGTGTTGCGCTACGAGATTAAGGATTTGGTGCCGCCCAAGGAAATTCTCCTCGCCATGCAGGCGCAGATCACGGCGGAGCGGGAGAAGCGCGCGTTGATTGCCTCCTCCGAAGGACGCAAGCAGGAGCAGATCAACATTGCCACCGGCGAGCGCGAGGCATTTATCCAGCGTTCCGAAGGCGAAAAACAGGCGGTGATCAACGCTGCCAATGGCGAAGCAGAGGCCATCAAGGTCGTAGCCACAGCTACCGCTACGGCTATCCAGCAGGTCGCACTAGCCATCCAGTCTCCCGGCGGCATGGACGCGGTCAACCTCAAGGTCGCGGAAAAATATGTGGAGGCTTTTGGCAATGTTGCCAAGCAAGGCAACACCCTCATCCTGCCCGGCAACCTGGCCGACATGGGCGGACTGGTGGCGGCGGCGATGAGTATTGTGAAGGCGCAGAAGTAGATACTCTGTTCGTCGTCAACAATTTTTGGAGTGCGGGAGTTTGCTCCCGCTTTCTAAAGCGGCGGCAAGCCGCCGCACTCCAGTTTTGCCAGTTTTGAAACTTCACATTGACCCCAGTTTTCTCAGTTTTCTTTGAACCGTTCCCCAGCCTCTTTCTGATCAATTTTGCCTGCCTCAAGTAGCTCCATAATCTGCGCCCGTTTCCCTTCTTTTTGACTCATCATCAGGTCCATTCAAAAATGCCCGCCTCTGCGGTTTTAACAGGCGCTGAGTTTACTCAACGTAATCTCAAGGGGACATTTCTATTTGGGAGAAAGGGGACATTACTACTTGGGGCTAACAAGCACAGCTTTTCGATTGACTTCAGTTTGCTGGGAGTGCGATACTGCGCGAAGTGCCATTGAAATTCCTATCCTTACAACATCTTTGTTGAACGGCTATGGCGCAGCGTGAAATACGAAGACGTGTATCTGAAGGGCTACGCCCGCCCGCTGGATCTGATGATGGGACTGACGGAATACTTCGTGTTTTACAATGGCGAACGGCCGCATCAGTCGTTAGGCAACCGGACGCCAGAAGAGGTGTATGCGACGGGAAGCTACGGCGGCGCAAGGATAGTGGATAAATTTAGCAAGAATGGGGCAGCGCCATGCAGCTGCGTAGAAGTGGACAGTACAGCTTAAACCAGGCTGATTTCTGTCTTGACGGAGGGGTCCACTGTAACCATGATTAACGTGTGCAAGATAAGTTTGATTATGACGATGCTTGTTACGAGCACAGTAAGCTTGGCGCAGGACGTGCGTGAGGAAAAAACCCTTTCGCTGCCCCTGGCGAATGTAGCTACGGCGGAGGCAAGTGTGAAGCGCCTATCGCAACTATACCAAGCCCTCAGCGAAGCCAATCAGGCTATTGTGCGCATGACACAGCAAGCAGAACTGTTTCCGCTGGTGTGTCGCACTGCCGTCGAATTTGGCGGCATGAAAATGGCCTGGATTGGCCAATTAAATGAAGAGAGCGGCATGATTATGCCAGTTGCCAGCTATGGTGAGGGGCGGGACTATCTGGATGGCTTGGCTATCTCTTCGCATGCTGACGTAGCAGAAGGGCGTGGGCCTGCTGGTACGGCGCTGCGCGAGGACCGAGCTGTCATCGTCAACAACTTCGCTACTGACCCAAGAACCGTACTCTGGCGGGAGCGGGCTGCCAAATATGGTTTTAACTCCTTAGTCGCATTCCCAATCCAGCGTGGCGGCAAGCCGTTTGCCGTACTCACCGTCTACCATGAGCAGATTGATGCTTTTGATGAGGAAGCCGTCGCATTGCTGGATGAAATGACGATAAATATCTCCCTCGCGATTGATAATTTTGATCATGAAATTCAGCGTCAATTAGCGGAAGAATCGACCCTGTAAATAATTCTGTGTAAATGCTGATTGAGTGCATTAATTTAAGGGAGGCACTCTGTCACCCAATTCAATACTAAAACGATTCAGCGTAGCCTTCCAATCCTTAAGTGGCATCGTCCATTTTTTGGAGGCTTGCAACATCGCTAAATATGCCACCTTAAACGCCGCATTGTCATTGGGGTGTTGGCGCTAGTTTAAAATTGACCAGCTGTGCTAGTTGAGCGTAAAGTTAAAAACGAAAAGAAGTTGAGATTTCTATCTTCCTGGAGGGATCGATAATGGCCAAGATGCAATCCCCAACTATTGCAAATCCCACTGTATTAAATCCGGTCAATCCCGCCATAGAAAACTACATGCGCGGATTACTGAATCAAACCGATCATCCGGTGCTGACAGAGATGGAAGCGCTGGCGCAGAAAAATAATTTTCCCATCGTTGGCCGCTTAGTTGGCGCTTTTCTTGAGACTCTGGCGAAGACGGTCAATGCGCAACGAGTATTCGAGTTTGGCAGCGGTTATGGCTACTCAGCCTATTGGTTTGCAAAAGCGGCAGGCCCGGAAGGACAAGTAATTTGCAGCGACGGCGACCCTCTCAACAGAGAGCAGGCTAAACAATATCTCAATTCAGCAGGTTTATGGGATAGAGTTGATTTCCGCGTCGGCCTGGCGCAGGAGATTTTTGCTGAGACCGACGGACTATTCGATATCTGCTACAACGATGTCGACAAGGGAGACTACCCCGCAGTATGGCAAATGGCTAAAAGCCGGCTGCGTCCCGGTGGTCTTTACATTGCGGACAATGTACTTTGGCACGGACGAGTCGCAGTGGAAGATTATGTGGATATTGTCCCCGGCTGGACCGAAGCAATTCTTGAGCACAACCGGCTCATTTTTAATGATCCTGAATTTGACACTTTCATCAATCCGACTCGGGATGGCGTTATCGTGGCGCGCAGGAAGACAACATAACATGCGCTGAGGGCCAGAGCATTATTAGCGTTCGGCGATGTCCTTGCGCCCGCCCTCAACAGCGGCCTGCAGCACAGCAGTCCGCTCGGCGTCCGGCAGTTTGCTCATTTCCGTGACGACCTCAAAGAACCGCGCCAAGCACGCCAACCAAGTTCTCCATGCCATGAGCAAGCAACACAGCTTGGTCGTCGTTTGGTTCATCGCCATCAATCATGGCGAGTGTTTCCCCCTCGGTTAATTCGAGAGCGAAAGATAACGTCCTGCCAACGATTCCCTGACAGCGTCGAAAATGACGCCTTATCGTGCGCCTATGCCGATCTCAGGTGGGGTAGTTTGGGTGGCCAACGGGGTCTACAGCGAATAAAGTAGCAGCATGTTCTGTTAAGTCAATGTACTTTGATCCAAGTTTGACTCTAGGACTTCATTACAACGCATTGTCTTTTCGAAATTGTTATTCGATCAATGTACTCGAGTGGAGAAGGCAATCTTGC
Source organism: Methylophilaceae bacterium (assembly GCA_038924905.1). Taxonomy (GTDB): domain Bacteria; phylum Pseudomonadota; class Gammaproteobacteria; order Burkholderiales; family Methylophilaceae; genus JBCKUK01. The sequence continues at coordinate 53 of JBCKUK010000010.1, read as the reverse complement.
GCCATTCAGCCTTAAGTTCGTCCGGTATAATTGAAATTATATTTTCACTTTCA